>JAAYZF010000289.1 GCA_012514975.1 bacterium
CGCCCTGGATGGTATTGCTCACCGAGAGCGAAAAGGCCGTGCCCACGGCGCTGTTGGCCGCCTCAAAGAGATAGTTCGTGTACAGCGTCACGCCGCCGCCCGTGAAACGTGAGTTCCAGACATACCCGCCGCTGCCGTACAGGCGCACCACGGCGTTGCTGCACACCACGCTGAGGATGTCGGCCCCCTTGTAGAAGTTGATCTCGTTGGCGAGCAACACGTCGGGGCTGCCCGTGAACGTCACCCGGCGCGTGAAATCGGCGCTGAACGTGAACACGCGCGGCGGCGGGTTGGTCACGTCAAAGTAGACGGACGTATCGAACGAGCCTGCGTTGATCTCGTTGGCCACAAAACGCAGGCTGTTCGTCTCCGCCGCCGACGAAGACATGTTGCGAACCGTCCACGCGCCTGCGGGCCGCGGCGCGGCGACAATCAACAGAATGGCAGCGAATACATTGCGGACAGCGTTTTGAAGGCGCGTTTTCATGTCGTCCTCCTCTTGATGGTTCGCGGCGCGGCGCAGACTGCCAGCATGCCCAGTACGTTCCAGGGCAGCGGCTCGGGGACGCTTTCATAGCATCCGATGTCGACCCCGGCGCCCTGATAACGCGGGTTGCCGTCCAAGTCAGTTGCCAACGCCATCCACGGCAGGAAGACACCCGCATCGATACAAGGCGAGCCTTCCAGCAGATGATAGTCTGACCCCGGTGCGTCGAACAGCGGCGCTTCCGAGACGCACCCGCTATATATGGGCAGGCCATTCGTGGGAGTGGTACAGCACCCCATGAGAAAGAACGGTGTGAAGGCGTTCGTGGTACTGTGCCAGTTGGTGCCTGCCTGGCCCGTGAAATTGTGATAGATGATGGTGTTGACAAATCCTCCGGCGTAGTAGAAGTACACCCCTCCGCCCTGGATGGCTGCACAATTGCTGCTGACCGTGCAGTTGCACGCCACGCAGCCGCCTTCGATGTACATGCCGCCGCCGTAGCTGGCGGCGTTGCCGCTGGCGATCAGGCAGTTCGTCAGATAGTTCCCCCAGCACCACACGCCGCCACCCTTGTTGCCGGCGACATTCCCCGTGACCACGCACTTGTTCAGCGAGCCACCGTAGCCATACACTCCGCCGCCCGCATCGCCCGAGGTGTTGCACGTGATGGTGCAGCTCTCGAGCGGCATGCCCATGCTGTACACGCCGCCGCCGTTGCCGGCCGCATGATTGTTGCTGATGATGCACTCGCGTGCAATCGCGTATGCTGATCCGCCAAACACCCCGCCGGCATTTGTTGCCGTATTGCCGCTGATCACGCATCTCCATGCCATGCCATTCTCTTCGATTACCGCGCCGCCGCCCCACAACGCGGCCTGGTTGGCGATGACTGCCGAGTCAATCACGGTGCCTTGACCATGCAGCCCGCCGCCATCAACCGCGCGGTTGCCAGCCACGATGCAGTTGCTGACGACACAGGATGTAAAGAAACGCACGCCGCCCCCCAGGCGGTCCTCGCTATAGGCGTCGCTGGCAGTGTGCCCGTTGGAAATGGTCAAGCCGTCCAGCATTCCCGCCGACATGAACACGCAACGCACGGCGCCCGCGCCATTGCCGCCGCCCGCGCCCGCGGCGCCGCAAATCACCGTCTGCTCCGGTCCGTTCAAACTGCGCACGGTGATGACGTTGGTGATGACGACCCGGTTCAACAAGCCCTGGCCGGGCGTGACACGCTGCCCTGCGGCGTACACGCCGTTCGAGACCAGCACGACGTCGCCTGCCGCGGCGGCGTCAACCGCGTACTGAATGTTCGTGGCCGCGCCGGCCCAGCCGTTGGTGAAGGGCGGCACATGCCCGCCCAGCGGCGAAACGTAGCGCGTGCCGGCATCCACGGCAGCGGCTGCGCACAACGCCACAGTGACGAGAAATGCCATGAGCCGGACCCGCCGGTGTGCAGAGCGATTGCAGAGCGTGTTCATTGAGTCCTCCTGGAGGTGGTGCATCGCACGTCGTGCCGCGGAACCAGCGCCGCCTGAGCAGCATCGACCGCAACGCAACCGTTAGTTCGACGCTGTCAGGTCTGCAGGCGTGTCGTCTTCCTGCGGCGAAGGGAGCGGCGGCCCCGGCGGGCCAGCCAGGCCAGTGCGGCTGAGCCGGCGGGCGGAAGCGCCATGCACGGCTCGGGTGCGGCAGCCCATTCGAGCGCGTTGGCCATCAGCGTCGCGCCGTCAGTCGCCGTATGCCAGTATACGGTTGAAATGTTGTCGGACACCGGAAAGAATGCCAGGGCGGCGACCCGCCCGCCGTTGATGTCCCGTGCCGCAACCAGAGGCGCGCCGTCGCTCCAGTCGGCAATGCGCGTCCAGCCGTCGTTGATGTTGGTGGTCGACGGGCGGTAGCTGCGCACGCCGCCGTTGAGGTTCGTCACGCCCGCCATGATCGGATGAGCCGGCTCGTGCACGGCGCCAAGAGTCAGCATCGGGCCGGCGAGAGGGTCGCCGCGCGGAATGGCGACATAGCCGCCCGTTTCCCAGCGGCCATACAGAAAGCGCGGCGGCGAGAAGAATGAGTAGCTGGCGCACTCGAAAACCATGGGAACCACGCCGCCGCCGCCGTCAACGTAATCCGCGAGCGTGGTGCCAAGGTTCGTGGCATCCGCATAGCTGGAGTCACTGAACACCACGAGCGCCGCGTATTCCTGCAGCGTGGTGAGCGCGGGCGTGCCGAAGCGCACATCGAGCGCATCGACGGCCGAGAACCGGGCCGTTGCCGCGAGATTCGTCTGCACATCGAGCACGTAATGGTCGTGCGCCGCGCCGCAGACTGCGACGTTCAGCGCATCCGGCACGGCCTCGTGAGAGAAGAGAACGGCGGCGATGATGCCGCAGTAGGTCAACGCAGATGGTCGCATGGCGCGCTCCCGCATGGTTAACACCGAGTGAATCTCCTTGCGATGGCGATCCCTGCCACCGCGGCCATGATGAACATGCACGGCTCGGGCACGAACTCGTAGCAGCCCATGTCGACCCTGCCGTCGAAGATGCGTGGATTGCCGTCAAGATCGGCCGCGCCAGCCATCCACGGCATGTTGGTCCCGGCATCAATGGTGGGGGAGCCGGACTGCACATGGTAGTCGCCTGCCGCTGCGTTGACGAACCAGGGCGCGTTGGAGATGTTGCCGCCCGCGTCATACACGCCAGCGGGCAGCGGCTCGGTGCATGAATAGCCGATGCCGCCAAGCAGGATGTAGCAGTTTGACGTTCCGGGGGCCGTGTTGAGATACACGATGTTGTTGAGATTGGTGACTCCGACCGACCAGACGTACGCGCCGCCGGCCGACGTGCCGGCCGTGTTGCCCGCTATGGTGCAGCTCTGGAATTCGCCGCCCATGTCGAGGTAGAGCCCGCCGCCGGACGTTGAGGCTGCATTGCGCGTGACGAGGCAGTTGCGTACGAGGCCATTGCCATCCAGGTACGCCCCGGCGCCCAGCATGGCGGCATTGTCCCGCAGGATGGAGTTGAGCACGGAGCCGCCGTTGTTGCACATGATGCCGCCCGCGCGGGTGTCCGAGCGATTCCCGGAGATGATGCACCGGCTGAGCGTTCCGCCGTTGTCGCACAACACGCCGCCGCCGGCGCGCAGGTAATCGAGCGGCGTGCCGGAGTTGCGCGTGAAGCCGTTGGAGAGCAGGAAGCCGGAGAAGGCTGCGCCGTTCGTCAGCGTGGCGCAGCGCATGGCAAAACCGTTCGTGCCCAGCCCGCCGCCAAGGTCCGGTTCGCCAAGAATGACGGCAGCCGCGGGCGTGTTGCTCGAGAGCGCCTCGACACTCGTGGCGCGCACGGCCACGGCGCGGCTCTTCAGCCCGCGGTAACTGGCATAGTTGCGCCGGTAGACGCCTGAGGCGACGAGCACGCGGTCGCCGTCGTCCGCCGTATCGAGGGCTGCCTGAAGTGTGTGCGCCGCCGCCGTTGCATTGGTGTACGGCCACACATTGCCGCCGGCGCCGTCAACGTAATGAACGGGAGATGCCGGCACGAGGCGCGGCACATACTCGTGCGCGCCCACATCGACAATGCCCGAGATGACGCGCTGCACGCCTTCGCAGTCCTCGCTGCCTGCCGCGAGCGGGGTGAAGCCGGCATTGATGCATGCGGAACCGGCGGTGAGATGATAGTCAACGCCCGCGGCATCGGCGAAGCGCGGGTCGCCCGTGAAGTTGTTGTGCCCGGCCGGGCCGGGCGGCGTCGGCGCCGAACAGCACGCCACATACTGGATGCCGTCGTAGGCATTGTAGAAGTTGGAGCTGGCCGCGGCGCCCGCCTTGTTGTACATGATGATCGTGTTGATGTTCGATACGTCCTCGTAGCAGTACACGCCGCCGCCGAGATTCGAGGAGACGTTGCCCGCAATGGTGCAGTTGACAATGCGGTTCGTGAACGACTCGACATAGACGCCGCCGCCATTGTTGGTGCTGATGTTGCCCGCGATGACGCAGTTCTCGATGACGCTGCCTCGCATCCAGACGCCCCCGCCGTGGCCGACGGAGCGGTTGCCATAGACGATGCAGCCTGACAGGCCGGCGCCGTCGTGCAGGTACACGCCGCGGCCGCCGTTGCCGGCGATGCGGCTGCAGAGCATGACGGACCCGGAGAGGAGAGTTGCGCCGCCGCCCGCATTCCGCTCCACGGTGCACCAGATGCCCGTGCTGCCCTGCAGAAGCGTCACGGCGTTCGCGTCCGGGGCAAGCCCGTTGCAGATCACACAATCGCTGATGGTTGAGCGGTAGGCGTTCACTCCCGAGCTGCCGTAGACGTTCACATCCGTCTTCTCGATGACCGAGTGGTCGAGCGTTGCGTTGTCAAGCGCCGCTCCCCCACCGTAGTTGTTGGCGGTGCACCGTGTGATGATGCACTGGCTGATACGCGCGCCCGAGTAGGCGAGGGCGCCGCCGCCCCATGAGGAGAGCTCCGCGCCGTATACGCTCGTATAGCCGTTCGAGAGCGTGAAGCCGATCAACTGCGCGCCGCCGGACAGATAGGCGCAGCGCACGGCGCCCGTGCCGCAGTTGCCGTTCGCCGCCGGCCGCCCCTCGATGACCGTCACCGCCGCGCCATTCACGCTGCGGACCGTCACAGGCAGGGTGACCACGACGCGGTTGCTCACGGCGGGGTCCACATAGTGCCGGCCGCCCGTGCGGTACACCCCATTGGTCACCCAGACCGTTTCATTCGATGCCGCCACGTCGACGGCCGTCTGAATGTTCGACGCCGCCTTCGCCCAGGAATCATACGGCGGAATCGCCGGCCCGCCAGGGGCGACGTACCGGTCGGCAAGCGAGTTCATGGCGAGCACGGCTGAAAGCAGAAGCATTGGTCTCACGCTCATTCGCACCTCCTTCAGTTTTTGGAATGCAACCGGTTACCCGCGACCGCCCTGCCGGCGCAGTCCGGCTGATACGCGGAAGACAAGCGCTGTGCACACGGCGCAGAGCAGCAGGGAAGCAGGCTCCGGAACCACCGTCACGCAGTTCGTGCGGACACACACGGCCGCCTCCTTCGCGGCATTGCTGACGACGAGCGACACGGTATGGAGGCCGGGCGTGTTGTACTGCCAGAAGGGCGCGTCAAGGCCCGGGCCGGCCATATCGTCGCCGCCGTCATTCTCGAAATCCCAGCGATAGAACAGGGCCGCGCGATTCGTTCCCGCCACCATGCCCGTGAACGCAACTGGCTGGGCCGTGAACGTCTGCGTCGGCGCAACGAGGAAATCGCACCACAACTCGGCGACGTGTTCGTACGCGCCGATGTCCGGCCGGCCATACGCCATGCGCGGCTGGCCATCGAGATCGGAGCTGCGCAGATCGGGAGGGATCATCCACCATGCGCCGGTCGCCGCGCCGATGCAGGCTGAGCCGGCCGCCAAATGGCAATCGCCCGATGCGACATCGACAAGGCCGGGCTCGTTGGTGATGTTGCCTGCGCCGGCAAGCTCGGGCCACGTGCAGCAGTACCGCGCGCTGCCGCCGCCAATATTGGTGTTGACCGGCGCATCGTTGTAATAGACGACCGAGTTGGTGACGTAGGAAATGTATGTGCCGCCGCTGTTTGCGATGGCCGTGTTGCTGACGATCGTGCAGTTGGCGACGGCGGCATGCGCCGCGCCGCCGCCGTAGTACGCGGCGTTGTTGATGAGCAGCGAGTTGAACACCGAGCCGTTCATGGCGCCGCCGCCCGTGTAGGTTGACTGCGAGCTGTTGTTGTTTGAAAGGACGCAGCCGACCACCTGGCAGTTGTACGCGCCGCCGCCATGGTAGCGCGTGCTGTTCCCGCCGATCTGGCAGCGGTACACGACCGAATGGGCAACGCCACCGCCGTTGTAGGCGAAATTGCTGTTGATGATGCAGTCGCGCAGCGTGCTTTCCGTCGCGCCGCCGCCGTCAACATAGTAGGCGGCGTTGCGCGTGAACATGCTGTTGTCGATGCTGGCGCGCGCCGCGCCGCCCCCGCTGCCGGTCGTCACGGCATTGTTGTCGAACCGCGAGTCGCAGACCGTGCCGCCGTAGAGGCCGCCGCCGAATTCCCGCGCGCTGTTAGCCACAAGCACGCAACTGGTTATCGTCGCGCCATCCTCGGCCCAGATGCCGCCGCCGGCCAGATCGCGCCAGGACTCGCCCGAGGTGAACGTTGCGCCGTTGCTGATCGTGAAGCCCGAAAGCGTCGCCCCGGCGCACAGATACACGCCGCGCACCGCACCCGTGCCGATCGGGCCCGCGCCGGCGATCACCGTGCCGTCCGGCCCGTTCACGCTGCGCACCGTCATGGGCGTGTGTACGGCGAGCCGGCTGGGCAACTGGCAGAATGACGGGTGGTTGGAGACCAATCCCGACGCGTACAGCCCGTTGCTTACCCAGACGGTCGCGTTCGGCACCGCGGCGTCGACGGCCGCCTGTATCGTCGCCTTGGGCGCGAGCCAGTTCGTGCCCGGCGCGCCGTCGCTGCCGCCAGGGGCGACGTACAGGCTGGCGCTCTGAAGCACGGAGACGAACACGGTGTCGCTTGCCGCCATCGTCGCGTTGGCGGCGATGAGAGTGACGCTAAAGGTGCCGGCGGTGGCGAACGCGTGGCTGACGGCGCCGTTGTTCGAGAGCGCCGTGCCATCGCTGAATGTCCAGACCAGCACCTCCGGCTTGCCCGCCACGACCGCCTGGAACGGCGCGGAGAATCCTGCGACGACCTGCGTGTACGCGGCGATGATATTGGCGGTCAGCGGGCCGGTGAGGCCGCTTGTCCAGAATTCATCGGCACCCATGTCGACGGTGCCATTGAGGCGCGGTTCCCCATCAATGTCAGTGGCATTGGTCATCCACGCCTGCAGCACGCCTGCGTCGATGCACGGCGAGCCGGCGGTGAGCCGCGGGTTCATGATGGCGGCAATGCCCGGCGCCGTGTCAATGTTGCCGCTGCCGGGCGGCAGGGGAGCGGTGCATGAGGCATTGATGCTTGACCCGTAATGGTTGGCGCCGGTTGTCGCGGTGTTATGGTACATGATGGAGTTGTACACCGTGCAAACGTGCACGCCGCCGCCCCGGAACGAGCGGTTGCCCGTAAGCGTGCAATTGTACAAGGTGCCGCCGTACGCCCCGCCGCCGCTCCCGGGTGATTCGTTGCCGGCAATCATGCAGTCGTAGCAGGTGCTCGAGTAGACGCCGCCGCCCAACGATGCCACATTGCCCGTGACGGTGCAGCCATGCATTGTGACGGAATACACCGCGCCGCCGTACGAGCGCGCGGCATTGCCGTAGAAAAGGCAGTTCGTGAAGACGCCGTAGTAGGCAACGCCGCCGTAGACGCCGTAGTTGCCGAAGAACGTGCAGTGCCGGAAGGTACCCCCGCGCACGGCGCCGCCTTCATTGCTCTGGTTCCATGAGAAGATGGAGTTGCTCGCTTCGCCGGCGTACGTGGCGCCGCCGGTGTAGCCCGCGCGGTTGCTGAACACCGTGCAGCCGTCGAGCATTGCCTGGTACGCTGCGCCGCCGCTGTCGGCCACGTTGAGCAGGAGGCGCGTGTCATGGCAGACCGAGTCGGCAACGCCGCCGCCCTGGCTGGCGGTGTTGCTGATGACAGCGCAGCCGGTCAGCGTGGCGTAGCGTGCGCCGCCGCCATTGCCGAACTCAGAGTGATTCCCGCGCAGCACACAATCCTGCAGCACGCCGCCGTACACGCCGCCGCCGCTGTCGTATGCATGATTGGCGGTGAGCATGCAGTTGGAAAGCGTGCCGCGCGACAGCTCGACCCATGCGCCTGCGCCGCGGCGGTCGCGCAGGGCGTCGCCTGCGGCATAGGAACGGATCTGCCCGTTCGAGAGCGTGAAGCCGGACAGCACGGCATCCCCGTCGAGATAGGCACAGCGCACGGCGTAGACGCCCGAAGTCTTCTCGCCCATGATGATCGTCGCGCCGGGTCCGTTGAGGCTGCGCACGGCGATGGGTTTTTTCACCGCGACGCGGTTCGGCTGCCCGCCGAACCCATCTTCATCCCAGCCGTTGCTGTACACGCCATTGTTCACCCACACGGTCCCGCCGACGGCATCGGCGGCATTGACGCCGGCTTGGATGGTCGCTTTCGCGGTCGCCCAGTTCGTGCCCGGCTGCCCGTCGTTGCCGGCCGGCTGCACGTACCACGCCGCGCCGGGCACCACGGTGACGGTGGTTGTTGCCGCGGCCGCGCCGCTGTTGTTGTACGCGGTGAGGATGACCGGGTACGCGCCCGGCGCGGCATAGGCATGGCGCGCATCGAAGACATTGGTGTCTGTCGCTCCATCGCCGTACGACCAGAGGTAGAGAGAGAACCTGCCTCCGATCAGCGGCTCGAACGGCACCGCGGCGTCCACGACGGCACGCGTCAGCGGCGTGCCGATGGCAACGGTGAGCGCGCCCGTGAGGCCCGCAGGCCAGTATTCGTCCGCCCCGATGTCCACAACGCCGTTCGTGCGCGCCTCACCGTCGATGTCCTGCGCGTTTCCCATCCAGGACTGGAACGTGCCGGCATTGATGCATGGGGAACCGGGCAGAAGGCGGGGATTCGTGATCGTCGCGATCTTTGGATCGTCCGCGATGTTGTTGCCACCCGGATGCGGCAGCGTGCATGACGAACCAAAAACGGGCGCCCACGTGTAGTTCGGGCTGCCGAACGCTTCGTTGTAGTAGACGATCGAGCTCTTGATCGTGCCGCCGTTGACGCCGCCGCCCGCGTCACCCGCACGGTTGCCCACCACCGTGCAGTTCTCGAGTGTGGCGCTTGACGCGCCGCCGCCCTGCTGCGACGCACGGTTCTGGTACACCAGGCAATCGTACAGGATGCCGCCTGAGACGCCGCCGCCATGCGTCAGTGACGTGTTGCGCCGCACGACGCAGTTGTGCAGCGTGACAGTGAGAGTGCCGCCGCCGCCATTGGTTGCAACGTTGTCCTCGAACAGGCAGCGGAACGCGGTGCCGTTCGCCTGCCCGCCACCGCCGTTGCGGGTGATGTTGCGGGCATATACCGAGTTCGTCGCGTTGACGTTGTACGCGCCCGCGCCGTACTGGGCGGTGATGTTCGCGGCGAAGGCGCAGGCGATGGCGTTGCCCTGGTACATCCCGCCGCCGTATTCGTCCGCCTGGTTGCCGATGAGCGTGCAGTTCTGGATGCGTGCGCCGCCGCCGCTGCACCACACGCCGCCGCCGCTGCGCTCCTTGCTGATGTCGCCCGCTGCGCGCGTGAAGCCGTTGGTGATCGTGAAGCCTTCGAGCGCCGCGCCGTTGGTCATCGCCACGCACCGCACCGCGCCGTTGCCCAGCGGCCCTGCGCCGAGGATGACGGTCGCCTCCGGCCCGTTGACGCTCTGCACGGTGAGCGCCTTGTCGATGATGACGCGGTTGCTCAGCGTGCCGCTCACGCCAGCCCACGGCCGCGCGCCCGTTGCGTACACGCCGTTGGCCACCAGCACGAGATCATTGTTCGAGGCGGCATCAACGGCAGCCTGGATGGTCTTCTTCGCCGTTGCCCAGGACAAACCGTTCGAGGCATCATTGCCAGTCGCGTCGCTGACGTGAAATGTTGCCGCGTGGAGCGGTGTACTGGCTCCCATGAGCAGGCACCAGAAGCAGAGCAGTTGTTTCATGATATCCCCGGCCCCCTTGTTCGCTAAGTGCACTGAGGAAGACGGTTCACTGCGAACCGGTCTGTGCACAACGAGCGTTCCAGCCCGTTGCTCGCCTGGCGGTGAAAGCCACTGCCGCCGCAAGCAGCGCGAAGCTGCCCGGCTCGGGCACGAATTCGTAGCAGCCCATGTCGACCGTGCCGTCATGGATGCGCGGGTTGCCGTCGAGATCAGTCGCCCCTGCCATCCATGGAAGATTCGTGCCGCGGTCGATGCAGAGCGAGCCGCCGAGCAGGCGGAAATCACCGAGCGCGGCATTGACGAACAGCGGGTCCGCGTTTGTGTTCCCCTCGCCGTCCGGCAGGGGCCACGAGCACGAGAACGCGATGTCCGATGCATAGTAGTTGCTGCCCTCGGGGGCTGCATTGCCCCACATGATGCAATTGGTGAGGCCGCCGCTGAGCGTGCCGCCGCCATCGGTTGCCACGGCGGCGTTGTTGACAATCGTGCAGTTGTGCAGGACGCCGCCGAAGCTGCCGCCGCCAGTGTCATCGGCGAGATTGCCGGCGATCAGGCACGTGAAGAGATGCCCTCCCTGCGCCCCGCCGCCGTACATGGCATGATTATCCTTGATCACGCTGCAATGCACGACGCTGTCGAGGACGCCGCCGCCCGAGAAGGACGTGCAGCCGGTAATGCTGCAGTGCCAGAGCGTCGATGCGCTTGCGCCGCCGCCGCCACTGCTGCCGCTCGCGCAGCCCGCGATAAGGCAGTTGCTGGCGGTGGCACTGGCCAGGCCGCCTCCTTCAGATGCGCTGTTGCCGGCGATGAACGAGTTGCGCACTTCGCCGCCGCGCGCGCCGCCGCCCTGGCTCCCCGCGCTGTTGCCGCACAGAACGCAGTCGAGCACCGTGCCCTCAAAGGTGCCACCGCCCATGCTGTTCGCTCGGTTGCCTGTCATGATGCAGTTCGAGATGACGCCGTTGCCCCCATACATATTGACGCCGCCGCCGCATTGATTGTAGTAACGGAATTCGCCGGTGCCGATGGTGCGTGTGTGGCCGTTCGTGATGGTAAACCCGGCCAGCATGCCGGCCTTTATGTACACGCCGCGCACCGACAGATTTCCCAGTGGGCCCAGCCCCTCGATGATCGTGGCCGCCGGGCCGCTGAGACTGCGCACCGTGATGGCATTCGTGATCAACACACGGTTCTGGCTCCCATAGCTCGGAATCGGGCGTGAATCGCTGTTGTACACGCCGTTGCTGACCACCACCGTGTCGCCGTCAACGCACGCGTCGACGGCCAGTTGGATGTTCGTCGCCGCCCCGGCCCAGCCGTTCGTGAACGGGGGCACGTGCGCGCCGTCGAGCGCGACATAACGCGTGACGGCCGCATGCAGCGGCGCGGACAGCAGCGCGGCCCCCAGCAGACAGATCGTTCTCATGGCATCCTCCTGGCAGGGCTCCCGCGCCGCACCGCCCGTCGCGCGGCGCGCATGGCACTCAGTGCTGGATTTCAGGAAAAGGTCTTGCGCGCATGCAGCGCACGCACCGGCTGCCGGCACTGCATCAATCTTTCATGCGTTCAACTGCTGGTCCGTTCCCGACGACTGCAGTATCATTCTATCACATTCAGGACGGGGATGCAAACAGGCGTCTACCTCAACTGGAATCCCGATACAAGGGCTCAACATCCAGCCGGGTCCGCGGCATAGTGGTCTCGGCCAAATCTGTTGCGCAAAGGCGCGCAACAGATTTGAGAGCCGGGC
>JAAYZF010000290.1 GCA_012514975.1 bacterium
CAACAGGCGGGCGGCTTCGTCGTCTTCCTCCAGGAGGAGGGGACGAGCCGCTGCCTGCCCATCGTCGTCGGCGCGGCAGAGGCGCAGGCGATCTCGATGATTCTCAGCCCGCTCGCCCTTGGGCGGCCGATGACGCACGACACGATCAAGAACATCATCGACTCACTGCGCGGGGAAGTCCGCCGCGTCGTGGTGACGAAGATCGAGAACAACACGTTCTATGCCGACATCTGGATCGTGTCGTCGATGGGCGACACGTTCCATCTCGATGCGCGTCCGTCCGATGCGATAGCGCTGGCGCTGAAGAACGGGGCGCAGTTGTGCGTTGCGCGTTCCGTGATGGATGCGGCGGGGGTGGAGATGCCGGGCGTGCAGGCTGAAGGGGAGGAGGGCGCGGCCGAGTCGTCCGAGCTGCAGGCGCTCAATGCGCGCCTGCAGAAGGCGCTCGAAGAGGAGAACTACGAGGAAGCCGCGCGCATACGCGACGCCATCAGGAAACTCAGGAAGGACAAGCCGCCGCAGTAAGCCGCCGCCACGGCCCCGCGCCGTCTACCCGGCCCGCCGCTGCTTGTACTCGCGCACTTTGATGCCTGCGTCGAGCAGGGTGTCGAACGTGCCCGTGTCGAGCCAGAAGCCCGTGTAGGTGCGGACATCGAGCATCCCGTCCCTGAGGTACAGGTTGTTCAGGTCGGTGATCTCGAGTTCGCCGCGCTGTGACGGCTTGAGCGCCTCGGAGCGGGCGACGACGGCGTTGTCGTAGATGTAAAGGCCCGTGACGGCGAAATTGCTCTTGGGCTTCCGCGGCTTCTCCTCGATCGTCAGCGCATGCATCTGCGCGTCGAACTCGACCACGCCGAACCGCTCGGGATCGGGCACTTCCTTCGCGAACACGCGCGCGCCGCCTTTGAAGCTGCGGATCGCATCGCGCAGGAACACCTCGTCGCCCACAAAGATGTTGTCGCCAAGAATCATCGTGACGTCGTCTTCACCGATGAACGTCTTGCCGATGATGAACGCCTGGGCCAGCCCCTCCGGCCTGTCCTGGATTTCGTACGTGAACTTCGCGCCGAACTCCTTGCCCGAGCCGAGCAGGCGGAGGAAATCACCCGCGCGGTCCGGCGCCACAATGATCAGTATCTCCGTGATCCCCGCATCAAGAAGCGTCTGCAGCGGATAGTAGATCATGGGCTTGTCATACACGGGCAGAAGCTGCTTGCTCGTGATCTTCGTGAGCGGATGGAGCCGCGTGCCCGAGCCGCCTGCCAGGATAATGCCTTTCATAGTCTCCTCTCAGTATACGTCCTATAGGTCCCATAGGTCCTATAGGTCCCATTCCTTCAGGCGAAATGCCGCTTGACGTACTCGCACGCCTCTTCGAGCGTGGGGAGTATCTTCGTGCAGTACTTGACCATCCAGGGGCTGCAGTCCTTGAACGTGAACGGCGAGAACGCGACGACGAACTTGCCGAGGTTGTGGGACGCGTGGAAAATCTCCATCGCCGTGCCGATGCTGGGCTTGTTGTAGTTCACCACGAGAATGTCCGCATCCTCGACATCCTGCAGGTCGAACCGGACGATTTCGTTGGCGCTGTCGACCTCGCGGTCCTTGAAATTGCGGCGCATGGGGTCGAGCAGGAAGAACTTGTCGCCCAGAAGGCGCTTGGCCGCTTCGCGCCACTCGCGCGCAACGCCTTCATGTTCGTCCATGATGGGCCCGCTGAGGTATATCTGCCTGATCATAGGTCATTCCCACTCGATGGTGCCGGGCGGCTTTGATGAGACGTCGTAGCAGACGCGGTTGACGCCGCGTACCTCGTTGATGATGCGCGATGACACGCGGGCAAGCAGCCCGGCGGGGAAACGAACCCAGTCGGCCGTCATGCCGTCCACGGACGTGACGGCGCGGAGCGCAATGACGTTTTCGTACGTGCGCTCGTCGCCCATGACGCCCACGGTCTGCACGGGCAGAAGGACGGCGAACGCCTGCCACGCCCTGTCGTACCAGCCGGCCGCGCGGAGCTCCCCGATGAAAATCGCATCGGCATCGCGCAGGATGTCGAGGCGCGGCTTCGTCACTTCGCCAAGCACGCGGACGGCGAGGCCGGGGCCGGGGAACGGATGCCGTGTCACGATCTGCGCGGCGAGGCCGACTTCGCGGCCGACGGCGCGCGCCTCATCCTTGAACAGCTCGCGCAGCGGCTCGAGCAGTGTGAACTTCAGGTCCTTGGGCAGCCCGCCGACGTTGTGATGCGTCTTGATCGTTGCCGACGGCCCGCCAAAGGCCGAGCGGCTCTCGATCACATCAGGATACAGCGTCCCCTGCGCGAGAAAGCGCGCGCTGCCGCACTTGTGGGCCAGCCGCTCGAACGACCTGATGAACTCGCGGCCGATGATCTTCCGCTTCTTCTCGGGGTCGATCACGCCGCGCAGCTTCGCGAGAAACACATCCTCGTCGCGCGCGACAAGGAGCTTGATGCGGTAGTGGTCGCGGAACGTCTTCACGACGTCGCGCGCCTCGTTCTTCCGCAGCAGCCCGTTGTCAACAAAGATGCAGGTGAGCTGGTCGCCGATCGCCTTGTGCAGCAGCAGCGCCACGACCGACGAATCGACGCCGCCCGACAGGCCGCAGATGACACGCTCAGTG
>JAAYZF010000291.1 GCA_012514975.1 bacterium
AACTATGAACTATGAACTATGAACTATGAACTATGAACTATGAACTATGAACTATGAACCACTCTTTCATACACCGCATGCGTTTCCTTCGCGCAGCGGTCCCATGAGAACAACGCTGCGCGGCGCATGCCCTTGTCACGCAGCAGCACCCGTCGTTCCACGGATTCCTCAATTTCGTCCATCCCGTTTGTCCACGCCTCCTCGTCGTCAGGCGGCAGCAGCACGGCCGCATCGCCGGCCACTTCAGGGAGCGAGGAGGCGTTGGCGCACAGCACCGGCGAGCCGCACGCCATCGCTTCGACGACGGGCAGGCCGAAGCCTTCGTAGCGCGAGGGATAGAGGAAGGCGAGCGCCGTGGAATACCACAGGGGCAGTTCATCCTCGGGGACGTAGCCGGGCAGCAGCACGCGATCGCGCAGGCCGAGCCGGTCGATCTCGGCGAACAGGGGATCGGAGAGCCACGATGGTTCGCCGGCAAGGACGAGGCGCGGTGCGGCCGGCTTCCGGTGGACCAGCGCTGCGTAGGCCCGCACGAGCATCTCGAGATTCTTGCGCGGCTCGAGGTTGCCGACGTAAAGGAGAAACGGTTGTTCGAGGCCCTTGGCCGTGCGGAACGCGGCGAGCGCGGCTTCATCCGGACGCGCGAACGACGGCGGCGGCGCAAGGTGCGTGACCGTCACCACCTCAGGCCGCACGCCCATGATTTCCACAATATCACGCTTGGCGGATTCGCTGATGGTGATGATGTGGTCTGCATCCCCCAGGCGGCAGTCAAACCATGCATTGAAGAAGCGGACGCGCGCCGGTGGGTGTGTCTCGGGGAAGCGCTTGACCGACATGTCGAACACGGTGACAACCCGCGGGCCGCGGAACGGCATCAGAACGTAGTTCGTCTCATGGTACAGGTCAGGACGCACCACCGCCGCGCCGCAGCGGAAGATGAATTCCTTGACAGGCTGGGTGAAGCGGTACGGGTTGTCAAAGACCGATTTCAGCGCGCGGCGCGCAGCGGCATCCAGCGCGGGCGGTCGCTCAGCGATAGCCGTGGAAAAACGGCGGCCGTAGAAGTACACGAACGAATCCCTCTCCGCGTACAGCCGCCGCAACGCGTGCAGCAAATGATACGTATAGTACCCGACCCCGGATTTGGGGGCAAGGAGCGGAAAAGCGTTCAGCAGAATCTTCACGCCGGCGTTCCCACGGCAACAATGAACACAGATGCCGGCCGTGCGCCGCGCGGCGCGGAAGACCGGATGCCGTCGGCCCTCAGTCCGCAGCAGGCGCTGCCGGCGCCGCGGGCGCTTCAGGCGCGGCAGGCGCGGCAGGCGCTTCCGGCGCCGCGGGCGCGGCAGGCACTTCCGGCACGGCGGGCGCGGCAGGCGCTTCCGGCACGGCGGGCGCGGCCGGCGCTTCCGGCACGGCAGGCGCTGCCGGCGCTTCCGGCACGGCAGGCGCTGCCGGTGCTTCCGGGGCGGCAGGCGCTGCCGGTGCTTCCGGGGCGGCAGGCGCGGCCGGTGCGGCAGGCGGCACTGGTTCCTGAGGCTCTGTGGCCGGCGCAGGCGGTGAGGGCGGCGGGGGCTGATACTCGCCGCGCTGCTCGTAGCGCACATCGCTGACGCCGAGGCCGACACTGAACGTGTCTTCCTTGAACTGCGGCATGACCTCCGCAGGCACCCATGTCCTGTCGACGTAGATGCGGAGTATTTCATACGCCTGCCCGTCGACGAGGTGCGCGAGTTTCGGGTCGGCGGAGAGGTCGTACCGCACGGTCTGCCTTGCCTGCTCGGGGAGTCTGCCGTTGAAAATGAGGTTCGTCAGGTTTTCGCCCGCGAAGTAGAGCTTGGCGTTGACGGCGTTGGTTTCGGAGACGTCTGGATGCGCGCACATCAGGTCGAAGACGATGACGGGGCCGGCGACCTTTGTCATGACGAGCGCGTTCTTTTCCGACCAGCGGGTGCCGAACTTGCGGTTGAAGCCGTAGTCCCTTGTTGCCTCGAACTGGGAGAGGAGCTTGGGCTCATCGAGGTTGTACTTCTGCGCGTAGCGCGCGGTGAGGTCTTTCAGGGTGACGCTCTCCTCATGCTGCTGCTTGATGACGGGGTGGAACACCCATGCGGTCGCGGCGAGCGCGAGGAGGACGAGGACGAATTTGACGAGGCCGCTGCCGCGCGGCGTTTCCTCGCGCGCGGTGAGCGACGAGGCGACCATGCAGAGGCCGACATAGGCCCAGAAGACCACCTGCAGTTGCGTCTGCTGGAACGAGTCCTCCACAAGGCAGGCGGCAACGAGAACAAGCAGGCCGAGCGGGACGCAGCGCACGCAGAACGGATGCTCCGCCTTCTTCGCGGCGCGCACGCCGGCGGCAATTGCGCCGATCGAGATCACGAGAAGGGCAACAAGCCCCATGGCGCCCGTCTCGACCCACGTCTGGATGAACATGTTGCTTGCGCCGTCTCGCGAGCGCGAGGTGACGCCGGACCTGTACTGGCCGTAGATGGCCTTGAACCTGCCGAGGCCCGCGCCCGCGGCGGCGATCTTTCCGCCTTCGGCCTTGAGCGCCTTGGCGCCGGTGAGCCAGTCGCCCAGCTTGAAGTTCGTGCGGTCATTGATGCCCTGGAGATTCCATCTGCCGGTGCAGACCGCGCGCGACGTATCCTCGATTTTCCTGGAGATGCCGGCGGCCCATTTCATCTCGGGATTTTTCCCCATGAACCGCACACCGTTCAACACGGCGGCAATCAGGACGAGGACGAGCACGGCGGCGAGCGCGGCGGTGGTGCGCTTTGCGCGGAGGGACTGGAGGATGCGGGCCACGACAAACACCACGATGCACAGGGCGGCGAGCAGGATCGCGGATTTCGTGCTCGTGAGCACGATGCCGGTGATGAGCACCGCGGCGATCACGCCGCCGGCGATGCCGGCCGCAACGCCCCGGCGGATCAGCGCGCCGCAGAACGGCAGGAGCGACACAAGGAACACGCCCAGCGTGTTCGGGTCGGCAAACGTCGAGTGCACTTCCTTGTTATAGCGCCAGATGCCGTTGCCGTAGGACAGGTCGAACTGCCACTGGAGCCACCCGATGACGCAGACGATCACGGCGCCCACTGCGAGCACCCACATGATCCCGCGCATCTGGTGCATCGTGCGCACCTCGTTGGTGACGATGGTGTAGACGATGATCGCCTCGAGCACCGTGAGGGCAAGGCGCAGCGGCGCAAGGAGGCCCGGGCTCGAGAAGAAGGGGAAGGGGAGCGTGGCCGCAAGGGAGCGCACCTGCGTGAGGAACGTGCTTGCGAAAATGTTCTGCGCGATGAGCACCGAATGCGCCGCCGCCAGCACGACCGTCAGGCCGTAGAGGAACACGAAGAAGTGGAGCGAGCGGACGGCATGGGCGCGGTTGTACTCGAAGTCGAGCTCGGCGTTGCCCCAGAACCGTTTGAGTATCCACGCGGCGAACAGGCCGAGGAGCACGCTTTCCGTCGGCGAGCCGAACCTGGTGAACACCGCGGCCGTCTCGGGCAGGTGGAACACCTTGATGCACAGCTCGTTCAGCAGGCCCAGGTTGCCCAGAAGAAGCGTCAGCAGAAGGGCGAGCCAGAGCGCCACGCGCGTGTGGATCAGGCCGATGATGAACATGGCCACGAGCGCGGCAAGCGGCAGGTAGTTGTCCACCACGCGGTAGGACGCGGCATCGGTGAATTTCCACAGTGAGGCGCCGTACAGGACGGTGACGAGCAATGAGACCAGCAGGAAAAGCTTCCGCAGCATAAGACTCCCCGTTTCCGGTGTTACACAGAAAAGCTCCTCAAAACGACCGCGCGTGCATGCGCAGCCGTGACGCAGCGTACATAGCGCCTTTATTATAGCCAAAATGCCGCGTATTTTCAATAGCAGAGGCGCATGGCGGCCCCGCGACTGCCTGCGCCGCCATGCCGGGCACGGGAAACGGCCGGTCTTGCATGCGGGACAGGCCTGTCCGGCCGCCGGAACCGGGGCGCACGCCCCACGCACGGTCAGAAGTAATAC
>JAAYZF010000292.1 GCA_012514975.1 bacterium
ACTCCAAATCCCCCATTGCGGCATTGGGGGACCGCCACGTGCGAGATCGCGAGTGTTCGCGGCAGCAGCGTGCCTAACCGTGAGCTGCGGGTTGGTTGGGAGTGCTCGCTTCAGCGAGGCCGTTGTGCGGCAGAACAGCCGACGACCGATCACGAGTACGATCACGAGTACGAGCACGATTACGAGCACGATTACGATGAACGATGAATCCCCCAAGACGTACTGGGGGAAACGATGAACGATGAACTTCCTGCGCGATTTCTGTATACTTAACGCCATGACATCCAGACCGCCCGTCAAGAGGCACTACTTCCGCGACTTCTGGTCGTTCGCCAAGCCGTACGAACGCCCGCTGCGCCTCGTGTACATTCTCTATTTCCTCAACTCGGTGCTGAATCTCGTTCCCGCGATGAGCGTACGGTACTACATCGACCTGATGTTCCTGGGCAGGCCGGTGAAGCTGTTCGGCTGGAGTATTCCGAGCATGGCGGACCATCCGATGAAGGACAAGCTGGTGTTCTCCGCCTGCTTTCTCTTGGGGGCGACCGTGATCATCGTCGTCGCCAATGTGATCGGCGTGGCCATGTGGCGCCACGGGACGAAGAGCGTCGAGAGCATGGTGTTCGACATCAAGACGACGATCCATCATCACATCAACAAGCTTTCGCTCGGCTACTTCAACTCCGAGCGCGTCGGCACGATCATGACGAAAGCCGTGGGCGACGTGGGCAACGTCAGCAACCTGCTGCGCAGCAGTTTCAACCTGACCTACGCGGGCGTGCAGTTCATCCTTGCGCCGGTCCTGATGATCACGCTCTCGCCGATGCTGTTCCTGATCGTGCTGATCCCGATGCCGCTGATCGGCTACGCCTTCTACGCCATCCGCAGGAAGCTCAAGCCGATGTACCGGACGCAGCGGGACAACGAGTCGATCATCGCGTCGCAGATACAGGAGGTGTTGAGCGGCATCCGCGAGATCAAGGCGTTCAACATGGAAAGCCGCTCGGCCACGCAGTACCGCGAGGTCAACCGGCGGTACTACCGCATGCAAAAGCAGATCATGCGCGTGTTCAGCGTCAATCACCAGTTGCAGTACGGCTCGCGCGATTTCGGCATCGTGCTCCTGGCCGTGCTGGGCGGCGTGTGCATGTTTCACGGCATCGGCGGCGTGACGGTGGGGAAGATCACGTCGGCCATGGTGCTCTCGTCTTATTTCTACAATCCCCTCAGCCAGTTCCTCGGGTTCTACGATGTCGTGCAGCGCGGGATGGTGTCGCTCGAACGCATCCTCGACTTCCTTAATGAAGTGCCCGACGTGCGCGACCAGCGCGGCGCAGCCGAGTGCGATGTGAAGCGCGTGGCGGGCGCGATCGCATTCGACCATGTGACGTTCTCATACGAGCCGGGGAACACGGTGCTCGATGACGTGTCGTTCGACGTGAAGCCTGGCGAGCGCATCGCAGTCGTCGGCCCCTCGGGCAGCGGGAAGAGCACCCTCCTCTCGCTCCTGCTGCGGTTCTATGACGTGGACAGCGGGACGATCCGCCTTGACGGACGCGACATACGCGAGTACACGCAGATGTCGCTCCGCATGGCCGCGGGCATCGTGTTCCAGGACACGTTTCTCTTCTACGGGACGATCAGGGACAACCTGATGTTCGTCAATCCGCGCAAGACGGAGCAGGACATGTTCGAGGCGTGCAAGGCGGCGAACATCCACGACACCATCCTCTCCCTGCCCGAGCGCTACGAGACACGCGTGGGCGAACGCGGGGTGAAGCTGTCCGGCGGGCAGAAACAACGGCTAGCCATCGCGCGCGTATTTCTCAAGGACCCGCCCATCGTCATCCTCGACGAGGCGACCAGCGCGGTGGACACGAAGACCGAGCGCCTCATCCAGGAAGGCATCGAGCGCATGCTGCACAGCCGCACGGCCTTCATCATCGCCCACCGGCTCAGCACGATCAAGACATGCGACCGTATCATCGTGTTGGGCAACAGGCGCATCGCCGAGATGGGTTCGCACGGAGAGCTTCTCGCGCGCCGGGGCATCTATCACGAGCTGGTCGAGAGCAACAAGCTGTAGTCGCAGAATGGCATTCCGCGCGCGTCGAATGCCGTTCGACGTCCACATGCGCCTCCCGCTCGCCACTACCGGTACGTCGGCAGCATGTTCCCGTGCGCTTTGATCAGATCGTCGCACAGGCTGACGATCTGATCGAGCGACAGCTCGGACGACGTGTGGGGATCGAGCATTGCGGCGTTGTAGACAAGATCCTTCTTCCGTGTGAGCGCCGCCTCGATGGTAACGAGCTGCGGGTTGATGTTCGTGCGGTTGAGCGCCGCGCACTGCTCAGGCAGATCACCGACGTAACAGCCCTGCACGCCGTTCCTGTCCACCAGGCATGGCACTTCAACGATGGCCTTCGCCGGCAGGTTGGTGATCAGCCCGTGGTTGACGATGTTGCCGTGCACGCGGATGGGCGTGCCGGTGGCGATCGCCTCCATGATGGGCGCGCCGAACTCGTGGCTCTTCGTGTGCGGAAGGTTCTTGTCGCCGAGCAGTTTCCTGCACAGTTTCTTCCAGCCCTTGATCTGATGGACGCAGCGGCGCGGGTATTCGTCGAGCGGTATGTTGTAATGGTCGATCAGCTCCGGATGCGTCGCCTTGATGAAATACGGCATGTACTCGGCGTTGTGCTCGGAGGATTCGGTGACGTAATGGCCGAACCGGAGCATGAGGTCGAGACGGACGAGGTCCTGCTTGGCGGCGTTGCGGTGATCGGCCCAGAACGAAGTCCTGCCATGCTTCGTCCCGCGTTCCCAGAGCTCCGCGAAGCCCTTGTGTGCGGCGGCCTTGAGCGTGGCGGCGGCGCGGCGTTTGATCTCGGGATAAAGGTCGCGCCGGCCATCCTTGACCTCGAGCAGCCAGGCCTGATGGTTGATACCGGCGATGTGCCACTTCAGATCCTTCACGCTCTTGTCGAGGCCAAGCTCCCAGAGAAGGCCCCGCGCGCATCCCTGGACTGAATGGCAAAGGCCGACCGTCTTGACGCCCGTGCCGTGGAGCATCGCGCCGGTAAGCATGGCCATCGGATTGCTGTACGTCAGGAACCAGGCGTCCGGGCACACCTCCTCCATGTCACGCGCGAAATCGAGCATGACGGGGATGGTGCGCAGCGCGCGAAATATGCCGCCGATGCCGAGCGTGTCGCCGATGGTCTGGCGCAAGCCGTACTTCTTTGGCGCCTCGAAATCAATGACGGTCGACGGCTTGTAGCCGCCGACCTGGATGGCGTTGATGACGAAGTCGGCGCCGTCGAGCGCGGCCTTCCGGTTGCGCACGCCACAGTGGGCGGTGATCTTCGCACGGCCCTTGTTGATGTTCCGGTTCAGCGTCCCGATGATGCGTTCCGACTCGGCGAGGCGCGTGGCATCGATGTCGTACAATGCGATCCGGCTTGACTGCAGGGCGGGCGACAGCATGCTGTCGCCAAGGACATTAATGGCAAACACGGTGCTGCCTGCGCCCATGAACGTGATCTTCGGCATGCGGTTCTCCTTGGCGTTCCCGGCCGCGCGGGAGGTTAGCGGTCAGTGCTTCACTGCAAGCTGGCTAGCATACAGAAACAGGCCGGGAATGTCAAACCATTGTATCCGCGCGCTCTCTTTGGTACCATGATACGGCCCGACAAAGGAGACCGCATACATGGAGACTCATGCACGCATCCATCCTGTCCTGCGCGTCATGCTGGTGAATCTCATCGGCTGCGTCGTCGTGCCGCTGGCTCTGCTGGGCATGACGGAAGGCGTCTTGCGGCTGTGCGGTTACGGGCACTCAACGCGGTTCTACAGGCCATGCGAGCGCAACGGCGTGAAGGGGCACTGCGAGAACCAGAGGTTCTCATGGCTGTTCTTCCCGCCCGCCCTTGCGCGGACGACCGAGCCGTTCTTCCTGCCGGCGGAGAAGGGGAGCAACACGTTCCGCGTCTTCGTCCTCGGCGGCTCGGCCGCGCAAGGCGTGCCCGACACGGCGTACAGCATGGCGCGCATGCTTGACGTCATGCTCCGCGTGCGCTATCCCGGCAGACGGTTCGAGGTCGTCAACGCGGCTATGACGGCCATCAACTCGCATGCCGTGCGGCTCATCGCGCGCGATTGCCTCGATCTCGATCCCGACCTGCTGATCGTGTACATGGGCCACAATGAAGTCGTGGGACCCTACGGCGCGGGCACGGTGCTCACCAGGCGCGTGCCGCCGCGGTGGCGCATCAGGCTCGAACTGTTCGTGAAATCCACGCGCACAGGCCAGCTCCTCTCGGGCTGGTTCGGCCGGCGCGGCGCGCCAACCCACTGGCGCGGAATGGAGATGTTCATCGCACAGCAGATTCGCAGCACTGACCCGCTGCTGGAAAAAGTCTACGGCAATTTCTCCGAGAACCTTGACGGCATCTGCTCGTCGGCCGCACGGGCGAAGGTGCCGCTGGTGGTGTGCACGGTCGGCAGCAATGTGAAGGACTGCCCGCCGTTCGTCTCGCTGCATGGCGTGGGCATGCCAACCGACCAGATCGCCGCATGGCAGGAAGCGTTTGATGAAGGTCAGCAGTGTGAACAGGCGGGCATCTGGGCTCGTGCGGCGTCCAACTACGCTCGCGCGGCGCAGCTCGACCCCGGCCACGCGGAAACGTGGTTCCGGTTGGGCACTGCGCGCTGGGCGGCCGGCCGGAGAGACCCCGTCACCGCCAGCGTGTTTGACGAGGCGCGCGACCGCGATACCCTCCGCTTCCGCGCCGACCGGCGGATCAATGCGCTCGTATGGAGCAACGAGAGTCGTGGCGCGGTGATTGCCGATGCGGCCGCCGGCCTCGCCGCCGCAGCGCCGGGCGGCGTCCCTGGCGCGTCGCTCTTCTATGAGCATGTGCACCTCACGTTCACCGGCGCGTACACCGTCGCGGCCCTGCTGGCCGCGAAGATCGCGCAGATGCAGCCGTCGTGGCAGGCTGCGCGCGCCGTGCCGTCGCTTGATGAATGCGCCGCGGCCCTGTGCTTCACCCCGTGGGACGAGTACCGGGTGATGAAGGACGTGCTGAATACCTACCTCAGGAAACCGCCGTTCACCGGGCAGAGCGGGCACTCGAACCTTGTCGCCCGGATTGATGCAGCCGTGCAGCAGATGTTTCGCGCACTCACACCCATCGTGCTCGCCGGCGTCGAGCACACGTATTCCGCCGCTATTGCCCGCGCGCCGGATGACTACCAGATCAGGCTTGCCTGCTCGAAATTCCTCCTTGCGGCAAAGCAGGATCGCGAGGCCTCGCTGCGCGAGTTGCTGGCCGTGCAGGAGCTGATCCCCGAGAACGCCGACGTGTACGAAAGCATCGGAAAGGTCTACCTCGCGCTCCAGCGGCATGACAAGGCGCTCGATGCGTTCCAGCACGCTCGCGAACTCTCGCCCGCCAGCGCTACCTTGTGCAACAACGTTGGCATCGCCTACACCTTGCTGGGCGACCGCGCGGCCGCCGAGCGAATGTTCAGGCACGCAATCTCCCTTGACCCGGGCAACGCGATGTCGCATAACGATCTCGGCACCGTCCTCTTTCAGGACGGCCGCGTCGACGAGGCGATCAAGGCGTTCAATGACGCTCTCGCGTGCGACAAGGACTCCGCCCAGGCCCACAGCAATCTTGGTCTTGCCCATGCGCGCAAGGGCGAGTATGCCGCGGCGCGTGTGCAGTACATCGAGGCCCTGCGCGCCGATCCGGACGATGTGCAGGCTCTCGTCGGGTTCGGCGTGCTGTGTGTGCAGGACGCGCGGTATGACGAAGCGATCCCTCTGCTCGAACGCGCGCTGAAGAACAGCTCCGACAACCCCAGCATCGCCAAAATGCTCGCCACCGCACGCGCCCTGCGCGAACGCGCCCGTATACACGCCGTCCCGCTCAACCCCAACGCGGGGTCAGGCCCCAAATTGTGAATCCGCCCCCGTTGCCGCGCCAACGCGCCCAACGCGGGGTCAGGCCCCAAATCGTGAATGCAACCCCCGTTGCCGCCTGCTGTGTTGAATGCAGACTTTGCTCGCATTGACAATTTAGGGCCTGACCCCGCGGTGCTGACCCCGCGGTGCCCTCCACCGGTGTCCTGCCTACCATCCGAAGCCGAGATCGTCCAGCAGGGCGATCTGCCGATCGGTAAGCGGCCTCGCGTTTGTGGCCTCGCCGCTGCGTACAAGGCGTTGGCGTTCGACCCATGCACCAAGGCGCACGTCAGCCGCAAACCGTGGCGGCACGGCTGCATGACCGTGTCTGTCATGGTAGGCAACAAGTCGCTGATACATGTCGATCCAGTCCTGGTCGGCTTCAGACGAGAGGGCCAGCGGTGTGCTTGGCCCAGGCCGAAGCCGCGCGGCAACCGCCAAGGCACGTCTGCCGTCAGGAGCGCCCCGCACGATATCAGCGTCAACGCGTCCACGAGCGTTGCTGACCATGCTTCCTCCCACGCCACCCATCCGGCGACCGATCTCCTCAAGTGACATGAGACCGCTGCTATAGCGGCTTGCCGCCCACAGCGCTACCCGGCGCGCACTGCGGTGCTGCGGTGCCGGCAGTTGCTTGGCGAACTCGACTTCCTGAACGCCAAACTCCGCACCCACCGCCAACAGGACTTCGCGAAGGTCGTGCGCCGTAATGACGCTTCTCGCGTGCCTGGCGGAGTTATCATAGCGTGCTCCAGGCCGCATGAGCTGCCGGATTCTGTCAACGAAGTCGTCAGAACCAAGAATGCTCTGGGCGACCACGTTCTCGAACGGGTCGGTCTCCTTCAGCAGACCTTCCTTGATGAACCGCGCATAGTTCCGGCGGCACTCCGCAGACTCTCCTCCGAACGCAGCAAGAATCTTGCCAGCGCAGAGAGGCCAGGCGCTGGGAGCAAGTCCGGCGTAGCTTCGGTACGATGACCAGGGGTAGCTGCGAAGCGTCCTCAGGCGTGTGCGCAAGTCTGGTCCCGACAGCCTGCTGCTGCGTGCGGGGTTCAGATGGATGTAGCGCGAGAGTTCGCGGCCATACTCCTCTGTATCCACGACGATGGCCTTGTAGCGGCCCTGAAAGACGTGGCCGACTCGCTCGTGCATCACATTGTAGTGCGAGCAGAACGTGGACTCCGCACAGTGCATGTAGCGGGACAAATTGGCTTTGCGCGTCATGAGGAACAGATGGAAGTGATTCGGCATCAGCGAGAAGCAATGGATTTCCACCCCGAAATCAACCGCGCAGGAGAAGAATGTGTTGAGGAATGAGCGGTAATCCGAATCGTCGACGAAGACATCACGCCTTTCGTTACCGCGGTTGAGCACATGGTACCACAGATTCTCGCCCTCGATGCGTAACGGCCGCGCCATGGGTTCTCCAGTCCTTGTGAGAAACGCCGTGCGCCCCGCACCCCCCCGCCGGAGCTGACGACGTGGTGCCACTACTGAGCGCTTCGTGCTGCAAGGTATACGGGAAACGCACGCTTTGCTTGCAGCGATCGACCCTGTTTTCACGATTTAGGGCCTGACCCCATGCGTGGGCCTCCAACGCGGGGTCAGGCCCCAAATTGTGAATCCGCCCCGTTGCCGCTTGCCGTGTTGAATACAGACTTTGCTCGCATTGACAATTTGGGGCCTGACCCCCGGTGTCAATTTGGGGCCTGACCCCATTGATGCGCGCGGTTAGGGCCTTTGATGCGGACGCGAT
>JAAYZF010000293.1 GCA_012514975.1 bacterium
AGCAATCCGGCGACGAATTCCGGATTGATCATCCTGCGGCAGAACGGGGCAACGACCACGGCCGCGGTCGCCTCGCGCAACAACAGCACCGCGGCCAACCGGCCGAAACTGACGGTGACGTACATCATCGGCCCTGGCGGCGCGCCACCGCAAGGCATGCCGCTCACGGCCGGGGAGCGGACAACCGTTGCGCCGTCCTCCCGCGACAGCGCGCATGCCCAAGCGCCCGATGCGTTCTTCGTCGGCAAAGCCGTCGCGGCGTCGAACCGGTTCGTCGTTGCGGGCCGCATTGATGCGCAGGCCATTCCCGCCTGCGCGCCGCTGCCCGTGCGCGTCACCGTCGGCGGCCAGTCCGAATCGCTCAAGGCTGAACACTGGCGTGCCGTGAGTAGTGCCGTATACACGTACCGGCTCCCGCGGGGTGAGCCCGGCATGGTGCGCGCCATGCGTCTTGATTATGATCGTGGCAAATGGCTTGTGCGCGGCGAACTCGAGCATGTGCATGCGGCGGGCGAACCGGTGGTTGTCACGATCAGCATCGGCGAAAGCAGCGTTGATGTGCCGTGCCTGCCGGTGCGATAGGCTGCGGAAGGCGGATAGGATGCCGGCGTGCGGCGGCGAACCAGTAGCGCCGCGCGCGTAATGCACAGGCATTTGCGCTGAACATGGTGCACTTGATGAGACAAACTATCACGATCGTCAGCCTTCCAGTTGATGAAAGGCGTCGAGACCAACCAGAGATGCCCAAATGATCTTTCCTGCTTCCCGATGTGCAGCGTTTGCGGTTCTTCTGATTCTCGCGGCGCCGTTGTGCGCGAAAACGAACCGCATATACTTTATCGGCAACAGCGTTACCGAAACAATCAACTACGACCTCATGAGGGCGATGGCGAAGAGCCGCGGCCATGTGCAGCCATGGGGCAGGCAGCAGATCGGCGGTTCAACGCTGATGGGGTTGTGGAATTCGCCGGACGGTGGCTATGCAGTGGGGCAGTACGGCTATCCGACGAACGCGTTGCCGTATTACGAATGGGATTGCCTGTCGCTGCAGCCGTTTGACGCGCCGTTGTGCAGCGACACGAACGCGGTAAGTTTGTTTCTCAATCTCAGTCTGCCGCGCAACACGAACGTGCAGGCGTATATTTACGAGCGCTGGCCACGGCAGATAAACTTCATCCCGACGTACGAAGCGTGCTGGGACTCGGATTACCTGGGCGGCTTGGGCTATCAGGTCGAAACGCGCGATTTTTTCGGCAAAGTGCTGCGCGCTGTACGGCCGGTCTGGGCGTTCCGCATGAACAAAGTGATCGAAATGGTGCCGGTGGGCGAGGTGCTGTACGCCCTGAGCGGCAAGATGAACGCCGGCCTGCTGCCGACGCTTCCTTCGATCAGATCGATCTATGCGGACGGCATACATTTCAACGCGACAGGCCGGTTTATCGTTGGCACCGTGTTCTTCGCAACCATGTACAAGGAGAGTCCCATCGGTCTGCCCGCCGAGGCATACGCCCTGTCGAATTTCCCGCTTGCGGCTATCATTCAGACGACCGTCTGGGAGGTGGTAAGCACGCACCCGTACGCGGGCGTCATGCCGGAGATCGTCATGGTGGGCACGAATGAGCTTGCCGATCCGGTTGTGCCCGAGGGCCGCACGGCCCCGCTGTACGTGCGGTTCAGCGAACCGCCGGCCGGAGTGACCACTGTCACCGTCGCGCGTGCGAGCGGTGATACGGATATCTCCCTTTCCACCAGCATGCTTGTCTTCACGCCGGAGACGTATGCCCAATGGCAGACGGTTATGCTGGGCGCGGCGTATGACAGTGACTGGCTGGACGGCACGGCAGTGGTCGAGTGCTACGCGGCGGGCGCAGTCACCGGCCGCGTGACGGCGATCGAGCGCGACGCCCAGCGCCCGCGCATTGTGGTCAGCACTAACACCATCGCGCTGACCGAGGGCAGCAACGGCACCTTTCTCGTACGGCTCGACCAGCCGCCCACGAACGGCATAGTCGTCAGCGTTACGAACACGACGCCGGGATCCGAAGTGCGCGTCAGCAACGCTGCGTCGCTCGCGTTCACACCGGCCAACTTCTCCACATGGCAGGCCGTAACGCTCAGCGTCGTGCACGATGTCGACGCGGTGAGCGACACATCGACGCTGCGTTGCTCGGCCACCGGGCTCGATCCTGTTGATGTCACCACGATCGAGACCGACGATGACACGCTGCACATCGAACTGGCCAACCAGGTGATGCGCGTGCCGGAAGGCGGCGGGACGAGCACATGGCTGCGGCTTAGCGCGAAGCCGCTGAACGCGGTGACCGTGGTTGTCAACCGGGCGAACGGCGATGGCAGCATCACGATCGGCGCGACATCGGGTCTCGTCTTCACTACGGCGACATTCAGCAACTGGCAGGCGCTGGCGCTCTTCGCCGCCGAAGATGCAGACCGTTATGCCGGGCTCGCCACGATCTCCTGTTCCTCGCCGCAAACCGGCGCGTCCATGCTGTCTGCGCGCGAGATTGACAACGACGTCTCGGTCATCACCTTCCGCGAGGGCGTAGCGCCGGCTCTTTCGTATACGGGCGCGGCAGATACCTATTTGAACAATGCCGACCCCTCGGTCAACCATGGCTCAAGTCCGTTCCTTATTGCCAAGGCCGGCGAATACCACGCGCTGCTTAGATGGGACGCCAGTGCGATCACGACTGCGGCATATGTCTGCGAAGCGAGCGTGACGCTTGCGATGAATACAGAGTCTTTCGACACCAACGCATCCCTCCGCAAGATGGAACGCGCATGGACAGAGGATGGAGCGAACTGGAATTCGTACGATGGGGCGGCGCCATGGGCGACGGCAGGCGGAACTGGCGCGGGCGACCGGGGCAGCAGCGTGCTCGGCGTGTTCACGCGCGACAGCGAGACTGGCGTGCGCGAGGCCGCGTTCAATGCGGCTGGCGTGGCCGCCGTGCAACTGTGGGTCGCCGCTCCCGCGGGGAACAACGGCGTGATGCTCGCGGTCGACAGCAGCGCCACCCCATCGGTGCGTTCGAGCGAAAGCCCTGTCCTGCCGGCCCGGCCCGCGCTGACAGTGAGTTACTACACCGGCGCAGCGCCTCAGAGCCCGCAGAACCCCGCCGTCGTCATCAACGGCGGCGCCACGCACACCGCGACGAATGTGGTGACGCTGGCGTTGACTGCGTCATTCCCGGCGCCGGTGAGCATGCAGGTCTCTGAATCACCGGATTTTGCCGGCGCGGAGTGGAATGACTATGCGCCGTCATGCCCGTTCGCGCTTTCACCGCAGCCGGGCTCGAAAATCGTGTACGCACGCTTCAGTGACGGCGGGGCGGGGATGAGCACGGCGGCAAGCGCCGCCATAGCGCTTGTGCCTGAGCCGTTCATCTCCGTGGCGCCGCTGGCGCTCCTGGCCATACGGCGTGCGCGAAAGGCGTAGCCTGTTGACCGGCGTTTGCCGGAGTCGTGCCCTGCGGGAAAAGCGTGCGCTACTGCTTCGGACAACGCGTTTCTGCCTTCCACACATTGCCATGTCAATTTCAGTTGGTTAAACCGCTTCATCCCTCAGCTTTCGAGCCCAAAGTAGTCAATTTCAGCTATTGCTTCCCGCAGGTTCGTGCGATAGACTATTGTGTAGACCATGGCGCTTGCCGGTTAGCGGCGCAATCTTCATGAGAGCCGCGCACGACGCGCGCACAACACCAAAAGGAGAACCCATGAAACGACTGCTTGCAGTATTGACACTGATGGTGCTGACCGCATCAGGGGCATGGGCGGCGACCTACACGTTGCTGCCGGTCAACGCGAACACCAACTGGTACCATCCCATCTGGGACATCGGGAGCTATCCCAAGGCGGCTGACGATGTCGCGGTCATCAGCAATGCGAACGTGTCTTCTCCCACTACGTCCCTGAGCATATCTCTTGGAATGTCAATCACTGTGGGCGTCATTCGCACGGCGGGTACGACCACGAACGTGCCATGGGTGACGATTAGCAGCGATTCGGGCAGCGTCTTGTACTTTCAGAGCTCGGACGGGCGGGCGGTCGTTGAGGCTGCGGGGATGAACGCCGGATCGTGGCAGTTGCACCTGAACAGTCGCATGACCTTGCTAAGCGATCTTGAGGCGCGCTGCGTGTCGAACAAGATATTCATGTTTGGCAGCGGCGCTTACGACATTGCCGGCGCAAGCAACCTGTACTTGCGCAATTTGGCCATCGGCTCCGGCTCGTACGGCACTTTCGACACCAGGATGCCCGCGTCGCCGAACTTCACGGGTGAATTACACCTGGAAGGCCGTCCGTACGTATCAGTGGGGCATGATGCGGCGAACAACAGATACATCATGACGAACGCGCTCGTCATCGTGGAACCCGGCACAGCGTTGCTCCTCCGTTCCTATGTCAGCAACCTAGGTTATCGCGTCGTCTGCCGTTCCGGGTCGACGCTGCAGGCCCACGTAAACCAGCCAGCGAACTTCCGCACCCCGGTCGAGATACACGGATGGGTGACCAACACGGTATGGGCCGGGGGCTACGCCTTCAATCTGCGCGGGGACGTCTCGGGCACGGGCACGATCTTCCGTTTGGGCCAGTGGGCGCGAATGACGAACTGCTACGTCGGCAGTGTGTCACCCGGCTTGAGCGGCCCGGGAACGATCACCTTTATGAGCAGTCTGGCGGCGGGCGGCACGACGAGCGCGTGGGCCAATGCACTGCTGCTGGGTGAGGCGGGCGACCCGCTGCAGCTTGTCATCGAGGATGGTGATCAGGTGATTGTCACCAACCGCGGCGAGGTGCTCAACCTTGCCTTGCTTGACGTGACATTCCTCACCACGACGCTGCAGGGGACGACCAACTGGTTTCTGCAGTCCGGCGATGGCTTCGCGGGGGGCGCGTTCAACAGTGTCGATTGGGGCATCTTCAACGGCTACTGCGTGAGCAATGTGGCCGGGATGGAAAACTACATCGGCGCGGTCGTCGTGCCCGAGCCGGCGCTGTTGCTGCTCCTCGGCTTGTGTGGCCTGGTTGCCTCGCGGTTCCGCGGTTGATGAGCAGCACGATGTCCGTCCTATGACTCACCAGGGGGAGAGACAGGATACTGTTTCTCCCCCTCTTCTACACAGGGGGGTAACCCAAATGAAGAAGTGCGCAGCAATGGTGGTCGTGTGCTGGCTCGCTCTGCCGGGCTCGGGGGTCGAGCGCTACACACTGCTCGTCAGAGCGGCCGCGCAGGCAGCGCCGCCACAAATCACGCTCGAGTGGGACGCGCAGTTGACCGGTTACCAAATCTCGATCTACCGGCGCATTCTAGGACAAGCGGGCGGGACGTGGTCGAACACGCCGCTGGCCATCGTCGCGCATCCGCAGCGGACGTTTTCCGACACGAATGTGACGCCAGGCATTGTCTACGAGTACAAAGTGACGCGGCCCTACTACGATGTGATGCACGACGCGGTCACCCTGTACATCTGCGCGGGCAGTGATGCGCCGGCTGTGAGCGAACGCGGGAAGGTGCTGCTCGTGGTTGATGAGACTATGGCGGCGCCGCTGGCGTCTGAGCTTGACCGGCTGCATCTCGATTTGATTGCCGACGGCTGGTCTGTCGTCCGCCGCACGTTCGCCAGGCATGGCAGCGCAACGCCGGCAGCGCTCCGCACGTTCATACAGAATGTCCACACCACCGAGCCGGGCGGCATTACTGCCGTGTACCTCCTGGGCAAACTCCCGCGCGTGCAGAGCGGCCTGGCAGCGCCCGATGGTCACGCGCTTACCCCGCAGGACGCGGATGTGTTCTACGCGGACATTGATGGAACATGGACGGACGCGAACGGCGATGGCGTCTACGACCAGAACTACCTCCCCGGCAACCAGCGCGTCGAGCTGGAACTTGGGCGAACGGACCTGGCCGACCTGGCCGCCTGGCCCGTCGGCGAGCAGGACCTCCTGCGCCTCTACTTGAGCAAAAGCCATGTGTTCCGCTCCGGCTTGCTGCCGGTGGCGTCAACCGGCATCTATGCATCGCCCTACAACAACGTCGAGTGGGCGCATGTCATCGCCTTGTTCGGCCCTGACGCCAGCGTGCCGGCCACACCTGCAGGGACGACGGGCCAGGCATTCCCCAATGCCAAGACTAATGCATATCTGTGGGGCGTTGACTTCTATGACTGGAACGGCGCGAACTACGCCTACCACCGCCTCAAGATCCAGTTCGCCATCAACTTCGGCAGCGTGAAATTGTACTGGCGCAACGGCAACAATGCCATGCGCGCCATGCTTGCCCAGCCCACGTACGGCCTGACCTGCGCCTGGGGCTCACGGCCCAACTGGTATTTCCACCAGATGGGCATGGGCAGGACCATCGGCTACTGCGCCTTTCGCACCCAAAACAACCACGCATCGCTCAACGACTACGCGCCTCAATGCCACTATTACTTCGGCGGCGGCGTCTATGTGAACCTCATGGGCGACCCAACCTTGCGCATGCACGTCGTGCCGCCGCCGCGCGATCTTCACGTCGCGCCGGCAGACGGCACGGCGATCGTCCACTGGGCCGTCTCCTCGGACCCGTTGGTGCATGGCTACGACGTCTATCGCGCCGATGAGCTTGCCGGCGCCTACCAGCGGCTCACTCCCGCGCCGCTGGAGGCGACGAATTACATTGACGCCACGGTGCGGACGGGCACGGTGTACTACATGGTCAAAGCGCTCAAACGTGAAGCGGTGCACGGCGGATCCTACTCCAACGCCAGTATCGGTGTGTTCAACATGCTGACGTTGGCCGGCGCCGACAACACGCCGCCCGCGGGATGCAACGCCGTGACAACGACCGCCGAGGACACGTCGGTGCGGATACTCCTGGCCGGCATCGACCCTGATGGCGACCGGGTTGGCTACGGCATGGTCCAGCAGCCGCTGCATGGCTGGCTGGGCGGCGCAAGCAACGCCTGGACATACAAGCCGGATGCGAACTACAAAGGGACCGACAGCTTCGTCTACATGGTCTACGACCGCATGAGCGTCGCTGTCGGCGGCACCGTTGACGTCCGCGTAACCGCGGTCAACGATCCGCCGGTCGCGAGCAATCAAACGGTAAGCAACGTCATGGTGAACACGGGCGCCATCATCACCCTTGCCGGCGCCGACGTTGACGCGAACCCGTTGAGTTACCACATCGTCTCGCCGCCAGCATTGGGCACGGTGACCGGTGCGCCGCCGCGGGTGGTGTACTGGTCGCCGCAGGTGGGAACGGACACATTCACCTTCGCCGTCAGCGACGGCATGGTGACAAGCTCAACGGCAACGGTAACGATATTCGTCCTGTGCGAGCCCGCGTGCGGTCTCTCTCTCATTGCGCTGGCCATTCTCAGAATCTCAAACAGGCCAGACGGGACTCGCTGGCGAGGAAGGAAACGATGACGAAACGCCAGCGCAATGCTCACGGGCAAGAACACACAT
>JAAYZF010000028.1 GCA_012514975.1 bacterium
AACGACATCGGCATTATCCGCTCCGCAAGCGGCTACAGCAGCGGCGACTCCACCCAGGCCAACCCTACCATCGCCAGCAATGGCTACTTCTACTGCGTCAACAACCTCCGCCTCTTCAACGCCGAGTTCGGCACCGGCAGCGTCTCGCCATGGGGACGCAACCCCGGCCAGACGGTTCCCGCGTGGGAAATCCCCAGCGACTCCTGGGGCGTCCAGTACAAGATCAGGAAAGTCGGCACGGATACCACCGCTGGCAAGTGGGAATGGGTGAGAATCTACACAAGCAACGAACGGTTCAGACGCGACCAGTTCGTCGGCGAGATCGTCGAGTTCTGCGACACCATCCACTCGCCCCAGCGGGCAAGGTCGGCCAACGGCTCGCGGTACAAGGTCTACGCCAATGGCCCCAACTGGTTTGAGCTGCGGCAGTACACACTCGCATGGGAAGCCGGGAGATTCGACCCGCAAAACCGCGACGGATGCGACACGCTCATGATCGTCGGCATGCCCGCCAAGGGCGGCGTCGTCAGCATGACGCTCAAGAACCAGTACAACCAGATCACCTCGCGAACGGTCGACTACGCGTTCCTCAACGATGAGATCCGCAACTGGTTCGGCAGAAGCGTCGAGAAAGTGGATCCCACCCATTACACCTGGGTCGTCCGCCGCCGTCCCTCGTTCGGCGGCAAGCCTGCCGATGCTCGCAACAGCTCGACCCGCAACATCGGCGTCCAGGCCAATGTCAAGAACGGCCCCTATAACAGCGTCACCGAAGTCCAGTACGTCCGCAAAGGCGAGGACTTCGAGAACGTCGGCGCGGGCTCGAAGAGCGGCTCCGGCGCCCGCACCATGGCGTCCCTCGCAAGCTTCTTCGGCAATTCCCACATCCGTCTCGAAGCCATGGATGCCGACGTCACCGGCTGGAAGATCGCGTATGACAGCGTCGCCAACGCCATCCGCAACGGCGTTAACGCCGGACGCGGCGGCTGGGAGGATGACCAGTGGAAAGGCCAGCGCATCCGCTTCATGACCGGCCCGTTGCGCGGCGAGACGTTCCCTGTCACCGGCAATTCGCGCAACACCGTCTCGATCTATGATCCCATCAGCGCGGGCGCCCCGCGCTCAACGCCCAGCGGTGTTTCCTTCCGCCCGAACGACGACGACCTCTTCACGCTCGGCCCGGGCTATACCACTCCTTTCAGCTATACGCGCCGCAGCAACGACGAGGGCGTGTTCACCTGGCGCGGGTGCGTCCAGGCGCCCGCCTCGTATGAGCTGTACCTCTTCGGGCTCAATGACGCGATCAATACCACGGAGTTTCTCGAGGAGAACAACAACTCGCCCCTGGATGTCAGCGTCTGGAACTACGTCGCCCAACGCTTCGATCCGCTCTGCTCCCGCGAGAAATACGACAAGGACGACTGCATCCACGCCGGCACCGTCAAGCCCGAGCACATTTCCCCGCAGGGCGATGTGAAGATGAGGCTCGTTTCGCATGACGTCGTCGAAGATGACGCGCCCGGCCAGAGCAAAGACGGACGCGTGATGACCCGTTCCGTCAGGCGGCGCTCGGGGTACGCATGGTTCAACTACGCGCTCCTGACGCCCGCGCCCGTCATCGGCCGTGTCAATGTCAACACCGCCAGCGCGCGCCTCCTCCGCAGCCTCCCCGGCGTCACCGACACCCTCGCCGCCAATATCGCCGCCGGTGTCGATTCGCATGGCGTCCCGTCGCTCAAACCCTACCGCCGCCTCGGAGACCTCCTCAGCGTCCGCGGCATGTCCGTCGCCGCGCTCGAACGCATGGCCAATCTCGTCATGCTCCAGAGCGATGCCTACACCATCGCTGTCGAGGCACAGGCGGTCAGGGATGTCAACCGCAATGGCGCATTTGATGACGCATCGGATGCCGTGACAGCAGAACGGCGCATGCGGTACATCGTACGCATGCGCCATGGCGGGCCTGAACTTCCTCCCGTCCAGTTGCTTGAGAAGACGAGGCTGTAGCACTCACGACCGGTACGGCCGGGCAGATTTTCACACAACGCAGGCGGCGGCAGTTCAACGCCGTTGCCGGTCCCGCATCCGCATCGCGCCCGCACTCATCGCCGCCAGGGCCAGCATCCCTGCCGGCTCGGGCAGTGCCCTGCCCGGCGTGCCGCCTGACGGGCCCGCGGTCCAGTTCACCGGGTCGTCCGCGCTTGCGTCAAACGACACGCGCTGCAGCGACGCTCCCATCCCGTCCGCCGCCTTCGGCCAAGGCGGATCATCCGAGTACGTCACCTGTTCGAGCGCCGCGAATCTCCCGCCGCCATCGGGCCTGAATATGCGCACCGAGTCTCCGCCGTTCCCAAGATTGCGCGTGCATGGCCCAAGGAGCAGCGTGCTGCCGGGCACGTTGTATGCCGCGGCAAAGACGCCTGTGTCCACGTCCTGGCCCACCAGCACGATGTACTGCCCGGCCTTTGCCACCGAGCCCGGCGGGAACGAGTACATCACGTCCGAATCGTCCTCGATATGCCACACGCTCTCCGGACCGAGCGGATCGTGCAGCGGAACCGCCTCGTCCGCCGTGTTCAGCAGCTCGATGTATTCGCTGCCGCCCGCGGCCGGGTTGTACATGATCTCGGACAGCTTCACGGCATCGAACGGGTAGGCGTAGAGGAACGTTGCCTCGTTTACCGGGCTCCACTCCCCATCGTCAAGCACGCGTGCGCGGACAACGATGCTGTTGGTGACGGAGATGGCGGCGGTGTAGACCTGGCCGCCGGCTGCGCCGCCCATGGCGCGCGGGTCGCTCCCGTCGATCGTATAGTAGATCGTGCCCGACGCATTTGTGTTCGACAGCGTCAGGGCGAACCCGTTGCTCACCACGCCGCCCTCCCGGCTCAGCACCGGCGCGGCAATCGAGGGCCACACGCCCTCGGCCCGGAAATCGGTGAACACGACCGCGCGCCGCCGCGGTATCCAGTCCGTCTGGACATTGTCGTTGTACCTTGCGCTCTTGTTGTAGTTCGTCTGCACGTACGTGACGATCGGCTGCATCACCGCCTTCATCTCGGCGTAGCGGTTCGAGACGTTCCGGTCGGTCAATGCGCCCTGGCCGAAGAAATGCTTTTGAATCCTGTCGGCGAACAGGAGGCGGAATTCCGGGTTCTGGTGGAGGTAATTGTAGTAGATCGAGATGGGCGCGTTGCCCGGGACGCCGGAGTAGATCTTCGCGAACGTGTTGTTCGTCACGCTTCCGGAGAAGCCGAACGAGCAGCCCGAGTCCCACGGCAGGTAACGGAACTTCGCGCCTTCCTTGTGCTCCCGGGCGCAGACCCAGTTGTTGATCGGCCAGTCGCTGTTGTGCGCGTAGATCGAGACGAGCAGGTAGTCGATGAACGTCACCAGGTCGAGCCGGGCGGCCATCCATTCGTAGTTGGCCTGGACAAGCGGGCTGTTCGTCCCGCTTTTCACGAAGTTCTGCATCGCGGTCCACATCACCGTGTTGCCTTCGCTCACGGCGAATTTCATGACTTCCCACTCGTTCGTGCTGTTGTAGTGGTCGCGGAAGAATTCGTCGTCCGGCCGCTCGATCAGGTTGTAGTACGTCTTGTACACCCCGTTGATGTATAGGTTCACATGTATGCCGTGGCTCGCCAGTTGCCCGCAGTCAAGCATCAGCCTGCGGAACAGCTCGTCCTTCAACGCCGGGTTGATGCAGTCATCCCAGAATCCCGACTTGATGCATATCTTGTCGAATGTGGCCACGGGCGAATTCGTGTAGACAGGGAACTCCAGCCGCTCCGTTCCGTATGAGCTCCGGAAGTACAGGCGCAGATCGTACTTGTACGTCTGCTGCGACCAGTCGGGCCCGCGACGCCTGCTCCCGCGGCCGCCCTGGCCCGCCGTGCGCAGCCCCGCGTTGATCTGCACACTGCGGTTGTCGTCCGGATAGATCAGCTCGGCTGAGACGGGCCACTCGTATGCGCGGCCCGTGGGCGTGCCGTGATTGTAATGGTCCACCTCCGTTGCCGGCCACCAGTTCGAGTAGCCGCCACTGATGGCCATGAGCCCGTGTGGCTCGAACAGATCGCGCTCCTCGTCGCCCACGAGGCACATGGCCGGCAGCGTCTGTTTCACGTCCATCTCGTTCACAAGGTACGTGTGCGTGATCGTCGCGGAAGGCAGGTGCCCCTGCTTGAACGCCCGGGCGCGCAGCGCGGTCGTGCGCGTGATCGCTATCGCGCCCGTGTACTCGATCCCGTTGTTCAAAGCCGGCACCGTCCCGTTCGTCGTGTACATCACCGTCGCGTCAGCAAGCGGCGGCGTAATCGTCAGCATTAACGGCGCTGTGTAGAACCCGCGGTCCGCGCCCGCCACCGGCGCGCCGAGCATTGCGGCATACGTCCCGTTCGTGTTGTTCTCCGCCCCGGGCGTCGGCCGGTCAAGATACCGGTATTCGTTCCCTGCGCCGACAAGGCCGCACGAGTGGTAATACGACTGCGGCGGGAATGCGGGATCGAAGACGCAACGAGGCTGGCGCGGACTCCCGTTGTCCATCAACGCCAGGTACTCGCCGCCGCCGCCCAGCTTGAAATTCGTCTCGGGCGCTCCGTTCGTCGGCACCACGTCCGCCCCGCTGGCCAGCACGAGGAAATACGAGTTCGGCGCGAGGATGATGTTCGGCAACACCCACTTGCCCGGCTGGGATGCGTCGTCGGTAAGCGACCAGCCGGCTATCGACACCGTCTGCGTGCCGCGGTTGTGCAGCTCGATCCAGTCGAGATCGTCCGCCACGTTCTGCTCCTCGAACGAACCGGCCACGTCGTACACCATGTCAAGATCGGCGATCAGCGACAGGTCTCCGCTGCCGATGGTCGTGTTGTGCACCTGGATCGCCAGGACGTTTGTGCCGGCAACGACGATGTTTGACGCGTTGTTCACGGTGAAGCGCTCGACCTGGGAGGCATCGTGGCTCGATGCAGCCTGGTTGTACGGCACGAATGCGTTCGTGCCCAGCCCGCTGCGCGCGATCTCCCTGCCGTTGAGGTATGCCACGAACCCGTCGTCGTACTTCACTGACAACTGCAACTGGTTCCCCGCGCCAAGGTGCTCGGGCAGCACCTCGAACTTCTGGCGCACATAGAACGACCACGCCACGTTCTGCACGTTCACCGTCGTCAGTATGCCCGGATCGCCATAGCCAAGCCCGCCGGGCCCCGCGCCCCACGCGGTATCGTCAAACTCGAGCCCGGCCCACTCGAGCGTCGGCGCGCCTGACGGCTCGCTCGTGCCGATGCGGTACCGCCACACGCTTTCGTTCTGCGCAAGATACGGCTCGGGAAGCTGCGGCTGCGGCGTCGTCGGCTTGCGCAACCCGCCCAGCGGCTCCGTCGTGCCGATGAAGTACTTCCACTTCGAGCTGGCGAGCACCAGGTCCACCGCCGGCGCGCCGGGAAGCCTCAACCCCGCAACCATGCGCCAGGGCGTGTCATAGATGCCTGTCTTGGTCACGAACACCGCCAGCACATTCGCGCCGGGCGCCAACAGGTTCGACGCGATCCCGGCCGTGAACTCCTCGGTGCTGCCGCAGTGCTGCAGCCCGTTGTTCGCCCGCGTGTCATGGTAGACAAAACTGCCTGGGGCGCCCAGGCCTTTGCGCGCGATCTCCTTTCCGTTCAGGTACGCGACAAACCCGTCTTCGAAATCGATCGTCAGACGCACCTGGTCCGCGCGCGACGCATCGTTGGTGCTCACGTAAAACGTTTTGCGCGCATAGAGCGAATAGGCCTTGCCCGACGTGTTCAGCACGGTGCCCACGCCAGTGCCCGAGGTGCCGAACCCGCCGGTGCCCTCGAGCCAGCCGTTGTCGTTGTACGTCAGGTCCGTCCATGGAATCCCCATGCCAAGCCGCGGCGCGCTGCCGTCCTCCGGCCAGTACACCACCCGGTCTGATGTCGCCGCGGCGAACTCGGAGATCACCACGTCGCCATCGAAGACCGATGCTTGAAACGCAGTGGAGGGCAGAGGCCGCAGCACAAGGGCGGCGGCAAGGACGGGAAGGATCGGGAGCAGCGGCTTTCTGTCGGTCATGGAGTTCCTTAGCCGGTGGCCATGAACTTCGTTAACGTATAGTATACCATATTCCGGGGGAAGTCAACAACATGTGCGGGGTACCCTCTTTGGCGGGCTGTGTGCGCGGGATGAACTGCTTGCCTGAAGGCGGTCTCAGTCTTTCGGCCCCGGGTTGTCCATGAACGCCTTGTCCGCTTTTTCCGGCGGGTTGGCCCGGCCATCGAGCACGTCAAGCGCCTTCTTCCCGATGCGCTCGGCGCAGAATGCGACTATCTGCCGGCCGAGCTCGGGCGAGGCGTATTTCAACGGGTTCCACCCGCCGATTCCTTCCGGCTCCTTCATCTGCATCGTGTCGAGGTCGGCCCTGCCGCGCGCCTCCATCTCTTCACGCAGTTCGTCCAGGCAGACGCGCGCTCCAAGTGCGAACATCATTGCCGATGTCTCCCATGCGCCCGCGTGGTCCATGGTGTATTTCATCGACGAGCCGCCTTCCCAGTTCTCGCCCTCGGTGACGCCGAATCCCTTGGCGTCCGTTCCTTTGCACGCGCGCTGGATGCCGTCGTGGATTGCATCGCGCTGCACTTCGACATCGTGGCCCGTCACGCCGACAAGCACCTTCCAGTCATCAGCCACGAG
>JAAYZF010000294.1 GCA_012514975.1 bacterium
CAACGTCAACGATTCGGTCACCAAGAGCAAGTTCGACAACATCTACGGCTGTCGGGAATCCCTGGTGGACGGGATCAAGCGGGCCACGGACGTCATGGTCGCCGGAAAGACGGCCGTGGTCTGCGGATACGGCGATGTGGGCAAGGGCTCGGCCGAGGCTCTAGCCGCCCATAAGGCCAGGGTGGTGGTCACCGAAATCGACCCCATCTGTGCCCTGCAGGCCCTGATGGCCGGATTTCAGGTCATGACCGTGGAACAGGCCCTGGCCATCGGTGACATCTTCGTCACCTGCACGGGCAACCGGGACGTGATCACCGCCGAGCATATGGCGCAGATGAAGGATCAGGCCATTGTCTGCAACATCGGCCACTTCGACAATGAAATCCAGGTCGACCAGCTCAATGCCCTCCCCGGCGTGACGAAGATCAACATCAAGCCGCAGGTGGACAAATACGTCTTCCCGGACGGCCATGCGATCTACATGCTCGCCGAGGGCCGCCTTGTCAACCTCGGATGCGCCACGGGCCATCCGGCGTTCGTCATGTCGAATTCGTTCACGAACCAGGTGCTTGCGCAGATCGACCTCGCCTCGTCGAAAAAGAAGATCGGTGTCACCACCCTCTCCAAGAAGCTCGATGAGGAAGTCGCCGAGCTGCACCTTGGCAAGCTGGGCGCGAAGCTTACGAAGCTCACGAAGAAGCAGGCGGCATACATCGGCGTCAACCAGAACGGCCCGTTCAAGCCTGCGCACTACCGGTACTGAGCGCGATGCCATGCGCCGCGGGCATTCAGCCTTGCCGCGCCTAACCTCGAACGACCCACTCCACATGCCCGACATAGTTGCAGATCAGTCCGGCGCGCTCGTCGTGCCCGACAATCCGACAATCCCGTTCATCGAGGGCGACGGCACGGGGCCGGACATCTGGCGCGCATCGCAGCCCGTATTCGACGCCGCGGTGAAGAAGGCGTACGGCGGCAGGCGCGCGATCGACTGGCGCGAGGTCCTCGCCGGCGAGAAGGCGTACCACAAGACCGGCGACTGGCTCCCGCGGGAAACGGTCGATGCCATCGCCAGGCAGCGCGTCGCCATCAAGGGCCCGCTTACCACGCCCGTCGGCGGCGGCATTCGCAGCCTCAACGTCGCGCTGCGCAAGCAGCTCGATCTGTACGTCTGCCTCCGGCCTGTCCGCTGGTTCACCGGCGTGCCGTCGCCCGTCAAACGGCCGCAGGACGTCGACATGGTCATCTTCCGCGAGAATACCGAGGACATCTACACCGGCCTCGAATTCGAGCAGGGGAGTGACAATGCGAAGAAGTTCCTCTCGCTGCTCAAAGACAACTTCCCAGACGAGTTCGGGAAAATACGCTTCCCCGGCTCCGCCGGCATCAGCGTCAAGCCCGTCTCGCGCGAGGGAACCGAGCGCCTTGTGCGCGCGGCGATCGCCTATGCGCTCAAGCACAAGCGCAGAAGCGTCACGCTGATGCACAAGGGCAACATCATGAAGTACACCGAGGGCGCGTTCCGCAACTGGGGGTACGACCTTGCCGAGCGCGAGTTCGCGGACCGCGTCTACACGGGGCGGCAGTGGGAACGCACCAAGGCCGCCAGCGGTGAGGACGCGGCCAACGACGAGCAGAAGGCCGCGATTGCCTCGGGCCGCCTGCCGGTGAGGGACGTCATCGCCGACATCTGCTTCCAGCAGACCATCACGCGCGCCTCCGAGTTCGACGTCATTGCCACGCTGAACCTCAATGGCGACTACCTGAGCGATGCGCTCGCGGCGCAGGTCGGCGGCATAGGCATCGCGCCGGGCGCGAATATCAACTACGTCACCGGCCACGCCATCTTCGAGGCCACGCACGGCACCGCGCCAAAATACGCGGGCAAGGACGTCGTCAATCCCGGCTCCGTCATCCTCTCCGGCGTCATGATGCTCGAGTATCTCGGCTGGCAGGAGGCTGCCGGACTGATCGTCAAGGGCATCGAGCGCGCCATCGGGGCAAAGACGGTCACCTATGACTTCGCGCGCCTGATGGACGGCGCGACGAAGGTGAAATGCTCGGAGTTCGGCCAGGCGATCATCCGCGCGATGGAATAGAGAGATGGTCAACGGCATCATCACGCGCAAACTCGAACACCTCGACAGCGTCCTGGCCGAAGTGCGGTCGCTCGGCGCTGTGACGGCGCTCAAGCTCCGCCGCAGTTGGCGCCTGCGCCGGATCGTCGAACGCGAGCTGCAGGTGCTCGTCGAGATCGTCATCGACGTGTGCCAGCGCATCCTCGCACTGCGCGGCGCGACGCCGCCCGCATCAGGCGGCGATGCGATAAAGCGCTGTATCGAGCTGGGCGTGCTGAAGCCGCGGGAGGCCTATGGCAGGATGGCCGGGTTCCGGAACATAGTGGTCCACAGGTATGAAAACGTTGACGTCGAGGTCCTCGCCGGCATTGTGAGCCGGAACCTTTGCGCCTTCACCGCGTTCAGAAACGACGTGAAGAACTATGTCCGCCGCACACGCTCATAAACTTCCTGCCGCATGTGTCAGGAAGCTCTCCGCCGCGCTCCGCCGCCAGGATGACATCGTCGCCGCCTGGCTCTTCGGCTCCGCAGCCCGAGACGCCATGCACGCGGAGAGCGATGTCGACGTCGGCGTCCTCGTCACCGTCAAGCCCGGCCTTGACCGCCATCTCGAGTTGATGGGCCTGGTCATGGACGCCGTGCGCCGCGACAGGGTCGATCTCGTGATCCTCAATGACGCGCACGTCGTCCTCCGCTTCGAAGCCGTATCCGGCCGCCTGCTCGTCTCGAGGGATGACGGTGAGCGAGCCTCGTTTGTCTCGCTCACCGCGCGCGAGTACGAGGACGAGATGGCCTTCATGACGCGCGGCTACCAGATGAACGCCGCATAGCGCCCCCTGCTTCAGCCAGTTGAGCATCATGCCGTCCTTCTCCGCACAGTTCCTCGACCGAGTCCGGCTCGCCAATCCGGTGGATGCGGTCATCGGCCAGCATGTGAAGCTGCGCAAGGCGGGCAGGAACCTCCTCGGGCTCTGCCCCTTTCACCACGAGAAGACGCCCTCGTTCACCGTCTCGCCCGAGAAGGGCTTCTTCCATTGCTTCGGGTGTAAGAAGAGCGGGAACGTCTTCCAGTTCCTCATGGAATATGAAGGCGTCGGGTTCATCGAAGCGGTCGAGACGCTGGCGCAGCGCGCAGGCATCCCGCTCGAGAACGCCGAGGCGGCCGCCGCGGGCGCCAGGTACGAAACGCAGCGCCGCGCCACGCAGGACCGGCTGTACAACGTGTGCCAGTTCGCCGAGCAGTTCTTCCAGCAGCAGCTCCTTGCGGCCGGCGCGGGCGTTGCGGCGCGCCAGTATCTCGCCGAGCGGCAGGTGAGCGACGAAGCCGTCCGCGCGTTCCGCATCGGCTTCGCACCTGATGCGTGGGACGCGCTGACGTCCGCCGCGCGCGCCGCGGGCCATGCGGACGCCGATCTCCTCGCCGCCGGCCTTGCCATCCGCTCGGAATCGGGGCAGGGGCTGTACGACCGGTTCCGCAACCGCCTGATGTTTCCCATCTGGGACGTGCAGGGCAGGACGGTTGCGTTCGGTGGGCGGGTCATAGTAAAAGAGGAGCCGAAATACCTCAATTCACCCGAGACGCCCGTCTACACTAAGGGAAAAGTCCTCTACCCCGTCAACCTCACCAAACGCGCGATACAGCAGAAGGGCGCGGCAATCCTCTGTGAAGGCTACATGGACGCCGTCGCGCTCGCGCAGAACCGCATCACCAACATCGTCGCCTCGTGCGGCACCGCGCTCACGAGCGACCAGGCCCTGCTCCTCAAACGCTTCGCGCCAAAGGTCATCGTCGCCTATGACGGCGATTCGGCGGGGGAGGAGGGCGCGGTGCGCAGCATCAGCGTGCTCCTCGAGCAGGGCATCGACGTGTTCGTCGCCGGCCTTGCCGGCGGGGAGGATCCCGATTCGTTCCTGCGGAAGAACGGGCCTGCTGCGTTCCAGAAAATTCTCGACGATGCGCGGCCGTTCTTCCCGTACCTGCTCGACCGGCTCTCCGCGCGGTTCGACCTCCGCACGCCGCAGGGCCGCTATTCGCTCTGCGAGCAGGTGTTCCCCGTGATCGCCCGGATTGACAGCGAGATGGTGCGCAACGGGTATCTCGACGAGCTCTCGGCATTCATCAAGGTTGACCGCGAGCGCGTCGCGCGCGAGTTCGCCCGCCTTGCCGCGGGCGGCGCGCGGAAGGCGTCGCCACGCCAGGCCGCTCCGGCCGCGGCGCCGCCCTCGCCTGCCGAGGAGGCCTTCCTTGCCATCATCCTCCGCGACGAGAACGCGCTCCGGTACGCCATCGACAGCCTCGACAGCAAGTATCTCAGGCACGACATGGCCCGCGCCACCTACAGGCGCGTCCAGGAGATGATCCGCGACGGCGCCTGGCAGGGCATCGAGCTCTTCATCGGCCAGGTGCCCGAGGAGCAGGCAAGCGCGATCACCGAAATGCTCTGCCGCGTCCCCGAGTCGGGCGATGCATGGAAGGAGGCGCTCGACCAGTGCATCCGCAAGCTTCATGCCCAGTCGCTCGACGAGGAGATCGCGGCAAAGCGCGCGAAACTGAACGAAACAAATGACGCCGCGGCCATGCAGGCCCTCGTCAAGGAAATCGCTTCTCTCCAGCAATACAAGAGGGATATCGCCTCATCATTACCCGGAACACA
>JAAYZF010000295.1 GCA_012514975.1 bacterium
GTGGGGATGGAGCATATCAACTACGTTCTGGAATGCGCCCATCATTTCTACTCCAGCTCCGTGAGAATGGAAATCGACAGGCTGGGTGAGCAGAGCCCGTTTGCAGCTCGTTTGCAGGAGTACTGCAAATCCGCGGCGCTGCTTCGCGTGGGCGGGCACATCGGCCGCTACTCATTCGCCTTCGATCTTGAGGACCGTGGCTTGGAATTGCCGGACCCGAAGACGCATTGCATTGTCGAAACCAGCGCCGGCCGCAACATCATGGGCATTGTGCGCCTTGAGAGTAGATAAGAAAGTTTGTATGCTCTCCAACGTTTCTCGTTCCTCCCTCTGTTCCCTGTCTCAGCCTCGTCCGCGTGGTAATTGATAAGCTGCTCAGAATCAATTGCTTATTCGCCACGCCTCCGCCATCCCGTGTAAATGGCACAGCGCATGCTTTTACCTTCCTGTTGTCTAACCAGCGTGTCGCCGCACAAGAGGCGCTTAAGGAGCAGACATGGGACCATTGATTGTTCTTGGCATTATCATGATGATTGCTTCAGCAATGTCCACCCCTGGCCGTTCGGGTGGTTCGGGCCGCTCCAGGAGCCCGCACGACACCGACAGTCATGACTTTGACTACGGCGGCTGGGGGTCATATCCGCCTGATGATAGTGGCAATGGCGACTCCGGTGATTACGACGGTGGCTTCTGATGTCCACAGCGCCAGATAAGGAGACACCATGTTCGGCATCTCTCTCAGCGGAAAAAAGAGCAAACCCCAGGATGCGGCAGCCACTGGAACCTGCCGCACCCCCGTGAGCGCCGGCACCACTGCGGACGTGGAAGCGGAAGTTGCTTCGCTCAAATCCGCTGTTGCCACCGATCCGTCAAACCGCTCCGCCCGCGCCGCGCTCGCCGAGCTCCTGCACGAAACCGGCGACCTCCGCGCCGCCGTCGATACGCTCGAACCCGCTGCCGTTTCGATGCCGGACGACGATGCATTACAGCTTCAGTTCCTCGATCTCCTCCTTGCCGCCGGTGAGACGGAATGGGCGCGCCGCCATGCGGACTTCGCCGATCTGCGCAAGACGGGCAGGGCGCTTCGCGCGTATGTCGACTCCGTGATCGCCGCCGGTGACGTTGATACGCCAGCGGCCACGCCCGATTCCGCGCATTCGGCGTTCGATGCGTTTGCTTCGTTCATCGGCGAACCCCTCTTCAACAACGATCACGCTTTGCGCCTCGCCACGCTCTTCCAAGGCCGCGGAGACGTCTTTGCGCGCATGTGGGTCTCTGAAGATGGCCAGACCGGCTACTCCCCGGTTTCAAAGCCCTATACCCCTCGTGTCGTTCTCAACCATCTCCTCGGCAACTACACCACCGGAATCTATCTCAGCCGCGCCGATGGCACCGCGCGCGTAATGGCATATGATATCGACATCGCCGCGCCGGCAATCGACTCCGCACGCGGCAATGCCCAGCGCGCCGCAGAACTCAAAGCCGCACTCACTGAATACACATGCAAGCTGTCGGCATTCCTCGTCTCCTGCGGCCTCGCCCCGGTCATCGAGGATAGTGGCTACAAAGGCGCCCATGTCTGGGTCTGCTTCAACGATTGGCGCCCAGCCGGCGTGATTCGCCGCCTTGGCCATGCCCTCCTCGCCCAGATTACCGGCCCAAGTGACGACATCAGCATCGAAGTCTTTCCCAAGCAGAAAGGCAATCCGGTCAAACTGGGCAATCTCATCAAACTGCCACTTGGCATTCACCGCAAGACCGGACGGCGAAGCGTGCTCCTTGATCACACGGGCACTCCCTGTCCCGACCAGGCAGCCGCGCTCATGCAGATCAGCATGTCCAAGATCGACTTGGTCGATCCCCTTCTCGACAAGTACAATCTGCCGGAGCCCCGCGGCAGGGGGCAACGCGACCAGCATGCCACGTCCGCCATTGTGACCCCTGCAGGCGCCCCGGCCCAGTCGCTTGCGCCTTCCTTCATGCCACCCATGGCCACCCCGGAGCAGATCGACAATGACGCTGTGCTCGCCCATCTGCTCACGCGCTGCGGCGTGCTATGTGCGCTCGTGCGCAGGATCAGGTCCAGTCATCGCATGTCCTATGAGGAACGCCTGGTCGTCGAGCATACCATCGGCCATCTGCCCAATGGGCCTGCGACTGCCAACTGCCTCTTCCGCACGTGCGAGAACTTCGACTCACAGTTCTACATGGGCAGGCCTCATCGCGGCCACCCCGCAAGCTGCGCCAAAATCCGCGCGCGCCTCCCGCACATTTCTGAAGTCTCGGACTGCACATGCTCCTTCGAGCAGGCGTGCGCCAACTATCCAACACCGCTCAACCACCTCTATTCATACGTGCCGCCCACCAAGGAGCCATTGGCCCTTCCAGCGCCGGCCAGCGCGGATGAAACGGTCACCATCGAGACATTGCTCAAACGCCTTGAGACCATCTGCGCTTCATCAACCGGCATCAGCCCATGAAAACGAATCGTACATCATCAAATTGTCAAGTCGTGGATCATTGATCTCATCTCCATGTCCACCCTCTACGTCACAGAGCCCGGCACCACGATCACCTGCCACGGCGACCGTCTCCAGGTCTGCCATGAGGGTGAGGTGCTTCGCTGGGTCGCCATCACACGCCTCAAACAACTGGTGCTCGCTGGGAACATAGGGCTCACCGCCGGGGCGCGATCTCTGGTTCTCAGGAACGGCGTGGATACCATCTTCCTCAACACGGCGGGCGCCTACCGTGGGCGGCTCATCGGCCCCAATCCCGCGTTCGCGGAGCTTCGCTGGCGGCAGTATCAGCAGCTCCACGATCCCGCATTCACACTGGCTATCGCCCGCGAAATCGTCCGCGGGAAA
>JAAYZF010000296.1 GCA_012514975.1 bacterium
CGGCCGATTCGCATGAGAGTGTAGTAGTATTCGCCGGTGAGGTCCGGCATGACAACACCAGACAGCGGGAAGGCATCCTCGTGATGACGCTCGCTGTCCAAGTAACGTCCCTTGTGTAGGAGACACTATGAGCAACACGCAAATTGTCCCCATGCCGGAATCGCACGTCCGCCTGGGCGTCGCACTTGAAACCCCGACCGACAGCTCCACGTATGGCACGTTCACGGACCCGGCCGGGACCGTGACCGGCGGCATCTATCGCTGTATCGAACCGAAGTGGGGCGACAAGAACGAGCGGGTGAACTACAACGAGTCGTTCGACTCCCGCCTGACGGAGCAGTCGCACACTTTCCGCAAGCACAAGACGCTGAACGTGAAGCACTACTTCTACGTCCCGCGCAGTGCAAACGAAGTGACGGCCTTGCTGTCGTATTACAAGGCCTTGTTTCTCCCCGCGCACCTGGCCGTGGCGACCGCCAGCAGCGATCATATCTTCACGCTCGACCCGGATTTCGTGGACACGGCGGCGACCCCGGATTGCCTGAAACGGCACGGCGCATCCATCGTTTTTCAGGAGTTCAAGGAAGCGCGCGCGATGATCGGCGCGCGGAACAATTTCAAGCTGGCCTTCGCCACGAACAAAGGGCTCATCATCGAATGCGACTGGATGGGCATGGCCTACGGGGACGGCCTCCCGTATGACTGCTCCGCCGCGCTGTTCACCAAGCCGGCGCATGCCGGCGGCATCCTCGATTTCGCTTCCGCCACTTTCTTCATCTGCACGGCTGCCGAGGCTGCCACGACGATTCCGACCACGACATACTACCCGATCTGCAAGCAGTTCGACTTCGACCTCGGCAACAAGCCCGTTCTGCTCGATGACTGCAACGGCGCAAACGGGATCAGCGGCGTGCACATCGGCAACATTCTCGACGGGCAGAAGGTCACGTTCGACGTGGCGCGCCCTCTCACGCACGGCTCGGCGATCGGCGTGACGGCGTTCCCCTGGCTGAAGCACTATCTCGACGGTGAGCTGATGTACTGGCAGATCACGCTGTGCGGCGTGGGCACCTACGCCACCGGCGCTGGCGTTCGGCTGAGCGGCGTGTTCCAGATCGAAGATGAGCCGGACCCGTCCGCCGCAGACGGTATGCGCCGCATCAAGCTGGCTGGGACGAGCAAGAGTGCAACAATTGCAGCCGCCACGCTTGAGGGCATCAAGATCGAGTTGTTCAATAACATTCAGGCGTGAGGCCAACATGCGTATTGTGTTTGCGATCATCCTTGCCTGTTCAGTTTCATCTGCCGCATGGTATGATACCCTGTGGGGCAGTGGCTATTTGTTCACCGGTTTCGTGGACCGCGTGACGCAGAATTTCACACTACTGGCCCCGGCGACAAATATCAGCGGCTTCGCGACCAGTTCCGAGTTGACTGGCGCGACCGGGGTACTGGTCACAGCAGCCGAACTGATAGGTGCGACGAACCCGCTGGCCTCTCGCGCCTACGTGGACGCCGCAACGAATGCCGCGAGCGTTGTGGACCGCGTGCTCAAGTCCGGGGACACGATGGGCGGGCCGCTACGTGTGAGCGACATCACGTCAACGCAGGATGAGGATGGTGTGTCTACGACGCTGTCGATCCACGGGTATGACGGGATAGCCGGCGGCGGCGTTGAAGTGCGGAGCGGGAACACTGAGGGGCCATCGATCCAGCCAAGGCCCGTGGTGATCCGCGGCGGAGTATGCGCGGATGGATCGCTGACCGGCCAGGTGATCCTGGTGAACGTA
>JAAYZF010000297.1 GCA_012514975.1 bacterium
GCGCCTCGAGATTCACGGTGTCGAGCTGGTTGTACGCGAGCAGCGTGTCGAGCGCCTTTCCGTTGCCGCGGCGCGCATACTCGTTCCAGAGAAGCACCGCGAAGTACCCGTCCACGCCGTCAAGCCCCTGCCGGTCGATCCCCAGCCGCTTCTCGCATGCCTTCAGCCCGCCCGTATACCCGAGCGAGCGGAGCACGTAGCGGAGATCGATCTGCGCGTGCGGCAGCCTTACGTTGAAATACCGCTCGATGAACGGCACGTCGAAGCATGCGCCGTTGTACGTGACCAGGACGCGGTAGCGCGCCACGTCATCGAGGAACTCATCGAGATTGCGGCCGTACACATAGGACTTCACGTCCGCGCCGTCGTAGAGCGAGATGGAGGTGATGACGTCGATGCCGCCCGCCATGCCCGTGGTCTCGATATCGAGGTACGCCGTGCCGGCGCGGAAATCCCTGAACAGGCGCCACGTCGCATCGTGCGGGAGAAGCGAGGCGAAATACGAGGGGTTGCCCGACGCACGCTCGGCGCGCGAGCGTTCGAGAAGCGGCGCCAGGTGCGCGCGCGCGCACGCCGATATTCCCGCGTGCCGCCCGCTCCCGCCGGCAAGCGCGTCCCATGTATCAAGGCCGGCGGACCAGAGTTTCGTTTCCCTGGCCGGGCCAATGCCGGGGAGATGACAGAACGTACTTTCAAGCATACCGTTAATATGGTACTGAAAAACGCACTGAAGGGCAAGGGGGCTTGGCAGACGCCATGGCGGTCAGCGCCGCACCAGTTATCCACAGGGATGTGCACATATCTAACATGCTTGTTTACAGCATGTTAGATGCAATTCACGGGGTTTTTACAATGGTTTTACACTGGTTGTCCACAGGGCTTTGCTTTTTTAAGGTCGGAATGGTATACTAGCCCCGCGGTTATCGGTTCGCGCCGAGCGAGGAAGACAAGGCGCGTTTATTTTAGTGACATATGATCTGTTCAATGACAGGATACGGGACTGGCCACGCCAAGTCCCGCGCAGGGGTGTTTGACGTCGAAATACGTTCCGTCAACGGCCGCTATCGCGACGTTCGTTGCGTCCTGCCGCGCGAACTTTTCTCGCTCGAGAGCCACGTGCAGGAAGTGGTGCGCCGGCGGATTCATCGCGGGCAGGTGACGGTGTCCGTCTCGTTCCTGCCTGGCGAGGGCGCCGACGTGGCCGTGGTGGACGAGGCGCTCGCGACGACCGTGGTGAGGCAGTTGCGGCGCATTGCGCAGAAGCTTGACATACCGCCCGCGGCGACGATCGAGACGCTTGTCCGGATACCCGACGTGGTGCGTGTGGTCATGAAGCCGGTCGAGGCGGAGAAGGTGATCGAGGCGCTGACCGTCTCGCTCGAGGCGGCGGTGAAGCAGCTTGTCGCCGCGCGGCAGCGCGAGGGCGCCGCGCTGGTGCGCGACATGCGGAAGCGCCTTGCGCTGGTGCGTGACGCGAGCAGGAAGGCGAGGGACCTCGCGCCGTCCGTCGTCGAGAACTACCATGCGCGCGTCAAACGCCGCATCGCCGAGCTCACGAAGCAGACGGGCCAGGAGCCTGACATGGTCCGCGTGATGACGGAAGTGGGCATCTTCACCGACCGTGTTGACATCAGCGAGGAGCTGACGCGGCTCGACAGCCACATCGCGGAGTTCACCACGACGCTCAAGGGAGGCGGGGAAGTCGGCCGGCGCCTCGATTTCATCCTCCAGGAAATGTTCCGCGAAGCAAACACGCTCGGCGTCAAGGCAGCCTCCGCCGCAGTCTCCTCACACGTCATTCGTATCAAGGAGGAGCTCGAGAAGATGCGCGAGCAGGCGCAGAACCTCGAGTAGCCGTGAAACACGCATTGTCCACCGCATGGCCACGCGCTTCTACACGATAGGCATAGACAGCGGCACGCAGTCGACCAAGGCCGTCCTCATGAACGTGAAGACGGGACGGCTGGCTGCCGCCGCTGCCGCGACGTACCGGCTCCATGAAAAGGCCGATGGCACGCGCGAGCAGGACCCGGCCGACTGGATCGCCGCGGTGCGCACGGTGGTTGCCGCGGTCGTCAGGTCGGCGCGCGTCACGCCGGCGCAGGTGCTCGGCATCGGCGTCTCGGGCCAGCAGCACGGCCTTGTGCCGCTTGACAGGAACGGTGTCGTGATCCGCCGGGCCAAATTGTGGAACGATTGCTCGACCCAGGCGCAGTGCGCCTTCCTCACCGAGCGCCTCGGCGGCCTTGAACAGGCGATCGCCGCGACCGGCAACAGCATCCCGCCCGGCTTTACCGCGCCGAAAATCCGCTGGCTGAAGGACAATGAACCGCGGAACTACGACCGGCTCGCTCTGGTCCTCCTGCCCCACAACTACATCAATTACTGGCTCACCGGCGTTGCGGCCATGGAGCCGGGAGACGCTTCAGGCACCGCGCTCTATGACGTCGCCGGCCGCGCGTGGTCGCCCGCCGCGATCCGCGCGCTCGATGACACACGCGACCTCAGCGGCTGCCTGCCACGCCTTCAGCAGTCGCACGAGATCGTCGGCACGCTTCGTCCTGCCGCGGCGAAAGAGCTTGGCCTCTCGCCCTCGTGCATCGTCTCGACGGGCGGCGGGGACAACATGATGGCGGCCATCGGCACGGGCAATGTGCGCAAGGGCGTCGTCACGGCCAGCCTTGGCACCTCGGGCACCATCTTCGCCTATGCCGACCGGCCGGTGATCGATACGGAGGCAGGGGAGATCGCGGCGTTCTGCAGCAGCACGGGCGGCTGGCTTCCCCTTCTCTGCATGATGAACTGCACGGTGTCGACGGAGGTTGTCCGCGCGGCGTTCGGCTTCACCACCGCGCGGATGACGGCGTATGCCCGGCGTGCGCGCGCCGGCGCGGATGGCGTGCTCCTCCTGCCGTATTTCTCGGGTGAGCGCACGCCGAACGTGCCCGCGGGCAAAGGCGTGTTCTATGGCCTGACCGCCGTCAATTTCACTCCGGCAAACTGCTGCCGCGCGGCAATGGAAGGCGCCGCGCTCGGCATGAACTACGGGCTTGAACGCCTCCGCGCCCATGGCGTCCTGCCAACGCAAATCCGCCTCACGGGAGGCGGGGCGAACAACGCGCTCTGGCGGCAGATCTGCGCCGACGTGTTCCGTGTCGAGTGCGTGACCCTTCAGAGCGGCGAGGCCGCTGCATTCGGCGCCGCGATCCAGGCGCTCTGGGCGCGTGAATGCCATGCGCACGGCATGCACGATATCCAGCAATGGACCGACCGGTTCGTGCGGCTCGGCCGCGCGGTTCACACGCCCGCGGCGGCAAATGCCGCTGTATATGGCGGCCTGTATGCCAGGCATTGCAGCCTGAGCACCCAGCTCCGCCCGGTCTTCATGATGTGATGCGGGAGCTATGATGAAAGGCACACCGAAAATGCTCTATGTCCTCGTGATCCTTGCGCTCATCGTCGCCGGCGATGCCTGGCGTCGCGCGTCGCAGAGCGATACCGAGACCATCCGTCGCGATCTCGTCGCGATGCAGAAGGATATGGGCGCCCAGCGCGATGAAGTGCGCGACCTCGACCGCGCGGTCAACCAGCAGCAGGCCACGCTCATGAGGCTGCAAACACTGCTCGCCGTCACGCGCGGCGTTCCCGCTGAGGAAACCGCGCAAGCACGGCCCGCCGCAGCTCCCCAGCCCGAGCCTGCTCCTCCGCCTGCGCTTCCCGAGGCGGGGCCCACGCCCGAGACCTCCTCCGCGCCCGCCGCCGCCCAAGCCGCGGTGGCCGCGGCCGCTGTCCCTCCCGCGCAGGAGGAAGCGCCCGCTGCGCCCGCCGCGCATTCCGCGCCCGCTCCAACGCTCTCGGATGCCGAGGCGGCACTCGCGCGCATCGCAAGGGAAAGCATGACTGTTGCCACCAATCTCGCCGCCGTGGTTGCGGGGGAGGCAGGGACATCCCAGCCGGCAGCCGCTGCGCTCGAACAGAAAGAGCGCGCGGCAGCCGACCCGCTTACGGCCGACAAGGCGCTCATCGAGGCGCAGCGCGTCGCCCGCGCAACTGAAGCCGCGCCCGCGCCGGCGCCTGCCCAGCCCGCGCCGCCCAGAGTCGCAGGCAGGCGCACCCTTGTGTTCAGCGATACATCCACGGGAACCGTCGTCCGCGAAACCGTCAGCAGCCCCCCCTCGGTCTTCGCGGCGAAGGCCGCGGATACCGCCGCGCCCGCCGACACCATCGAGCAGCCCATCGCGCTCGAACTCAAGGACCTCGTCTCGACTTCGGTCGCCGCTTCCGCCACGGCCCAGCCGCACTCACCTGCCGCGCAGGAGCCGATTGCCGTGCCCGTCATGACGCGCCAGCCCGTGGCCGGGGATGACGCGGTGATGTCCGTGCGCGCGCCGCTTCCTCAACGTTCGACAATCGAGCAGGCGGAGCCAGGGCTCCCCGGCGACACGCCTGTCGAGCAGCCGGTGGCGCGCGGGAGTGTTGACGAGCTTCTTCAGACACGCGCAGCCCCGGCAGCCGCGGCGGCCGCGCCCACTGCCGTGGCCGGACGCGTCGTGACGGAGATCACCCCGCGCGACCTTGCGCCCGTGCAGCCGGCACGAGCAGTCCCGAGGCGCGCGACCGCGGAGCCGGCGGCGCAGACTGCCCCCGTCGCTTCCGCGCCCGAGATCAGGCGTTCGCGCCTTGGCGCCGTGCGGGAGGACGAGCGCGGCATGCTGCCCGTGGGCATCGTGGACAAGATGGTGGAAGGCAGGGAGAAGAAGGGAGGCACGATGGCTGATGTTCTTGATGCGTATGAAAGCGGCGAGACAAAGACGACGAACGCGGTTCGCTGATCGCGTCGGGCATAATTGCGGTACCAGACAAGGAGACAAGATGAACAGCAAAGCACTATGCGGCATTCTCATGCTCGTGGCCGGCACGGCCTTTTGCGCTTCGACGAAGGAGATCAATTTCAGCTTCGACCCTTCGCGATTCACCACCGAGAAGAAGGGCGATGCCGTCCTCTTCAGGTACAACGATCCCCGGTGCAAGTACGTCGAGCACGGGGCCGGCGCGCCAGTGCTGCCGTGCATCGAGGTGTACGTCGTGATGCCCAAGGGCGCGACGTACACGAAGTGCAGGACGCGCGTCGAGTCCTTGCCGCTCGCCGGCACATACACCCTTTACACGCGGGAGAGCAACGCGGACGTCCTTCAATACGCGAAGCGCTACCCGGAACGCCTCGTCGAGTATGCAGGCAGGCGCGCACTGGGTGAATACACGCTGTTCACCTTCCGCGTCTATCCCATGTCGTGCCAGCCGGGCGACGGCTCGGTGGCGCGCACGCTGCGCGTCGGCCTCGTGGTTGAATACGAGACCGCTGACAAGGGCAAGTACGAGACGGTGACGGCAGAACAGATTGTGAAGGTGAAGAGCCTTGTGCTCAACCC
>JAAYZF010000298.1 GCA_012514975.1 bacterium
GAGGTAGTAACCACGAAGGATACCGCCCATGTTCGGCCCGACGATCGCGTGGGGATTGCCCTGCTTCAAACCGCGCGCGCCTTCCTCGAGCACCTTCGCCGCCTGCGCCATGTCGAGCGGGCCGAAGAACTGCGGGATGTCGAACTCGTTGGCGATCTGCCACAGCGGAACGAGCTCGCGCAGATCCGCCGCGAGAAATGCGCACACGTCGCGGTATGTGCGGATGAACCGGTCGCTTCCCGGCTCGCCGTACCATTCGGGCACGGAGCTCTTCCATTGCAGCTTCAGCCCGCCCGCTCCGTCGGGCACGTACGTGCCAATGCCGATGCCGTGCGACACGCCCATGATCTTGAAGCCTTGGGCGATCCAGCGTTGCGCCTGCTCCTTGCTCTTAACATAGCGTTCGCTCAGCGCGCCGCCAACCTTGTCCGCGAACGGCATGCCGAATCCCTGGCGAATCCATCCGATATGCGCCTGCCGCAGCAAGGCGGTATCGGCGGACTCATGTGCGCTTGTCCCGATGATCACTTCACTCATGGTTCTCTCCATAGTTACTGCGCTAGTGTAGCAATTGCGCGCGTGGCATGCAATGCATGAGGGACACTTGCCCGGCACGGCGGGGTCCCTGTCCCGACTGGCGCCCACGAACGGGCACTATCGCCGCAAAGATGCGTCCACTGCATTCCTGACATGCCCTTCATCATGCCACGGCACTATGGTATAATGCTGTTCAGGACTGCATGGAACGACACGGGTGTCTGTTACGCCCCTGCGACTGGCATGGATTTTCCTGACCATTGAAACACACACAACAGGAGCTCTGTACCCATGGCACAGCAACAGCCAAACATCCTCTTCATCATGAGCGACGACCATGCCGCTCATGCCATCACCGCCTATGGAAGCAGAATCAACAAAACGCCCAGCATCGACCGCATTGCCGCCCAGGGCGTCCGCCTCGACAACTGCCATTGCACCAACTCGATCTGCACGCCCAGCCGTGCCACCATCCTCACTGGCCAGTACGGCCACATCACCGGCGTGCGCGAGTGGCAGGCGCTCGACAGCCGCCGCCCCGCGCAACTGCAGAAACAGCTCAAAGCCGCCGGCTATGCCACCGCCATCTTCGGCAAATGGCACCTCGGCCACGGCCTCACCAACAACGTCGACCAGGTGAACAACAACGGCCCCAATGCCGTGCCCGCCGACCCCGCCGGGTTTGACGACTGGGCACTCCTGCCCGGCCATGGGCGCTACCATGATCCCGACCTGCTCACCCCGTCAGGCAGAATCGAGACGAAGGGCTACATCAGCGATCTCATCACCGACTTCTCTCTCGAGTGGCTGAGGAACAAGCGCGATGCGTCAAAGCCGTTCTTCCTCTGCGTCCATCACAAGGCGCCCCATCGCTCATGGGAGCCCGGCGAACGCTACAAGCACCTCTATCAGGACGAGGAAATCCCACTGCCCGAAACCTTTGATGACGACTATAAGGGCCGCCCCGCCGCCGCACTCGCCAAAATGCGCGTGAGCGGAGACCTGAACGAACGCGACCTGAAGGGTGCAACGCCGCCTCCCGAGCTCAAAGGCACCGCGCTCAAAAACTGGTATTACCAGCACTATATTAAAGATTATCTCCGCTGCGTCGCAAGCTGCGATGCATCCGTCGGCCGCCTGCTCGACTATCTCGATGAAGCCCGGCTCGCAGAGAACACGATCGTCATCTACACCAGCGACCAGGGGTTCTTCCTTGGCGACCACGGCTGGTACGACAAGCGCTTCATATACGAGCATTCGCTGCGCATGCCGTTCGTGATGCGCTACCCGAAGGAGATTCCCGCCGGGTCAGTACGAGATGACATTTTCACCAATCTCGATTTCGCGCCCACGCTGCTCGACTATGCCGGTGTGAAAGCGCCCGAGGAGATGCAGGGCGTGTCCGGCCGCGCAATGCTCCGCGGCCAAGCGCCGGCCGATTGGCAGACCTCGTTCTATTACCGCTACTGGGACCATGGCGGGCACAACGTCTGCGCGCATTACGGCGTGCGGACGAAAACGCACAAGCTGGTCTACTTCTTCACGCCGGCCACGCCGTCGATGCACGGCAAGCTCGAGCCGACGGTTGCGCCCTACTGGGAGCTGTACGACCTGGAACGCGATCCGAACGAGCTCCACAACGTGTACGGCGATCCGAACTACGCTGGTGTGCAGAAGCAGCTCCACACCGAGCTCGACCGTCTGCAGAAAAAGTACGCCGACGTGCGGCTGCACTAGACGCGCCGGCCAACCGGCGCTGTGGAGGGTCCCGCGAGGCGGGATACCCGGCCGCCGCGCGTGTGGCCTGCCACACGCATCAAGGGTGCGCGGTGGAAACCGCGCGGCGGCAGGCGAGTACGCCGTGCCCTCCAGTGTGCGGTCGCCGACCGCGCGACTATTGCGCCGGCTGGCCGGCGCACTCCACAGGTTCATGCCGTCGCTGATGCTGGTGCAACACTACACTACTTCTTGACCCTCGCGTTCTTGAACTTCATGCCGGTCGTTGATGTCTTGACCTGGAGCACGACGTTCGAGACGACGTAGAGAGCGTTGGTGTCCGTGCCGAACGCGACGGCACCGTAGCTGAGGCCGTTATACAGCTCATTGGTCTTGCATGCTTCCTGGAGGCCCTCGTACTCCTGCTGGCTGGTGAAGGCGTTGGTGGGATTGACAATCCAGTCTTTGTAGGTGAAGAACAGGCGGCCCTTGCTGATCTTCGCCTTGAACGTGCCGATAAACGGGTCCTTCCGGTCATCGGGAATGACGGTGTTGCTGAACACAAGGTAGAACCGGACGGAGTACTTGGTGTTCTTGCCGCCCAAGACGCCAACGCGATAGCAGGGGAAGGTGTGCAGCGCCATGTTCGTGTCGCCGGGCGCAAAGGTGCCGATGGTGAAGGAGTCTATGTTCAGCATGTTCTCGGCGGGAGTGGGAATGCTGCCGACGACCATGCGTGTGCCCATGATATCAGTGGCGTCAGGGGCTTTGCATGAGGTCTTGCTCTTGAACTTTTTGACGGCGAGGCCGGCGGTGTTGTCTGCCGCGCGCGCCGCGCGGGAGAGCATGATCGCGCGCATGATGGTCTCCAGCGGAATCTGCTCGCCCGCACGGAATTGGCCGCCGCGGAGCAACGTCACATCGCGGTCGAATGCCAGCGACGCGATGCGGCCGCCGGTCGCGGCATGCGCCGTGACTTCGACGCGGAACGCGGCTGCGCCGGCCGCGCTGCGGCAGTTCATCACGCAGGTGCGCTGTGTGCCCTGCCCCGTAACCGGCGAGACGGACACGAGGCGCACGTCTTTGCCGAAGAACCCCGCCATGTCCCCGGCGTAGTCGGCGAAGGAGGGCGGCGGCGCTGTGCAACTGCCGGGTGACACAACCTCGTCGGTGAGCGCCCAGCCGAGATAGTACACGTACCGGTAGAACGTGCTCTGCACCGCATGTAAGGCAGGCTTGTCAGGGCCGGTAGCATGTGTGGCAAGCGGCATGAACAGGGCGATGGCACCCAACACAATGGCGAAGCAACTCTGAGCGGCACGTGTTGTCATGGCATGCTCCTCGCTGAGGGTTTGCTGCAGATGTCGATACCTCTCTATTATATCACTTACATCCGCTTGCGTCAAATCCGCCGTTCAGCTATACTACTCGCGAGTGGCAATGCAGGCAAACAGCATGCACCGGCCGCTCGTGTGAAGATCATGGCGTCAAGTTTTCTTGTGCTCATAGGCTATGCGGCCGCGTGGCTCCTGGCGCGGCGGCATGCGCGCATCGGCGGCGTGGCCGCGCGGCACATCGACTGGCTGGCATTGTGCGCCATAGCCGGCCTGACGTGCGGCTCGGCCCTGTACCGCTGGCTCGTTGACATGCCGCCAGCCAAAGACACATGGACTGCGTGGCTGGCGCCCGTCGGCAATGTGTATGTGGCGCTCATCAGCGCCTGCGTGCCACCCGCCGTGTACTGCCTCTGCCGCCGGCTGAACCTGGCAGTGATGGCCGACATCGCGGCGCCGTCTCTTGCCATCGCGATCGTCTTTGCGCGCATGAACTGCTTTCTCGTCGGCTGCTGCTGGGGCGATATCTGCTGCGATCGCGACGAGCTCGCGGTCGTGCTCGACGAGCGTACGATCGGGCGCGTGCAGACGGTGCCCGCATTGTCCGGCGCTGGCTGGCCGCTGGCAGTGTGCTTCCCGAGGGGCAGCGTGGTGTACACAGACCAAATGATGCTGGGCCTGTTCGAGCGGCCGCAAGACTGGTCGCTGCCGTGCCATCCGGTGCAGTTGTACGAAGCGGCCTGCATGGGCGGTTTGGTCATTGCGCTGATGTGGTGCTTCCCGCGACGCCACACTCCGCTGCAGATAGCATGCGTGACGTCGATTGTCTATGGCACGGTGCGCTTTCTTCTCGAATTCCTGCGCGCAGACCACGGTGCCACCTGGCACGGCCTGACGATGACACAGGTGATCAGCGCCGCCTTCATCGTGACCGGCATCGCCTTGTTGCCAGCCGTGCGCAACGTGCTGGCACGGTCGAGTCTGACGGACAGTTCCTCGCGCGCGAAGAAGCGGCCGTTGGCGCGGCGCTGAGCATGGATGCAAATGCGGCGGGCCGTCTCCGGACGGCGACCACAGTACGTATGATGATAACACGCAACAGGAGAAGTCGGAATGGCTGACGTTCATGGCGTTGAAATGAAGGTGACTCTCGACATCGAGTACGGCCCGGCGGGCGAACGGAACCGGCTTGACATTTTCAGGCCGGCCGGCCACAAGAAGCCGCTGCCGGTCGTCTTGTGCGTCCACGGCGGCGGCTGGTGCGGCGGGTGCAAGGAAGGGTGGACGACGTCAGCGTTGCTCATGGCCCGCCACGGCTTTGCCTGCGTGGCGATCAACTATCGTCTCGCGCCGGCGCACACGTGCCCCGCTGCGCAGGATGATGTCGCGCTCGCGGCGCAATGGGTGGTAACACACGCGAAGAACCTCGGAATCGACCCGGCACGCATGGCCGCCATCGGCGATTCGGCGGGAGGACACCTGTCGTCGATGCTCGCCCTTGCGCCGCCGCGCCGCATTGCGCTGCGCTGTGTGGTGGACATGTTCGGGCCGGTCGATTTCTGCGCGATGATGGACACGGAGTCGCGGCCGCTGGTGGCTGGCTACGTGGCGCAGCCGTATCCTGAGGCCAAGGCAGCCTATGAGGCCGCTTCGCCGATCAAGTATGTGCACAAGAACGCGCCACCGTTCCTGATCCTGCACGGCACGGAAGACAAGGGACAGTTCCACGGCAGTGTGCCGATCGCGATCTCGAGGGCATTCCACAAGGCGCTGCAGGCAGCGGGCAATGAAGCGACACTCATCGAAATAGAAGGCGCCGGCCATGGCTTTGGCGGCGAGCATCAACGGCAGATGTGGGAGGCAACGATGCCTTTCTTGAAAAGGCACTTGATGAAATAGAAAGGGACCAAAGGGACCAAAAGGACCAGAAGGACGCAAGCAACGGACAGCGCACAAAGAACGCAAACCGCACCATCAGCTCGTCCTCTGCGTCCCTTACGTTCCTTTGGTCCCTTTCGTCCTTTGCGTCCGTCCAGTCCCTTGTCTCCTCTGCCTCACAGCCCTTCGCAGAGCCATACCCACGCGGCGCCCGCTTCACCCACATCGAAGTATTTGACCGTGGCCTTGGTGAACGGGTTGCACAGTTTCGTCATCCATTCCTCCCACTTCTTGTCGCCGACCATGGCGATGCGCTCGAAGTCGCCGAAGTGTTTCGCGCCGAACTTCATGTCGTCCCACACGGCATGCAAGTCCCACCCATGAAAATCCTCGAAGTGGGCCAACATGCGTATTTTGCCCGCGGCGGCGATGGCCGCTTCGAGAGCGGGAACGAAGGACTTGTAGTCTTCGTCGTGCAGTTTGCCGCTGAGTTTGAAGC
>JAAYZF010000299.1 GCA_012514975.1 bacterium
ACCATCCACTTCAGGTGCGCATTGCGCGGTAGACGCCGACGACTTTGCCTATGATCTCGAGCTGTACGGGCGGCTGATAGACGAGCGGTTCCATTGCCCTGTTCTCGGGCACGAGGCGGATGACGTCGCCGTGCTCGCGGAAGAAACGCTTGACGGTCACCTCGTCACCCACGCGGGCGACCACGATGTCGCCGTTGCGTGCCGTTGGCTGCTGGTGTACGAGCACGTAGTCGCCATCGAGAATGCCCGCATCGACCATGCTGTCGCCGTGGACCGTGAGGGCGAACGTTCGTGCGGGTTCGTTCACCAGTTCGCCGCAGGGGAGCGTGCCCTCGAAGTTCTCCGGTGCGAGCACGGGCCTGCCCGCGGCAACGCGGCCAAGGATGCGGATGTGCAGGGGATTCCATTCGGGCTGTCTGACGATGATCGCGCGTGCGCGGTCCTTTGCCTGCGAGATGGCGCCTTTATCCTCGAGTGCCCGGAGATAGCTTTGGACGGTGCCGATGGCTTTAAACTTGAAGTGCGCCGCAATCTCGCGCAGCGTGGGCGGATACCCGTGCTTCTGCGTGCTCGAATGGATGAATTCGAGGACCATGCGCTGTTTCTCAGTGAGCGTGAGTGACATGGGATTCACCAGCGAGGTTAGCCGTTCATCGTTCATAGTCGATAGTCGATAGTTGATAGTTGGGAGTTCGGAGCAACCGTACGCGTCCCCGCATTCGTGCTCGTGCGCGCAGCGAGTCCCGCTCTGCAGGACTCTTTTCGTCCATAGGTCGTTAATGGTTGGGGGAGCATTTTCCCCGGTTGTGGTGGTATCATACCATACAGATGTATGATTTGTCAAGAAGGGCGGTTTTCCGGGCGCACGGCGTAAAAGTTGCAGCCGACATGCTCTGCATGCCGGTCACAAGGTGGGAGGGACATCCTTGTCCCGACGAGAGGGACACCCGTCCCGGCCAGTTGCGCAGTGGCGTGGAGCCACTGCCCGGCGCATGGATGCGCCTCCCGCATTGTTCTCCGCGCCTTCAAGGCGCATGTCTGTCAACGCAACTGTCTGGCGACCATACACCCGACGCCCCATTCGTCTGTGGCTTCACCACAGGCTGTAGAGGGACATGGCTCTACCATACATGCTGGTCAACCCCTTTTCCATCGCCGACGTACCACACAAATGTGCAACTCTTACGCTGTGCGCCCGGTTTTCCCACTTCCGGCGACTACCTGCGCTTACTTTGACTTGCCAATCCCGCGAGGCGGGACAGGCCACTTTGCGGCATGCCGCGCGGAGACCGGGGGGGCTGACGGTGGTCAGGAATACTTTCTGACGATGGTCATCATTTCGTCGTCATGTTGTTCCATGGAGGCGACGAGGGCGAATTGTGTGCGTGCGCGGTCGAGGTTCTGGCCGGGGCGGTGTGTTTTGAAGTAGACATCGCCGTTGAGGTAATCGGCGAGGAAGCGGATGCCGATCTCGAAGGTGATGAGGCGGGCGGAGAAGGGCAGGTGTTCGATCTCGGCGGGGAGGAGGAAGTCGCGTGTCTGTTCGAGAAAGCCGCGGGCGAGCGCTTCGAAGATGCCGAGGTCGATGGTGACCTTTGAGATATCGGTTTCATCTTCCGCGGCACGCATCGAGGTGGAACGGACGCAATCGCCGAAGTCGTAGAGCGGGAGGCCTGGCATGACCGTGTCGAGATCAATGACGCAGGCGGCGCGGTTGGTGGCGTCATCCATCAGGACATTGTTGATTTTGGTATCATTATGGGTGACGCATTCGCGCATGAGGCCCTTGGCGAGGAGGTCGAGGAGGACGGGCGTCATTGGCTTGCGGGCCATGGCGAAGGCGATCTCCGGCTTGACTGCGGCGGCGCGGTTGGAGACGTCGGTGGCGATGGCAGCTTCGAGCTGTTCGAAGCGGTGGGGGGTGTGATGGAAATAGGGAATCGTGTCGTGCAGGCGGGCGCCATCGAGGTCGGCCAGTTGGACGATAAAGGCGCCGAAGGCGCGTGCTGCCTCGTAGGCGTGGTCGGTGCCCTGGACGACGTCATGCGAGTGGGCGCCGTGGATGCAGTGGTAGACGCGCCAGTAGTTGCCGGCCGAGTCGCGGTAGAGGCAGCCGCCGTCGCGGCGCGGCACGAGCGAGAGGGCCGCGCGGAAAAACGGGGCTGGTTGCGCGGCCTGTGTGCGCGCGAGGTGCGCCGAGACGCGGACGATGTTATCCATCATCATCTCGGGCTCGGTGAAGATGAGGTGGTTGATGCGCTGGATGATGAAGGGCGTTGCCGTGCCGTTCCGCTCGATCCGGGCGAGATAGGTGTCGTTGATGTGGCCGGAGCCGTAGGGGTGCGCGCCGGCGAACGCGCCTGGCAGGTCGAACGCGCCGGTGACCTCCTTGAGGTTGTGCTTAGGGCGATGGGTCTGTGTCATACGCGGGTGCGCGCCGTCGTGATTCCGGGTTCGGTTCTGTCCACCATGCGGGACATGTCCTATAGTAGAGCACCTTTCGTCTGATATGTCAAGAGGCGGGGCTGATAAACCGGTTGACCACGATGCCGTGATTTGCTATACTACCGTTGTTTAACACGACTCCTGGCGCAGTGCCCATGAACACGGGAATACTTCAGGCAGCCATCGCCGCGTGGATGGTGCTGGCGACGGCACCGTGCGCAGCCGCGCGCGTATCGAACGATCTGGCCGCTGCAGTGGGCGAGATGGCGGGGTTCGGCTTTGGCGAGGCGCACGAGCTGTTCGACCACGCGCTGCGGCATGCGGCGCCGGGGACGCCCGCGTGGCAGCAGGCCATCTTTGGCAAGGCGGTGTGCGCGCACCAGTTCTCCCCCTCCTCACAGCGGTTGATCGAGGAGGCGGACACGCTGTACCGCCAGCTTCTCGCTGAATGCCCCGACTCCCCGTATGCGCCGCGCGCGACAATGCACCTGGGCCGCATGCGCGAGTTGGGCGACTACTATGGGGACGCGCCGGATCTTGCGGGCGCGCGTGTGCTCTACCAGCAGGTGATCGACCGGTGGCCGACGCAGGACATCGCCGGTGAAGCGCTGCTGCGCATCGCCGGCACGTTCATCCAGACCTATGACGCGACGCAGGCGGTGCACGGCGTCTCGCTCCTCGAATCATGGCTCCGCACCCATCCCGGCGAGCCGCTTGCCGCAGCCATGTGGCAGTACATGGGCGGCGCGTATCTCAACCCGTTGAACAATCATGCCCGGGCGCTCGACTGCTATCTCGAGGCAGACCGGCATGGACTGCTCGTGCTCGGAAAGGAATGGGTCGTCTACTGGCGCATCGCGACGATTGCGGACCACTTCGTGACGAACCGGGACGTGGCGGTGGCGTACTACTCGCGGATCATCACCGAGACGCCGAACAGCGGCAAGGCCTATGAGTCGCAGCTCGCGCTCGAACGGCTCGGGGCGCCGGTGCCGCCGATTACGCTGTATACCCGGGGCGCGCGGGACGCGGCGCGCGCAAAGGAGACTCCATGAGCGACCCGGGCGGGGAACAGCGGACGGGATGGCGCCGCTGGTGCAACACCAGCATGCTCGGCGTGGCGCTGCTTGTCGCCGCGATCGCAGTGAGCCTGACGCGCGTGCTCGTGATACGCGACAAGTTGTTTGCGACCGACAAGGTCATCATCCGTGTTGCCCACTGGCAGCTCGAGATGGGCTTTCGCGACGCCCTCCAGGCAGTCATCGACCGGTACAACGAGCTGCACGCGAAGGACAACGTGATGGTGGTGCAGATGGCCGTCACGGAGAAGGTGTACAAGCAATGGCTGAACGTGCATCTGATCAGCGGGACGGCGCCCGACCTTTCCGAGGTGGGCATGTCCAAATACTCGAACGACGCGCGGTATGTCACGCGCTACTACGTGCCGATCACCGAGTTCGTGAGCAGCCCGAACCCGTACAACAAGGGCACGCCGCTCGAAGACGTGCCGTGGCGCGAGACGTTCATCGACGGCATGCGCGGCGGCTACCGCGACGACCTCCAGGACTACTTCTTCACGCCGACCATCTTCGGCAGCGTCCGCATCTTCTACAACACGCGCATGCTCGAGGAGGCGACCGGGACGAACGCTCCGCCGCGGACGCTCGGCGGCCTGTTCAACGCGTGCGCCGCGCTGCGCGAGTACGGGCGCGCGAAGGGGCGGGAGCTGATCCCGATCGCCGGCAGCAAGTACAGCCGCACGTTCTTCGTGGACAAGTACCGCATCCCGTTCACCGCGTGGTACGAGAGCGTGCTTGACGCCGACCTTGACGGGACGATCTCGACGCTTGACACGCTTGCCGGCTTTCTGCGCGGCGCCGTTTCGTTCAACGACCCGCCCGTGCGCGCATGGTACGAATGCGTCAAGGCCATCTGCGACGAGTTCAGCAAGGGATTCATGGCGATGGAGCGCGACCAGGCGGCATTCCTGTTCGTGCAGGGCAAGGCCGCGATGATCGCCAGCGGGTCGTGGGACGCGGAGAGCCTGTTCCGCCAGGCCTCATTCCAGGTGGGCGTGATGGATTTCCCCCTGCCGGGCCCGGGCGAGCGCTGGCACAACGAGGTGAAGGGCCGGGTGAACGAGGCGACGTCCAACACGGGCGGCGGGCTGGGGCTGTACAAGTACAGCGCGCACAAGGAATGGGCGCTCGACTTCTGCCGGTTCCTGACGAGCCTGGCGCACAACGAGCTCTTCTCGCAGACGGCGAACTGGCTGCCGGTGATCGCCGGCGCCAAACCGACGCCGCAGCTCGAACCGTTCATGCCGAACCCGGTGGGGTATTCGACCGGGCTTGAATACAAGGATGGCGGGCGCGTCAGGACGTTCATGGAGGGGCAGCTCTGGCGCTACCTGCAGGACGAGATCACGTATGATGAGTTCGCGCGGCTCGTCATGCGCGAAATCCGCGACGCACGGTTCGGCGCGGAACGCGTGTGGGCCGACGAGTACGAGAACGCCGTGCGCGCCTCGCGCGAGACCGACCGCTTGCTCGCCGTCCAGTCAACCCTCGCGCTCATGGCGCCGCCGGATCCCGACCTGCCGGGCAAGTACCGCCGGCTGCTCCTGCAGCAGGTGGGCGGGAACAACGGCGAAGGCCTGCGCTACCGGTTTGAACAACAGGAAGGCAGGCCGTTGCCAACCTTCTGACCGCCCGTGCACTGAATGACCAACCCATGAGCCCGCAGCCCGCACAGCCACCGCCCCCGCTCACGGAGCCGCCACCCCCGACGGCCCGGCGCGCCACGCTCCTCGGCAGGCTGCGCAGCAGCGTGCGCCTCCACACGGCCATGTACCTGCTGCTCCTGCCGACGTTCATCGGCATGGTCTTGCTGAACTACTACCCGAAATTCAGCGTCATCAAGTACAGCTTCTTCCTCTGGGACGGCTCGACGATCGAGGAGTTCCGCGGGCTGAAGAATTTCCGCGACGCGATCAACGACCCGTTGTTCTGGCAGACGTTCAGGGTGGTCGGCATCCTCCTCGTGGCCAACCTGTTCAAGATGTGGCCGAGCATCCTTGCGGCGATCACGCTGCATCGGCTGCGCAACCAGCGCTGGCAGTACGCCTACCGCGTGCTGTTCGTCGTGCCGATGGTGATCCCCGCGCTGGTCTGGCTGCTGGTATGGAAGAGCTTCTACGACCCGAACGTCGGCATCCTGAACGTGCTGCTGACGGAATCGGGGCTGATGCGCGCGCTTCAGTGGCTTGACACGGCGATGCCGGCGCTTGCGCGCATGCTGTCGCCGCTGCGGGACGCGGTGGCGGGCGGCGTGTTTGGCGGCGTATGGGGGCTTGCCGCCGCAGGCGCGGTCGCGCTCACGGCGATGACGGGCCTGCGCGGTTTCAGGCGGCTGTGGGTCTGGTGGGCGATCCTGCTGCCCGTCTCGGTTGCGCTTATGGGGCCTGCGCGTGCGGCGGTGATCGTGCCGCTGCTGGTTGCCGTCGGGGCGTATTTCGCCGGCCGCGGCGCCGCGGGCCGGGCCGCGGTGGCCTGGCTTGGCGGCGCGCTGACCATCCTTGCCGTCTTCTTCATCTTCAGCACGATGGTCTGGGCCGCGCCGACCGATGCGTTTGCCACTGGCGCGCCCGCGTGGCTTGGCCACAGCAAGCTCATCATTCCCGCAGCGATCTTCTGGGGGTTCCCCTGGGTGGGCACGATCGGCGTGCTGATCTATCTTGCCGGCCTGCAGAACATCTCGCAGGACGTGTACGAGGCGGCGGACATAGACGGTGCGGGGACGCTGACGAAGCTGTTCCACATCGAGCTGCCGCTGATACTGACGCAGGTGCGGATCAACCTGATCTTCATGACGATCGGCACGCTGATGGACTACGGGTTCTTCCTGATCCTGCTGGGCCCGGAGGGCGGGCCGGGCAACGTGGGCATGGTGCCCGGGCTGTACATGTACAACGAGGCGTTCATCGAGGGCCGGTTCGGCTACGCATGCGCGCTCGGGATGGTCATGTTCATGCTGGTCCTGGTGCTGACGTTGATCTACCAGAAGTACATCAAGGTGGAGAAGTAGCATGGCGCTTCGCGCGAACAAACGGCGGGAAGGCATCAAGCACGCGCTCATCTGGTTCGTGCTGCTCACCTCGTTCTTCCCGTTGTACCTGATGGTCGTGATCAGCTTCAAGGACAACGTCCAGTTCACCAACAACCCCTGGTGGTTCGACGCGCCGGCGACATGGCACTGGGAGAACTGGGCGAAAGGCTGGGCGTGCGTGCAGAACTACATCGCCAACTCCGTCGTCACGTCCGTGGGCGCGGTCATCCTCGGGCTCGTGACTTCCCTGCTTGCAAGCTACGCCATTGCCCGCTACCGCTTTGCCGGGCGGAACATCTTCTACTACGGGCTCATCGCCTCGATGTTCCTGCCGGGCACCGCGGCGACGCTGGTCACCATGTTCACCGTGCTCGAAGGCATGCGCCTGATCAACAACCTCTGGGCACTGGTGCTCTGCGGCGCCGTGGGCGGCCAGGTGGTCTGCGTGTTCATCCTGCGCCAGTTCATCGACGACATCCCCAAGGAATTGTTCGAATCGGCCGAGATCGATGGCGCCGGGCACCTCCAGCAGATATGGCACATCGTCGTGCCCATGAGCGGTTCGGTGATGGGCACGCTCGCCATCATGCAGTTCCTGAGCAACTGGAACAACCTGATGCTGCCGCTCGTGATCATGCGCGATGACGAGCTGCTGACGGTGCCGGTGGGCCTGATGCGTCTCGAGGGCGAATACGTGAAGCTGTGGGGCGAGATGATGGCCGGCTACACGATCAGCGCGATCCCGCTCATCATCCTTTTCCTGTTCACGATGCGGCTGTTCGTGAAGGGCATCTCGGCGGGCGCGGTGAAGGGGTAGGGGGGGGGGATCGGAGATCGGTGATCGGTCATTCCGCCGCCATGCGGAAGAAGGCGCGGCCTTCGCCGGTGAGCTCGGTGTCGCCGCTGAG
>JAAYZF010000300.1 GCA_012514975.1 bacterium
CGCACCTGAAGTGGATGGTCCCGCCCTGCTGGATTGGCGAGTACTTGCGTCCACGCTCCTGCCGCCATGGACGCGGGTGATCGTGTACGCAGAAGTCCGCGGCTTGGTTTGAAGTACCACCTTCAGGTGGGCCGTCTGTGCGTCCTTGCCACGCCGCCCACGGATGTAGACCCCGATCCCGCATGCAGTATCGGCGCGCGGGATGCCATCCCGCGTCTACAGTGGCTGGCAACACGCAGCGCACCGGAATGCCAAATGTCGAATGTCAAATGCCCAATGGCAAATGCTCAATGATCTTTTGACCCTTGACCCTTGGCCCCTTCCCCGCATGTCCGCCCCCGTTCATGATCGCGTGGCTGTCTACACGGTGTTCAACGACAGCCGCGAGAAACTCCGGCCGGTGAAGTTCCGGTGGCGCAATCGTGTCTGCGCAATCAAGGAGATAACCTACGCGTGGGAAACCCGCCACGGCAGCACCACCTGCCGCCATTTCGCCGCGAGCGACGGTGCAAACCTCTACGAACTCGTGTTCAACACCACCGCGCTCACGTGGGAATTGTGCAACGTCCAGCCTCTGAATGAACTGTGAAATGTGGGAGGCACAGTCCTCTGTGCCGATGCCGTGCGGAACTCCGCTCAGAGCCTTCTCCCCCGCGTAAAGGCCGCATCTCCCTTTACTTCATGCGCCAGTCGATCACCACCTTGACAACATCCCGCGCCGTGCGCACAAGCTCAACTGCCTCCGCGCACCGCCGCGCCGGCATCACCGCCGTGACGAGCCGTGCCAGCGGCACCGCGCCGCCAACAGCCAGCCGCACGGCTTCATCCCACGCGCCGGCGCTGGCATTCGACCCGGCCAATGTCAGTTCCTTGTGCAGCACCGTGTTCCAGTCCACCAAGTCCTGTCGGTTGCCGTAATCGCCAATGATGAGCACGCGTGCCTGCGCTGCCGCGCAATCGAGCGCGGTAAGCATGCCCTTCGCGGAGCCGCTGGCCTCGATAACGCCCGCCGGCGCGCAGCCCAGCGCCGCACGCACCGCGGCGGCCGCGTCGCCGCCGTGCTCGTGGTAATTCACCATGCAATCCGCGCCGAGTCCCCGCGCCAGCGCAAGGCGCGACGGCCGGCCGCCAATACAGCAGACACGCTCCACCCGCGCAGCCTTGAGCAGCGGCAGCAGCAGCAACCCGATCGGACCGTCACCGATCACAACCGCGCTACGGCATTCACCAAGCGAGAGACGCTTCAGGCCGTGGACGCACACAGCAAGCGGCTCGATCAGCGCTGCGGCGGCAAGGTCGAATCCAGCCGGAAGCACGCGCACGTTGCGCGCCTCGGTCACGATGTATTCGCCATACCCACCGGGATGCTCGAAGCCCACTTCGCTGCCATCCGCGAGCACGTTCTCGGCCACACACGGCGCGCCAAGCAGCGCGCGGTCAACACCAGGCCCGAGCGCCTCGACCACGCCGGACCACTCATGGCCGGGGACGACTGGAAAGCCCGTGCGCGGCCAGCCGGCGATCATCTCGAGGTCCGTCGCGCAGATGCCGCAGCACGCCGTGCGCACACGCACCTGGCCGGGGCCGGGCTCAGGTGTCGGCCAGTCCTTCCACTCGACGACGCCTGCGGCTGTGTTGACGGTCGCCTTCACGGGTTGATGATCACCTTGTTGCGCTCAGGCTGGCCCATGACCTCGACGGCCTTGTGAATGTCCTTCAGCGGGAAGCGGTGCGAGATGATCTCCCCGGCGTTGACCAGTCCTGTTTCCATCAGGCGGATCGCCGCCTGCATCGCGCGTGGCGTGGTGCCGAAGCTTGCATCCATCCGGCCCTCGAGGAAATGCGTGCGCCCGCCATCGAGCTCGAATGTCTCGTGCGTGGTGATGCCGAACACGTTCCACCGCGTGCCGCGCCGGCGCAGGTCAACCATCAGCGTGACCGCGGAGATCGGCCCCGCCGCTTCAATGACAAGATCCGGTCCCTCGGGAATGATGTCATAGACAGCCTTGCGCGCATCGCCCTTCGAGGGATCCACCGCATGCGTCGCGCCAAGGCGCAGGGCATGCTCGCGCGCGTACGCGCTCGGATCAACCGCGATCAGCCTGCCGGCGCCCGCGGCGCGCGCAACCATCAGGCACAACAGCCCGATGCCCCCGACGCCGAGCACGACAACATCATCGGCGAGCTTCATCTCGCTGTACTGGATGACGCCTTTCCATGCGCCGGACAGCGGCTCTGTCAGTGCCGCCGCATCGAACGACAGACTTGTCGGCTTGGCAAACAGGGACGCCGCGTTCGTCTTCATGTACTCGGCGAACGCGCCTGGCCGCACATCGTCCGGCCCGTCGCCACCGGTGGCGAATGACTGTGCGCAATAGTGTGCGTTGCCTTCCCTGCAATGGCGGCACACGCCGCACGAGCCCGTGGGCTGGCAGATGACCTCATCGCCTTCCTTGAAATGCTGCACGCCCGGGCCGACCTTGGCGACCACGCCCGAAGGCTCGTGGCCCACGATGCACGGGAATCTGACGTTCCGCCTGATGCCTTTGATGGCCTTGTAGTCGGTGGCACAAAAGCCGCAGCTCTTGATGCGCACGACCACCTCACCCATGCCGGGCTCCGGCACAGGCACATCTTCGAGAACGAGCTTGTTGAAGTCATGCAGGACTGCCGCAAGCATGATGACCTCCCTGTGCAGCGCACTCGACGTGCTGTTGGCGCGCAGTGAAAAGATGATCAGCCGCTGCCGGGCCCAGCGGAACGCACATAACAGCAAGTAGTATCCTATTTCGCTGAATGCGTGTCAAGCGGCCCGCTTGCCCAAACCATGCGCCCGCCGTGTGGATGTTCGCGAGCCATTGTGCTATACTATGCACCTCAGCGAAACGACCGTCTCGGAGGATACATGAGGTTACAACTGTTCTGCAGTGTGGCAGTGCTCTGCCTGACAGGAACGACCGCCGTGCATGCCGCAAACACGAACGCGGCGAACAGCAGGGCTCCAACCAACGGTGCTGCCGGATCGGCCGCATCTGCGCAAGCAGCGACCAACTACCCGAGCGACTACCGCGGCTGGCGCGATGTGCAGAAGAGGTTCATCGTCGCGCGCGTTGTGGGTTTCGAGGGTGACAGCGTGAAGCTGGCGCGCAAGGACGGTGTCGTTGCCTGTGTGCCACTGATGCAGTTGAGCGAGTGGGACCGACGGTACCTGGGGCGCATCCGGCGTGCGGCAGAAGCAGCCACATACGCTGGCCCGCAGTGCCCCAGGACTTCGCTGCCCGGCACGTTCTCGCTGCGTCCGGAGTACGAACGGCTGGGCGTGGATGTGCGCGACCAGGGGCGGCGCGGGTCGTGCACCATCTTCGGCGTGCTCAGCCCGCTGGAGTTCCAGCTCGCGCGCAACGGGCAGGCGGACCGCCTGTCTGAACGGTTTGCGATGTGGGCGGCGAACCTGTATCGCGGCCGGACCGGCGGGAACGAGAGCTACTCGGTCGGCGACGTCGTCGAGGCACTTCGTATCTACGGCTGTACCACTGAGTCCGCGCACAGTGGCAAGTACAAAGACCACGGCGCTGTCGCCGCTCCTTCCAAGGACGTTCAACAGGATGCCGGCATGCGCAAGGATCTGCACGTCCAATGGCTCTACACCAACGAAGGCGTACCGAACGCCCTGCCAACGGAGGACGTTCTCACGAGCATCTGTGCCATCCTCCTCACGACGAATCCGGTTACGTTGTCGCTGGCCTGGCCGAACAAGGTGCGGCTGAGCTCGACGAAGATCATCCAGGACGGGGCGGCATGGAACCACGGGCACGTCGTCGTGGCTGTGGGCTTCAGGATGACCGGAAGTCGCTACGGTAGCGGCCTGTTTGAGCTGCGCAACTCATGGGGCGAGCGCTGGGGCGATGACGGCTATGCCTTCATTGCATTCGACACGCTCAAGAGGAACCTGCACACGGCTGTTGCCGTTGCGCCGGGGGTATCGCCAGGTCCCGAGTAGCAGGCACCCGTGTCGCAGGATACAGCCTCTTCCCGGAACCCGCGCCGGCACTGGCCGCGTACATCCGCGAAGGCTTCCGCCCGATGGCAACGCCCGGGCTCTCTGACATCCTTGGCGTAATGCAGGTGCCGCTTGCCCGCCCGTGACGGGAAATGTTATACTGGCGTATGCACAACGTTCTTCGCACGCCAGCGCTCTCTGCCGTCCGATCGGCGCCTCGTCTCACGCTGTGGGTCACGCTGTGGATGGCCCTCGCTGTCATCGCCCTGGCCGCCCATGCGCTGCCGCGCGATGCAAACGGCTGGACGGTCTTCACGCCCAGTGCGGACACGCGGCTGATCTACGTCAGCAGCAGCGAGGGCAGCAACGCCACCGCGCAGTGGTACGCGCCCACGAACGCCGTCATCGGCGGCGATCCCTTCAACCCGACGGGCGCTGTCAAGGCGTATGCGACGCTCTCGAGTGCGTTCCTCCTCGCGCGCAACGGCTATCCCGACTGGGTGCTGCTCAAGCGCGGCGATACGTTCTACGAGTCGCTGTCACTGCGCGACGGGCGCACAAACGACGCGCGATTCGTCTACGGCGCGTATGGCGGCGCCACGAACCGGCCCGTCCTGAAAGTCGGCTCGCGCAGCGCCCTTTCCGGCATCGCAGGCATAGAGTACGCCGCGGTGGTCAGCCTCGACTTCTACGCCCACACGCGCGATCCAAACTCGCCTGAGTACACGGGCGGCGAGGGCAGCACGCTGCTCTCCATCCTGAACATTCATTACAGCGGAACCAACATCGTCGCTCTGCTGGTCGAAGACTGCCTTCTCCGCTTTGGCGTGACTGACCTCATCGTCCAGAATTTCGGCACGTGCAGCGATGTGGTCATCCGCCGCAATGTGCTCGTCGATTCGTACAGCACCAACAGCCATTCCCAGGGCATGTATGCGCATCACGCTCCCCTTGTGCTCGAGGAGAACGTCTTCGATCATTGCGGCTGGCTGGTCCAGGGCAACGGGGACAACAAGCAGGGGCTGGGCGGCGCGACGATGTTCAACCACGACACCTATTTCTCGACATGCTCCGACGTGCTCTTCCGCAATAACATCTTCCTGCGCTCATCGAGCATCAACAACAAGTGGACCGCGAACGAGGGGTATGGCTGCTCGACCAACCTCGCCATGATCGACAACCTCTACGTCGACGGCGAGATCGGCATCAGCATCGGCGGCAACACCATGGGCCCGCTGCGCTTCGCAGGCATCTCCATCCTCAGCAACGTGTTCTACGACATCGGCCTCTCGCGCCCCACGGGCCGCACGCTGGGCTGGGGCATCGAGCTGATCGAATGGGACGGCGGCGTGGTGGGCGACAACCTCCTTCTGCACAACACCAACACGCTGGTCAACAACGTCTACGGCATCAACCTCACCGGCAGCGGCAGCCGCAACGTGCGCGTGCGCGACAATGTGCTCCACGGCCTGCGCGCCGCCACCGGCATCATGGCCACTGACGCCTCGAGCAACCAGTGCATCGCGTTCTCCGGGAACAAGGTGCAGTTCCCAGGCCTCGACGCACGCCTCGCGCGCACGTACACGGCGCTGTCAGCAATCTCGTTCGAGGATTCGACATATTACACCGACCGCGCAAGCGGCACCTGGTTTTACGTCACGGGAACCGACCGGCCGTTCGCCTACTGGCAGACCAGTCTTCCGGAACGAAGTGCCGTCGCGCACAAGCTCACCTTTCCCGCGGCAGACCGCACGATCGAGTCGTACATGGCATCAATCGGCGAAACGCCAACGCGCGAAGCATTCATCGCCGCCGTCCGCGCGCAGTCGAAGATGAACTGGCGGCCCGAGCTCTGCGCGCACGCGATCAACGAGTATTTCCGCGAGGGATTCAGGTCTCTCGATGTCGCGACGACGGACCTTCCCGGCGCAATGGCCGGCCAGCCGTACAATGCCGCGCTCGCGGCGGTCAACGCATCGGGAGACGTGTATTGGACGATGCATGCGGGCGCACTTCCCGGCGGGCTGTCGCTCGGCTCGAACGGCGTGATCAGCGGCACGGCGCACGCGGTGGCTGTCGTGACGACCAGCAGTTTCACCGTGCTCGCACACGATGCCGTGAACGTCGATCCGAAGACGCTGTCAATCGTGGTGATTCCCGAGCCGGGAGTGCTGCTCGGCGTGGGTGTAGTGTGCCTGCGGCGCAGGAGGAGCTAAACGGGGGCAAAGCCCCCATCCACATTCGCGATGCAGGCCCGCGCGTCGCCAAAGTGCCCCGCATTCGACGCCGGACGACTTTCACTTCGCTGCCGTGCCCGCATCCTCCGCGGGCGCGCATCCCGTCAGCTCATTCGCGCACACGACGTTCCAGACTGTCTCCTGTATGATCCGCGCCACAGTGTCCGAAACCTTCTCGCACTGCGCGGCGTTTGGCAGGCCGACGGGGCTTTGCCGGAACAACACCGCGTAGAACGTGCACTTCACCGCATAGTTGCCCGTCGCGTTCAGATGAATACCGTCCTTGTAGAGATCGCGGACGGACGTGAAGCCCGGCACGCGCCCGGCGCGCATCATGCCATCAAGCTCGTACAATACATCGCCCGCGGGGATGAGCAAGACCGGGTTCTGCACCGCCGGCAGCTCCCTGCGCAGCATCTGCACCAGGTTCTGGCAGTAGTCGCGGCAGGGCACGCCGCCGGTGCGCTGGCCTGTGTACTGCGCGTCCCACGTCCGGGCGAATGCGTCAGGCGCGTTCGTGCCGGGCCGCGGCGGCCACGTTGCATAGATGTACACCTGGACGCCGGGGCTGCGGCGCGTGGCAAGCTTGATGAAGTTGCGGCATTCGGCAAGGTCGCCCTTGTCGCCCGTGATGCCGCTCGCGTACGGCTGCAGCGTAAGCACATCCCAGTCGAACTGTGTGAGCGCGTGGCTGAACGTGCCGAAGGGCGCCAGCGTCACATTGTTGCTCGAAGGGTTGTCCCAGATGCGCGACAGCGGGCTGCCCCAGAGGATGTGCATGCCGCGGACGTACGCGCCGCCCCTGCTCGCGAACAGCTTGTCCGTCTGGTCGTTGGGAAACACGCCGAATGTAAGGCTGTTGCCGATGTGATACGCGCGGAGCGTGCGATTGGACGCGGTGGCGCCGGCCTGCGTGGCGGCGCGGCAGCGGCAGGCGGCGCCAAGCAGCAGCGCGGCGGCGGCGATGCGAGCGGTGGCGATGGCGGTACGTGTCGTCATGGTGGTCTCCTCGTTGTGTGCATTCCACGCCGGCGCGGCATGGTCATCCGCCCACGACGTCCATCGCGATGCGCGCCCATTCCGTCAGGCGCCGCGGCTCGTAGCGCACGGTGCTGATGTCCTTGAGAATCAGTTCGAGCGGGCAGCCGTTCCTGTCGCAGACGTTCCTCGTGGTCTCGAGATCTTTGCGCACGAGCCCGGGGTCGAACGTGTCCGTCGCGACGAGCGCCGGGCTTGGCTTGCGCGAATAGACGTACTGCCGGCCTATCTCCGCCGCGCCGCGCTCCTCGTTCACCCAGGGGCTCATCGAGACATTGCGCACGTTCGGTATCATGCGCACTTCGTTCATCTTGCCGTCAAGCGGGTCGCAGCATCCGTAGTACACGAGGCCGAACCGCTCGCAAATGCGGCCGGCATACTCGACCTCGAACTCCTTGAACATCCGCGGCGAGACGGTGGAGAACATCTGCGCGAGGCCGAACATCCAGATGTCCTTCGTGCGCGGCCTGGCCGGGTCGTAGCCCGGCGCGGGCAGCTCATCGGTGTAGGCGCCGGTGCAATGAATGAGCGACTGCGGGCCGCACAACAGGCCCTGTTCCTCGAGCTGGTCGAGCATGCCGAGGTAGCCATCCGTCATCCGGCCGACAAGGCGGTGCATGAATGCGGGCCGGTCGATCAGCGCGTACAGCGCGTTCTCAACGCCCATCCACATGCTGATCGGGTCCCACAGCGAAAGATAGCAGTCCGCTCCCCACGGACGCACATCGAGCATGCCGTCGAACAGCTCGTGCGCAACGGCCAGGCGGCGTTCGGTTTCGGCCGCATCGTGGCGTATGCGCGGCGAATGGACTTTGCCGAGATCGTCGTCCGTCTGGAACTGATTGATGAAGAGGTGGCCGACGACGCTGTTCGCGGGGTCAGTAACCGCGGTGCGTTCCTGCACGCGGACGCCGAACCCGGTGTTGAGGATCGCCTTGGGCACGCGGATGAACGGTTCGACCACCATGTCCACCCGGAAATGCGTCCACTGGAACAACACGCGGCGAAGCTGCTCCTCGTAGCCGCGGCACTCAGCGTCCGTGCACTGCAGCGTCAGCTCGCCGCCCGTATTCATCTCGTTCCAGCACACCTGGTCGATCATCACCATGGGCCGCGCGGGTGTGAGGGCGTTGAGCTTGCGCCACAGCGCGCGCTTCTCTTCCTGCACAGGCAGCGCGGCGATCTCCGCCGCACGCGCCGCCAGGCCCCGGATGACTGCGACATCGTCTTTGTTCAGCATAAACGGTTCCCCATGGGATTGCCGCTGCCACTATAGCAAACACATGTGGAAAAGGCAACACGGCGTGCGTTCCGCCTGCCGTTCCGTGCGCAACAGGTGAGCATGGGCGGCACGTGCGTGGGGCGCTGTCACCGGTGAAACACGCCAGGCATCCTCACAGGTTCACCACGCCCCTGCAGCCGGGATAGGCTGAGCAGCCCCAGAACTGCTTGCCGGCGTTCTGCCCGGTCTTCACCGTGCGCAGCACCATGGCACTGCCGCAGCGCGGGCACTGCGGGGTGACATCCGACTGATCCGACTGATCCGACTGATCTGTCTGATCGTTTCGTTTTCGTTTCCGTTGCCTCTCGGCAAGGCGGGCGGTGGCGAGTTGCTCGGTGTAGCCGCCTTCTTCGACGAACCGCGCCTCTGCCGCGGCAATCTGTTGATCCAGCAGGAAGTTTGCCTGGTGGATCAGGCAGATCAGCGCGTTCGCGCGCACGGCAGGGTCGTCGCTCTCCAGCCAGGGCGCGTACAGCGCCCATCGCTCCCGATCCGTCAGATCAGTCAGATCGGACTGATCAGCCCGATCTTTCTTGTAGTTCTGCGGCACGTTGCGCACGGCTCGCGCCTCGGGACTGTCAGGCGCCCATTGCGGCAGGCGCCGCTGACGCAGGAAATCCTCGCAGTCAAGCAGCAGTTCTTCAAGGCTTGCGCGGGCAACATTGAGCAAGCGCAGTTCAGTCTGCGATGACGTGGCAGCCGCGCGGCTGCCTTCCGCGTTGTTCTGGCGGCCGGAACGGGCGGCCTGCACCATCTGGTCCGTCATGCGGGATCGCGGGTCAAGAAACCGTTCGCAGAACCAGTACGTGCCATCGTAGATGATGGTTGACGTCTGGAAGCTCGCGGTCGCGCGGTATCCGCCGCTATGGCGGAGTTTGGTGGCCATGATCTCCTCCTTGTCGTCGATGTTGTCCGACCGATCGGACCGATCCGACCGATCCGACTGATCTGACGGATCCGGCTGACCGGTCTGATCTGACTGATATGTGTGGCCCGGTATCGCCACCGGGCACGGAGAGTGCTCACAGGTTCACCACGCCGCGGCAATCCGGGTAGCCCGTGCAGCCCCAGAATTGTTTGCCGGCGTTCTGCCCGGTCTTCACCGTGCGCAGCACCATGTCCTTGCCGCATCGCGGGCACGCGGGGATCTGATCAGACGAATCCGACTGACCTGTCCGATCGGTCTGATTGTTTCTCTGTTGCCGATCGGCGAAGCCGTTCCCGGCGAGGCGCGCATCAGCTTCCGCAATCTGCTGGTCCAGCAGGAAGTGTGCCTGATGGATCAGGCAGATGAGCGCGTTCGCGCGCACAGCGGGGTCCTTGTGCTCGAGCCAGGGCGCGTAGAGCGCCCACCGCTCCTGATCAGGCAGATTCGACTGATCCGACCGGTCTTTTCTGCCGTTTTTGGACGCGTCATGCACGGCTCTTGCCTCAGCGCTGCCGGCCGCCCATTGGGGCAGACGGCGGTGGCGGAGGAAATCCTCGAAGTCCAACTGCAGCTCCTCGAGCCGTGCGCGGCCGGCCTTGAGGATGCGCAGATCGACCTTCGAGGGCGCCACCATTGCGCGGATGCCTTCAGCGCTTTTCTGGCGGCCGTAGCGCGCAGCCTGGATCATCTCATCGGCCATGCGCGATCGCGGCTCGAGGCACTGTTCGCAGAACCAGTACGTGCCGTCGTAGATGATCGTGGCAACCTGGAAGGTGGCGGTAGTGCGGAAGCCGCCGTTGGGGATGGGGGGCGTGCTCATCGTGTTTCTCCTGTCAGTTAAGGTGATCCGACTGATCCGACTGATCCGGCTGATCGGACTGATCGGGTTAAGAGTTGCGCAGCAACGCGTGGGCGTCTTGTGCACCGGCATCGTGCTGCACCAGCCTTTCGCGCCGCTCGCGCGAGGCCTTGCTCCGCAAAGAGCAGCGTTCACGATGGTATACGCGAAAGCGCCGCGTCTCTTGCAGAGGAACGCGGGAGGGGCTGAATGGTGCGTGGGTTCATTGACACCGCCTGCGCGGTACGGTATAATCTGCATGGCCAGGCTGCTGTGGGCCCCGGCGCGCGCATGCCGCGCTGCGGCCCGCCTTGGCTGACGAGACCCGACAACCATTAGATGACCATGCCATGGCGGAACTGAAGGCGGTATTGTTCGACTTGGACGGTGTCCTTGTCGATTCCCACAGACTGCACTACCGGAGCTGGCAGCAGCTTGCCGACGAGTTGGGCCTCCATTTCAACGAGCAGCTCGGAGACCGCTACCGCGGCATGGAGCGCTACGAGTGCATGCGCATCATGTTCGAGGAGTTCAACCACAGGCCGGCGCCGGATCGGCGGACCATTCACGAGCTTACCGAGCGCAAGAACGCGTACTACCAGAAACTGCTTGAACACGCCGGGCCTGAAGACCTTGTCCTTCCCGGCTCGGTCGAGTTGCTCGAGGCGCTGCGTGCGGCGCAGATCACGGCGGTTGTTGCCTCGGGCAGCAAGAACGCACACCAGGTGATCGACCATGCGGGAATCCGCGGCTATCTCGACGCCGTGGTCGACCGCTATGACGTGGCCGAGACGAAGCCCGACCCGGCGATCTTCCGCGTGGCGCTCGACAAGGCGGGCGTGCCGGCCGCACACGCCGTCGGCGTCGAGGACGCCGTCCTTGGCGTCGAGTCGCTTCACCGCGCAGGCATCAAGGCCATTGGCGTCGGCCACTACGTCAAGGACGCCGACCTCGTCGTGGACGCCATCAGGCATCTGACGGTCGGGATGATGCGCCGCGTCCTCGAATAGCCGGCCGGAGGCACCGTACCGTGCCGGCGGTTTTCATCTGCTGACGTGTCTTTCCCCATGACGGCACCGCAGACACAGCCGGCGCAGCGAACCGCTGAAAGGATCATGCGGGAACTCGTTGCCGCCGGCTTTGCCGCGTATCGTGTTGGCGGGTGCGTGCGCGACCGGCTGCGCGGCGTGCCGCCGGGCGACATCGACGTCGCCACCAACGCGCCGCTGGACAGGATCACGGCGCTCTTCCCCTCGGCAAGGATCGTCGGCGAGGCGTTCGGAGTCGCCTTGGTCGACGGCATCGAGGTGGCCACGTTCCGCCAGGACGGCCCGTATTCCGACTTTCGTCATCCCGACTACGTCACGCGTGTGAGCACCATCGAGGAGGACCTCGCACGGCGCGATTTCACGGTCAACGCCATTGCGGAGGACCTCACCGGCACGATCATAGATCCCTTCCATGGCAGGCAGGACCTCGAGGCGGCGCGGATACGGTTCGTCGGCGACGCCCGGCAGCGGCTGCGCGAGGATCCGATCCGCGCGTTGCGCGCCTGCCGGTTCGCCGCGCTGATTGGCGGGACGCTTGACGAGGCCGCGCGCACGGCGATCGAGGCGGGGCGCCATCTTCTTGAGAAGGTGCCGCGTGAGCGCATCCAGCTCGAGCTGAACAAGATGCTGATGCTTGACGACCGCGAAGCGGCCCTGCTCACTCTTTCCGGCCTGAACCTGCTGCCGCACGTGCTGCCTGCGCTTGCCCGCTCGATCGGCGTGCCGCAGGAGGGCCACCATGCGGAGGACTGCTGGGTCCACGCGGTGAAAACCGTCCAGGCCGTGCGAAAAGAATCCCTTCCGCTCAGGCTCGCCGCGCTCGTGCACGACATTGCCAAGCCGCACACGCGCATGCGCGGCGAGGATGGCATTGACCATTTCTACCAGCACGAGACCCTCGGTGAACGCCTGGTCGAGACCGAGCTGCAGAACCTGCGGTACAGCGGCGATACCATCGCGTACGTCAAGGAGGCGGTGCGGCATCATCTCGACCGCATCATGTTCCGGCCGGAGATGAAGGATGCGACCATCCGCCGCCACATGAGCGCGCTGCAACACCTGCCCGTGCGCGACCTCCTGCGCCTTCAGCTCGCCGATCTCGAAGCGAACCTCGCCGAGCCGTACACCCGGGCTGAGCGGCTCGACCACCTTCGGTACGCCCTCCGGCGCATCCGCGCCATCGAGGCACAGGCCCATGCGCTCAGAATCGCAGACCTGGCCATTGACGGCCGCGATGTCATGCAGGCGTTCCACCTCCCCCCCGGCCCGGCCGTCGGGCGCGCGCTTGCATTGTGCTTCGAGCGCGTGCTCCAGCAGCCGCAGATGAACACGCGCAGCACGCTGCTCGGCCTGCTTCACGAGCAGCCCGGCTGGCGCCACGCGGCAGGAACCCCGCGGAACAATAAAACGGCCGCGGACACGTCAGCAAGCTGAACCAATGTATGGACACAAGGAGCAGCTATGAAGGAATCGACCACGAAACTGCTTGTGCTCGCGGCGCTTGTCATCGCCGTCATCTCGTTCGCCCAGTCCGCGTACCTGCTTGTGCGCCCGCGCCCGGTAACGTCTCCCGCCGGAAGCTCGGAGCCTGACAGCAGCGCGCTCCAGGCCGAGGTGCGCCGCCTGCAAGACCAGGTTGCCTCAATGACCGACACGCTCGCGTCGCTCAGCAGGCAGAAACCGACGTTTGCGCCCGCCAACACCGCCGCGTCCGCGGAGCAGGACGATGCCGGCGCCGCCGGTGTCGCACTGCTCGATGACGCCATCAGCCGGCTCGAACAGATTGTCGACTCCGTCGGGCTCGAACAGCTTGCCACGAACGAGCGGATGAATCCGGCGTACATGCGCGACATGTACTCCGAGTACGCGGAACGCAAGATGGCCGAGGAGGCCCGTCAGCGCGGCAGGGAGATCAGCGCGCAGTTGATGGAGGCTGACCGGGCGAAGTATGGCGATGAAGTCCAGACGCTGTTTGACCAGGCGCGCCAGCGCGGCGGCCGCGGCCGCGGCAATCGTGGAACCGATGAGGAACGCGCTGCGCAGGACGCCGAGCGCGAGAAAGCGCTGAACGACCTGATCGCGAAGTATCCGGATGCGAACATGACGGGCATGCTGCTCACCGAACGCGCGGTCGGCGCCACCTTTCGCGGCGACACGGCAACGGTTGAGAAGTACTACCAGCAGCTCACGGCGAACCGGAATTTCGCCGGTCTGACGACCGAATGGGGCGTCCAGGCCGTGCCGAGCGTCCAGTACATGCTTGCCAGCCGTTATATCAACGAGGGACGCAGCGCCGAGGCCGAGGCGGTGATCTCCGCGCTCGAACGCGACTACGGGGAGAGCAAGATCTACACGATGGGCGGCCGCGGCGGCCGCGGTGGCCGCGGGCCCGGCGGCCCCCCGAGCCTGCAGTCAGGCAGCAGCGCCGCGGCGCAGTTGCGCCAGCGGATGAACGCGCCGCGGAACTAGGCGCCGCGTCAATCAACCGTGGCCGTCGTCTGGTACGACTCGCCCAGGGCCCCTCCAAAAGCGATGCGCCGCAGGCCTGCTTCGCGCACCATCTCGACGAGGCTCAGAAGAAAGCCGTGGCGCACATTGCTGTCGGCGCGAAGAATGACCACGCCGTCGGGATGATGGCGCTTGAACTCGCGCAACTGGGAAAGGATCGCCTCGCGGAGCACAAGCGGCTGGGCAGTGCCCGAGACGTACACGCGCTCGTCCCTGGTGATGGTCAGCGTCAGTGTTCTGCCGCGGATCGCGTCGGGGTTTCTCACCACGGGAATGTCGATCTGCACGCCGGGCTGGTAGATGAACCCGGTGGCCATGAGCGAGAAGATCACGAGGAGCAGGACGACGTTGAGCACGGGCGCAAGGTCGACCGCGCCGATCGAGATCGAGCGGTGCCATGGCATCGAGGGAACGTACTCATCGCGCCAGTTGCTAGTCATGCGGGCTGATCTCCTGGATGACCTGGATGATGTCGGCGGCGCTGCGGTCCATCTCGGCGGCGAAGCCGCGGACGCGGGCGACGAGGTAGTCGTACGCGACATGGCATGGGATGGCGACGACAAGGCCGAATGCCGTGGCAATCAGCGCCTCCCAGATGCCGCGTGCCAGGGACGCGGGCTGGACGAAGGGCGCCTGCGCCTGGATCACCTGGAACGTCTTGATCATGCCGGCAACGGTGCCGAGCAGGCCGAGCAGCGGCGTCACGCGCGCCAGGGTGGAGAGCACGGTGAGGTTGTGTTCGAGCCGTTGCAGCTCGAACCGGGCCGAGCGGTCCACTGCCTCCTCGATCTGCTGGCGCGGCTGCCCGTGTGAGATGAGCACGCTGCGAAGGACGGCGGCGACCGGGCCGGGCGTTTCAGTGCACAGCGTGATCGACTCCGTGAGCCGCTTGTTCCTCACGTGGTTGCGGATGCCGGCCGTGAACTCCGCCGTGTCGATCGTCGCGCGGCGGAAGCGGATGAAGCGTTCGAGGAACACCCACAGCGCCACAATCGAGCAGATGCCGATCGGGTAGACCACGTACCCGCCGCGGTTTATCAGTTCAAACAGGGCAGTCATAGGTCACGCGCCAATGTCCTTTTTGGCCGCCGCGGCAAGGTCGTGGGCCATGGTGTTGATTTCGCGGTAGTCCTTGCCTTCCACCAGAATGCGCAGTTTGTTCTCAGTGCCGGAGTAGCGGATGATGATACGACCGTCGTTCCCGAGCTTCTGCGCGCATTTCCGCCATGCATCCTGCAACTGACCGAGCTCTTCGAGCGGCGGTTTCTCCCTGACAGGCACGTTGACGCCCGCGGAGGGGAACTTGACGATGTCGCGGCACAGCTTGCTGAGCGACACGTCATGCTGCTTCATCGCCGCGAGCACCTGGAGCGCGGCCATGATGCCGTCCCCGGTGGTGTTCACATCGTGCACGATGATGTGGCCGCAGGATTCGCCGCCGATCTCCGCGCCGCACTCCTTCATGGTGTAGATCACGTTGCGGTCGCCCACGTCGCTGCGGACAACCTCGATCCCCTGCTGGCGGAGATAGCACTCGATGCCCATGTTGCCGACGGTCGTGGTGACCACCCGGCCGCTGTGCAGCCGGCCCGACTCCTTCCACTGCCTGCCGATGACCGCAAGGATGAAGTCGCCGTCAATCTCGCGCGCGTCCTCGTCGGCCATGATGACGCGGTCCGCATCGCCGTCCACGGCGATGCCGACATCCGCGTGATGCTCGATGACCGCCTTGCGCACCGCCTCGGGATGCGTGCTGCCGCAGTTGAGATTGATGTTCACACCGTTCGGCTCGTTGGCGATGACGATGACCTCGGCGCCAAGCTCGCGCAGGACGCATGGCGCGGCCTTGTACGCCGCGCCGTTCGCGCAGTCGACGACAATGCGCAGGCCCTCGAGCGTCATCCCGCGCGGGAACGTCTGCTTGGCGAACTCGACGTACCGGCCGAGGGCGTCGTCAATGCGGTAGGCCTTGCCGACGGCGGTCTCGGTGGGGCGGATGCTGTCAAGCTCGCCGGTGGCGATGAGGCTCTCGATGCGGGCCTCGCGGTCGTGCGACAGCTTGTAGCCGTCCGCGCCGAAAAACTTGATCCCGTTGTCCTGGTAGAGGTTGTGGGACGCGGAGATGACGATGCCGGCATCGGCGCGCAGGCTGCGCGTGATGAACGCCACGCCCGGCGTCGGCAGCGGGCCGACGAGGAGGACGTCGACGCCCATCGAGCAGATGCCCGCGCCGAGGGCGTTCTCGATCATGTAGCACGACAGGCGCGTATCCTTGCCGATGACAATGGCATGGCGGCGCCGTGCGTCGCGCCGGAAGACATAGGCGGCGGCGCGGCCGAGCTTGAGTGCCGTCTCGACCGTCAGGGGCTCGATGTTGGCAATGCCACGAACGCCGTCGGTGCCGAAGATGCGCGTTCCGTTTGGTGCGGTCATGTGTGGTGCTCCCTGGTTACAAAGCGCTCCCTGTGCTATGGCGCGGCAGCCTGCCGTGCGGCGGCGTCCGTGCGGAGGCGGTAAAGGTACTCGGCCTTGTCAGGCTCGCCGAGGCGCTCGTAGAGGCGGCCGGCGGCGTCAACCGCCTCGTCGAACGATGCCTGCTGGTCGCGGTGTTCGTAGACCACGCCGAGCCATGCGTCAAGCGCCCCACGTTCGTCCTGCGCGGCAAGACGCGCCGAGCCGAGGAGGACGCGCGCGCGCGCCTTTGTATCCGGCGCGTCATCGGCGCTCAACTGGGTGAAGACCTGTGTTGCCTGCGGCCAGTTTGACGCGGACAGCGCACAGGCGCCATACTGGAACGCCGCCTCGATCCCGATATACGAGTTCGACCCGCGCTCCATTGCCTGCCGGTATGCCTGCGCCGCGTCCGCCGTGTCGCCCAGCGCGGACAATGCGTCGCCCTTCAGCAGCAACGCAGCCGGCAGGAGCTGCGTATCGGCAATGCGCTCCCAGTGCTGCGTGAGGATCGACAAGGCATCAGCAGGCTCGCCCAGGCGGATGGCCGAGACGCCCGCCCAGTACGCCGCCGGGCCTGCGTAGGCGCTCGCCGGATGCTTCTCCGGGATGCGCAGGAAGGTGCTGCGCGCGTGGCTGTAGTCGTCCATGTTGAAATACGTTTCGCCAAGGTAGTACGAGACGTCGTCACTGAGCGGCGACGAGGGGAACGTGGTGGCAAAGGCGGCGAACTGGGCGACGGCATCATTCTGCCTGCCCTGGCGGCTGTAGACCCAGCCGAGCTCATACGCAGCCTGCTGGGCGCGCACGGCGTCACGCGTGTTGGTTGCGATGCCGGCGAAGAGCTGCTCGGCGCGGCTGAAATCGCCCTGGTGATACGCAAGCCGTCCGAGCTCGAGCGCGGCGCTCGCGGCATAGCGGCCCGTCGGGTGCGCGTCCAGCACCTGGGTGATTGCGGCTTCCGCCTGCCGCGGCGCCCCGGCGCGCAGCCAGCACCACGCGACACGGATCAGCGCATCCTCATGCCGTTCAGCAGACGCTCCGGGTGAATGAACCACCGCTTCAAATCCCTGCCGCGCGGCATCATAGTTTCCCAGGGCATACTGCGCCAGCGCAAGCCGGTATCGCGCCTCGGCCGAAAGCACGGCATTGGAGCTTGTGGCAATCGCGCGGGTGTAGTGGCTGGCGGCTTCGAGCAGGTTGCTCCGGCTGAGTGCGATGTCTCCCTGGAGCATCCTGCCCTGCGCACGAATGTCCGGGTCGGGCTCCGCGGCAACGCGTTCGAGCAGCTGCTCGGCGAGGCCGGGCGCGCCGGCGCGGACATGGCATGCCGCCAGCTTCACCGCTGCCTCGCCCGCGGCGGGAGACGAGGGATAGCGTTCGAGGCACGCGGCGAACCGCCGGCGCGCATCCGCGTCGTTGCCCGCCGCGACCTCCAGCGTGCCCAGGGCTGTCAGCGCCTGGGCTGCCGGGAAACCCGGCGGCAGCAGAAGCATGAAGTCGGCATCAGGCGCCGTGGGCTCCTCGGCCTTCCGGGCGGCGAGTTCGAACAGTGAGGCGGCCGTTGCGCTGTCGCCGCGCTCGATGGCGCGCTGCGCCTGATAGTAGGCGGCAAGGGCTGCCACGGGCGCGGGCTCGTTGGCCGTGGCGATTGCATCGAGCGTCGTGAAGGCGGAGTTGGTCATGCCGAGCGCCAGCTCGGCGCGCGCGAGCGCAGCCTGCAGATAGGCAAGCGCCGGGCCGCTTCCCGCAGCCTCAACGCCCCGCGCGGCAGACGAATGCGCGAGCTGGGCCTCTCCGCCGGCAAGCGCCGCCTGGCTGAGCCAGAAGAGCGCCTCGACCACCTGCCTGCCTTCAGCGGCAACGAGGGCGTTCGATGCCGCGACCGCCGCGGCGGCGATGTTCCGCGCGCGCGCATGCAGTCGCGCCAGCGCCAGCGCCGCCGGGGTGTAGAACGCGGTCTCCGGCCCTGCCGCAACCGCCTGTGCATGGAAGAACACGGCGCGCGATTCGTCCGCCAGTCGTTCGCATGCCCGGCCCAGCCAATAGTACACTTCCGCACGACGGTACGGGCTCGCATCGCGCAGTTTAACCTGGCCGAAGGCGATGTAGCTGTTGCTCCACGCCCCGAGCTCATAGTACGACCTGCCGAGGAGGAAACGCGCCTTCTGTTTCTGCGGATGCTCGGGGTGCGCGGTGAGGAAGAGGTCGAACGCGACGGCCGCATTCGAGTACGCAGCCGCATCGAATGCGCTCTTGGCCGCCTCGTACGCGTCGTCCGCGCCGTCGGCGCGTGCAATGGCGCAAAGGGCCGAGGCGAGCAGGGCGCACAGAAGCCCTGCCTTGCGCGGCCGCGCGGGAATGTTCACGCAGCTGGTCATGCTGCGTGATTATAGCATTTTCGGCGGCATGCCTCAATGCCCGGCGTCCTTGATGAACCCTTTTGCGCGGGCCTCGGCCTCGTCGCCGGGCATGCCGTCGAAGCAGCCAAAGCTGGGGCGCTCGCGCCGCCGGGGCACGTCGTCCCGCAGCACGAAGTCATCCGTGTCGCGCATCCACTGCGACAGGCGCTCATCAAGGTCGTGCTGGATGGCGCGGAACTCAGGCCGGCCGGCGATGTTCACGAATTCCTGCGGGTCATGACGCGTATGATACAGCTCGATTTCCTGCCGTGGCTCGCGCGGCCTGGGCAGGGCAAACTCGATGCTGTCCGCCTCGGGCACGCACCGGGCATCCACTTCGAACGGGAGCCATGGCCGGCACTTCACCTGCGGATCGAAATGCCTGATCAGGTGGAAGTCGCGGGTGCGGATTGCGCGCACGGGGTCGTAGCGGTCGATGAACTCGCCTTGTCTGCCGAACACCCTGCTCTCGCCGTGAAAGTTGCGCTCGATGAAGATGGCGTCGTGCGGCGTGTAGGCGGCCTCGTTCAGCAGCGGCCAGAACGAGCGGCCCTGCATGCGCCCCGGTACGGGCACGCCCGCCGCGTCGAGCAGTGTCGGCGCAAGATCGATGTTCTGGACCAGGTGGTCCGCCCGTGTGCCCGCGAGGCGCCCGCCGGGCAGCCTGACGAGCAGGGCGGTCTCGACGCCGCGATCATACAGCGTTCCCTTGGCGCGCGGTGCGGAGATGCCGTGGTCTGTGGTAAAGATGACGATGGTATCGCGGTCGTGCCCCAGCGTCCCGAGCCCCTCGATCAGCCGGCCGAAATGCGCATCCATGTACCTGATGGCCGCCTGAAACCTCCCGAGGTCGCGCCGGATCGACGGCAGATCGGGCAGGTACGGTGGAATATACACGTCCTCCGGCGGAACGGGCCCGCCGTACAGGTCGTCTGTGCGGCGCCACGTGCTTGCGTGCGGCTGCTGGCTGCCGATGTTGAGATAGAACGGCTTGCTGCGATCGCGCGTGCCGAGGTAGGCGAGCGCGTCGTCAACGCCGCGCTGCGTGTTGTACGAGTTCCAATGCACTTCGAGGTCAACGGCGTAGTGATTCTCGCGCGGATGGCGCTCATGTTCCATGCCGCTGTGGATGGTTTCATACCCGGCGTCGTTGAAACAGTCGACGATGGTCGGCACGTCCTGCGCGAGCGGCCAGCCAATGTGGGCAAGACCGACGCCGCCGGTCGTGTGCGCGTACATGCCCGTCATGGCGCAGATGCGCGAGGGCGTGCACGCGGGTGAATTGCAGAACGCGTTGTCGAAACGCACGGCCGAGTCGGCGAACGCATCCAGGTGTGGCGAGGCGACACGGGCGCCATAGCAGCCGAGGTGGCGTCCGACGTCGTGTGCGATGAAGTAAAGGATGTTTGGCGTGTTCATGGCAGGGAAGCTGGGTGGGTATGAAGGAGCAGGCAGCAGTGTGGCTGAAGGAGATGGCGGCTGAGCTGTTGCGTGGAGAACGACCGGCCGGTCCACGCGTCAGTCCACGCGGCATCAGGCACGCCTGCGGCGCACGAGCGGGGCAGGGCGGGCGCGGGCGTTTCATCCCAGTTGATGCAGGCGAGCAGCGTCGTGCGGCCGTTCTTCATTGCGCAGCGCGGCAGCGGACGGCCGAATTCGAGCGGCCGGGCCGCCGGGCCGCCGGCCAGGCGGCAGACGGTCCGGGCGATGCGCATCCCTTCGTCATTCAGCCCGGCGATGCGGTCTGAAAGCGTGACGAGGCCGCCGGAGAGGATGACGCACGCGGCCCATGTGCGCGCTTCATCAACGGAGAAGACCGGCCCGGATTGCGGCGCGTCAGGGCTGTAGGGCTTCGTCCCTTCGGGCGGCACATCGAGCATGCCTGGCTTGCTCGTGTCGCGCCCGCGCACGACGAGGAAATCAGGATCATTGAGCCAGAGCGCGCCGTGCGCGTGGCTGTTCCAGAACACCGAGTATGCGCATGTGCGGATTTCGGGCCAGTAGATGGCGATGTCGCTGCTCATGCGCGATGCATCCATCAGGCCCGCGCCGGTGGCCCAGATGCTTCCGCAGCCGAGCCAGAAGCTTTCCGGGCCGATCACGCCGCGGATGCCTTCCATGCACTGGCGGTGCGGCTGATGCAGGCCGCCGCTCGCATCATGGAAGCGCAGCGCTTCGCCGCGGTCCGCCTCATCGCGGTCGTGTGCTGCCTTGAACGGATTGGAGAGGAAGTCGGTCTTGAAGTACCGCATGCCCCAGCCATGGAATTTCTCATACATGCGGCGGACATGGCGGTGTACGGCAGGATGCGTCGGGTCAAGGTAATAGCGGTCGCCCCACAGGCCCGTGCAGCCCATGTCGCGCAGGGGCGAATAGGGAGCGCCGTCCTTCTGCACGCACCATTCGGGGTGGCTGGCAAACAGCTTCGTGTTGCAGTTGATGAAAAAGGGCGCAGACCACATGCCGGGCACAAACCCCGCTGCGCGTATCTCCGCCGCCAGCGCGGCCATGCCGCCCGGGAACTTGTCGTTCGCCTCCCATTCCCCGTCAAGGGTCTGCCAGCCGTCATCGACGACGATGTACTTCACGAACCTGCGCAGCGTTTCATCCGCCTTGATCGCCTCGAGGTTCTCGCGCACATCGTCCGCGCTGACGTCGAGCTTGTAGTAGTCCCAACTGTTCCACGCGCCGTGCGCCGCGGCGTCGTCGGCGTGGCGCCGGCTGATGTGAAACGACAGCGGCCCGGCCAGCGATGACGCCAGCCCCCTGCCACCGCCAGGTTCATGCACCATCGGCACATCAAAAGCGAGCGCCATCACGTCGTTTCGCCACTCACCGCCCGCGGCGACATCCGCATCGATGCGCGACTCGATGCGGAACCCGCCGGCCGCCGCACTGAACGTATGCATCCATCGCGCAGGCAGCTTGTACGAGCAGACATGGCCGCGGCCGGTGTGCGGGTTCATGAGCGCGGCGCGCCAGAAGGGGCGATGGCCGGGCCGTGCGCGTGCGGACGTGACGCCGGGCCGGCCCCAGACGTCGTACGTCATGTGCCAGAGCACTGCGTCATCGGGAAGGCCGGTCGCGGCGTGCCAGACGCACTCGACAAGCCTGGCGGCAACGTCCATGCGCAGTGAATGTTCGAGAATGACGTACTCATCCTCGCGGCGCGTCGTGACGCGGCACTCCATGACGGCGTTGCGCGCCGTGACGCCCGCGCTGCCGGCATCAGCGTCCGGATGGTGAAGCGGCTCCCATTGGTGCGTGCCTGTGGCGTCCTGCCAATGGATGACGAGGTTCACCGTGCAGTTGCCGCCGGGTGTCGGGAGCGTCATGGCAGGTGTATGGTGCCGGAGTTCATTTGTGCGTGCCGGGCGGTCAGCCTCGGAGCTGACCGCCGGGCCCAAGAGTGTGGCATCTTTCGGCGGCGTTGTCAAGGCGCGGTTGCCTGCCCGGGGCGATTTTGGTACACTTTTCGTGCAGCCAAGGCTGTCTGGCATGTGTCATGAACGAACGGAACACTACAACAAGCGTCATCGACCTGTGCTCTCTGGTCAAGGAGTATCCGGCGGGCCTGCTGCCAGGCCGGACGTTCCGCGCGCTCGACCGCGTCTCGTTTGGCGTGCGCAGGGGCGAGGTGTTCGGGTTCCTTGGGCCAAACGGCGCGGGCAAGACGACGACGCTCAAGATCATCCTTGGCTTCCTGCGGGCAACGGCTGGCGAGGCCTTTCTGCTCGGCAGGCCTGCACGCGACGTTGCCGCGCGGGAGGTGGTGGGATATCTGCCCGAAACGGCGGTCTATCCCGAGTATCTTACGGCGCGCGAGGCCGTGTCATACTACGCCCGGCTTGGCGGGCTCCGTGGCGCCCGGGTGCGCGCGCGCACGGACGCGGTGCTCGATCTCGCCGGCCTTGGCGACGACGCGGACAGGCCGCTGAAGTTCCATTCGAAGGGCATGCGCCAGCGCGTCGGCCTCGCGCAGGCGATGGTGCATGAGCCCCAGTGCCTGATCCTTGACGAGCCCGCATCGGGCCTTGACCCCCTGGGCCGGCGGCAGGTGCGCGAGATCATCCAGCGCCTGCGCGGCGAGGGCATGACGATCTTCTTCAGCTCCCACGAGCTGTCCGAGGTCGAGGCGATCTGCGACACGGTGGCCGTGCTGCACCGCGGCAGGCTGCGCGCGCTGGGCCCGCTTGACGAGCTGCTGGCCGGGCGCACGGGATACCGCACGCGGGCCGAGGCACTTGAATCATTCTTCGTGGACACCATACACCAGGCCGTATGAACTCGATGCGGACCATAGGGCTGATTGCGTACGACACAGTGCGCCGCGCGCGGCGCAGGCGGCACCTGCCGGTGCTGCTCGTCGTGGCGCTCGCCGTCGCGGGCGGCGTGAGCTACATCACGTTTTTCGGCTCGAAGCAGTACGAGCAGTTCTACTTCCAGCTCATGATGCTCGTGCTGCCTTTGATGAGCGTGCTGGCGGCGGTGCTCTCGAGCGCATGGGTGCTGCCGCAGGAGATCGCGGACCGCGCGCTGCACCTGGTGCTTGCGCGGCCGGTGCGGCGCTGGGAGGTGATCGCGGGAACGTACCTTGGCGCGCTGGCGGCCGGGCTGGGCATGTTCGCGGTGTTGACGGTGATTTTCCTGACGGCGTTTTCGTGGCGCGGCATCGCCTTCCCGCCGGCGCTGGCGCACGCCGTGGTGTTGCTGGGCGTGCAGGTGGCGCTGTTCACTGCGCTTGCGCAGTTCCTCTCGCTGCTCACCACGCCGCCGATGGCTGCCATCGTCTGCATTCTCTACTACTTCCTCGGGCAGCTTGTCCAGCCGACGCTTTCGCCGATGCTCGGCGCCGCGGGCACGGCAAGCCGGCCGGTTGTCTGGGCGCTGTACGTCTCGCTGCCCCATCTTAACTACTTCAACCTCACGACGCCGGTCGTGCATTCCTGGCCCGCCGTGCCCTTCGCCGCGGTCGTTCCCGCCGTGCTCTACGGCGCCGGATGGGCCGCGTTGTTCGTGTTACTCGCCATGATCAGGTTCGAGCGATGCGAGTTGTAGCAGCTCTTGTCCTCTTCATCGCCCTCGCGGCAGCCAATGCCGCGCATGTGCGCTGGCTTGCCTATCCGGCGGACAAGCCCGAGACGCTCGTGCACCGCCTCCTGCAGACAGTGCGCGTGTTCGTCGGCGACGTGGCATGGATGCAGGGAGACCTGTACCTGCACCGCGGCATCGCCGGAGACGAGCAGCGTTCACTGTACAACGTGTTCCGGCCGTACTCGCCGTTCAGCTTCCCGGGCGGGGGCAATCACCACGAGGGCACGGAGCATGCCGGCGGAGACGCCCACGGGGACGAAGAGGCGGCAGCAGGCACCGCGGCGCTCGACACGTTGTGCGAAGGCCACGAAGGCCAGGAAGTCGCGCACGTCCACCTGAAGGATGACACGCAGTTGCTTCCCCTGTTCTGGATCACGGCGCAGATGGACCCGTGGAACATCCAGAACTGGGTCGTCGGGTCATACTGGCTTGTCCGCGCGGGGAAGACGAACGAAGCGATCACGTTCCTTGACAACGGCCTGCGGCACAATCCGGAGGACCCGGACATCGAGCTCGAACTTGGGGTGCGGCTGTACTATGCCGGGTCGTTTGATCGCGCCGCGCTGCATCTCTACGGCTCGCTGTTCTCGCTGACGAACACCATCAGCCGGCGGCGGGCGTACACATATCTCGGCCGGAGCTGCGAGCGGCTGGGGTGCCTGCGCTTCGTGCCGCTGCTCCGCGCTGAGTGGATCGCGCGGCATCCTGGCGAGCCGCTGCCGCCGGCGCTCTGTGTCGGCCAGGCGGCCGGCGACTAGCCGCACCGCGCGCCGCTTGCCGTCCACGAACGGTTTGTGTATCATATGAAGGTTCTGCATTAATGGTAACGGCACTTAAAAGGATGTGACATGAAACCAACACTCCTGATCCTCGCGGCCGGAATGGGCAGCCGGTATGGCGGGCTCAAGCAGCTCGACCCGGTGGGCCCGTCAGGCGAAGTCATCATGGACTACTCGGTGTACGACGCCATCCAGGCCGGGTTCGGCAAGGTGGTGTTCGTCATCCGCCGCGACTTCGAGGAGCAGTTCAAGACGCATATCGGCACACGGTTCGAGACGCGGATCGAGACGGAGTACGCGTTTCAGTCGCTCGACGACCTGCCGCGCGGGTTCGCCGTGCCGGCCGGGCGCGAGAAGCCATGGGGAACGTCGCACGCCATTCTTGCCGCGCGGTCGGTCATCAAGGAGCCGTTCTGCATGATCAACGCGGATGATTTCTACGGCAGCGAGTCGTACCGGAGCGTGTGCGCGTGGCTGTCAAAGGCCAGCCCCGACGGGAAGGGCTGGTGCATGGCGGGGTACAAGATCGGCAACACGCTCTCCGCGTATGGCGGCGTCACGCGGGCGCTGTGCATCGTCAAGGAGGGAAGGCTGGCGCGCGTCGTCGAGAAATTCAAGATTGTGCGCGACGGCACCACGGCAGTGTGTACGAACGCCGATGGCACGAGCGAGCGCGTGCCTCTTGACACGCCGGTATCGATGAATTTCTGGGGATTCACGCCGAAGCTGTTCGCCGCGCTCGAAGACGGCTTTGTCCGCTTTCTCGAACAGCACGGGACGGACCCCAAGGCCGAGTACCTCATCCCCACCGCCGTTGACGAGCTCATCCAGTCAGGGGCGGCGGCGATGACCGTCCTGCGGACGGACGCATCATGGTTCGGCGTCACGTATCCTGAAGACAAGGCGCGCGTGCAGCAGTCGGTGCGGCAGCTGGTCGACGGCGGCGTCTATCCCTCGCCCCTGTGGTGATGCGGGTGTGGCTCTACAGCCTCGCGGCCGTGCTCGTGGTGAGCGCCGTGTCGCTTGTCGGCGTCTGTACGCTGGCGCTGAGCGGACGGCGACTGCAGCGGGTGCTGGCGGTGCTGGTGAGTTTCGCCGCGGGCGCACTGTTCGGCGATGCGTTCATCCACCTGCTGCCCGAAACGTTCAGGGAGCATTCCGGGCAGGTCCAGGGGTCGTTGCTGGTCATCGCCGGCGTCCTGCTGTTCTTCATCCTCGAGAAATTCCTCCGATGGCGCCACTGTCACGTCGTTGCGCACCAGGAAGACCACCGCACTCACCCGTTGGCGGCAATGAATCTGATTGGCGACGCGGTGCACAATCTGATCGACGGCGTGCTGATCGCCGCGAGCTTCAGCGAGAGCGCCTCGCTTGGCATGGCGACGACCATCGCCGTCGTGCTCCATGAAATCCCGCAGGAGATCGGCGACTTTGGCGTGCTGGTGCACGGCGGGCTGAGCGTGCGGCGCGCGCTGCTGTTCAACTTCCTCTGCGGGCTGACGGCCGTCGCGGGCGCGGCCATCTCGCTGGCGCTCGGCAGGTACGTTGCCGGCTACGCCACGGCCCTGCTGCCCATCACGGCCGGCGGGTTCATCTATATCGCGGGATCGGACCTCATTCCAGAGCTGCAGCACGACACGGAGCCCGCGCGGTCATGTGCGCAGCTTGCCGGCATTGCCGCCGGCGTTGCCGTCATGGCGGCGCTGACGCTGGTTGACTAGGGGAGCGATATGCACATCATGGAAGGATATCTGCCGGCAGCGCATGCGCTTGCATGGGGCGTGGTCGCGGCGCCGTTCGTCGGCGCCGGGCTGTACAGCATCCACAAGCAGTTCCAGCAGCATCCGCAGACGAAACTGCTGATGGGCGCCTCGGGCGCCTTCGCCTTCGTGCTCTCGTCGCTCAAGCTGCCATCCCTGACGGGAAGCTGTTCACACCCGACAGGGACGGGCCTTGGCGCGATCCTGTTCGGCCCGTCACCCATGGCCGTGCTCGGGTTGATCGTCCTGCTGTTCCAGGCGCTGCTGCTTGCACACGGAGGGCTGACGACACTGGGCGCGAACACGTTCTCGATGGCTGTCGCGGGGCCGTGGGTGGCGTACGCCGTGTTCAAGTCGCTGCGCATGTTGGTCAAGTCGCTCGCCGTGCCCACGTTCCTTGCCGCCACGCTGGGCAACCTGGCAACGTACATGGTCACCGCGCTGCAGCTTGCACTGGCCTTCCCCGACGCGCGCAGCGGGTATGCCGGCGCACTCGTCAAGTTTCTTGGCATCTTCGCGGTGACGCAGGTGCCGCTGGCAGTCAGCGAAGGGCTGCTTACCGTCGTCGTCATGAATTTCCTCGTCAGCCACAGCCGCAGCGAACTCGCCTCGCTCGATTCGCTGCGAAGGGGGTGAGAACGATGCGGCGCACGAACCTGATACTTCTTACGCTCGTCGTGCTGCTGGCCGTCGTGCCGCTGTTCCTTGCCACGCGTCACGGCGGATCGTTCAGCGGCGCCGACAGCCAGGCGCAGGAGCTCATCGATCAGACGCATCCGGAGTACAAGCCCTGGTTCCACGCCATCTGGACGCCGCCAAGCAAGGAGATCGAAAGCCTGCTCTTCGCGCTCCAGGCAGCCATCGGTGCGGGCGTCCTCGGCTATTACATGGGGCTGAAACGCGGGAAGGCGGCAGCGGCGCGCGCGCGCCAGGACGAACCGGGCGGGACAGAAGGGCGGTAGACTGGAGATTGCGGATCCGCTCAGCCGTTCCATCATCCCACCATTCCACCATCCCACCATTCCATCATTCCATCATTCCATTGTCCCATTGCCCCCTCCCCGGCTCCGCGCGCCGCACGGCCTGCCCTCCCAATTTCGCCGGGGAAATGGTAGAATCTATAATTGACAACCATGATAGACGTTCTTGACAAGCTTTCCTACACGAACCGGCTGCGGCGCTGGCACCCGGGGACAAAGGTGTGCATCGTGTGCGTGATGTTCGCGCTGTGCATGCTGCTGCCGCCGCTGTACGCCGCGCCGCCGGTGTTCGTCGTGATGGTCTTCGCCGCGGTGGTGGTGGCGGGCATACCGGCGCGCACCTACATCCGCATCCTGCTGACGCCGCTGGGGTTCATCATTGCGGGCTCGATCACCATGGCGTTCAGCATCACCGGCACACCGGGCGGGGGGCTGTCCATCCGGGTGGACCCTGCGGGGGTGGGGATGGCATTGCGCGTGTCGTTGCGCGCGCTGGCGGCGGTATCGTGCCTGTTCTTCCTTTCGATGACGACGCCGGTGGTGGACATTGTGCATGTGCTGAACGCGTGCCGGCTGCCCAGGGTGTTCATCGAGCTGCTCCTGTTGTCGTACCGGTTCCTGTTCGTGTTCAGCGAGACGATGTACCGGATGCAGACGGCGCAGGCGGCGCGGCTGGGCTACACGGGTGTGCGCGAGAGCTTCCGCTCCGCCGGCATGCTGGCGGCGGTGCTGTTTGTGCGCGTGCTTGACCGCGTGCAGCGGCTCGAGACAGGGCTCGCGGCGCGGAACTATGACGGCACGCTGCGGATGCTGCCTTTCAATGCGAGGTCCGATGCGTGAGAGCATTCTCGAGATGCAGGGCGTGACGTACGAATACGCCGGCGGGTTCTCCGCGCTGCGCGAGGTCAACCTGCGCGTCACCCGCGGGTCGCGCACGGCGCTCCTTGGCGCCAACGGTTCAGGGAAGACGACGCTGCTCGCGCACCTCAACGGCACGCTCAGGCCGGCGAGCGGCCGCGTTGTCTTCAACAACAGGCCCGTCGAGTACTCACGCCACGGCCTCGCGTCCCTCCGCCAGAAGGTCGGGCTGATCTTCCAGGATCCGGACGACCAGTTGTTCTCCGCGCGTGTCTACCAGGATGTGTCCTTCGGGCCGATGAACCTGAGAATGGCCGAGGCGGACGTCAAGCAATGCGTGAACGACGCGCTCAAGGCAATGGAGATCGAGGAGCTGTGGGACCGGCCGACGCACATGCTCAGCTATGGCCAGAAAAAACGCGTCGCCATTGCCGGCGTCCTCGCCATGAATCCCGAGGTCGTGCTGCTCGATGAACCGACCGCGGGGCTCGACCACGACGGCACGGAGAAGCTGATCGCCACGCTCGATGCGCTGCACACGCGCGGCACCACGCTGCTGCTGGCGACACACGACATCGACCTGGCGTACCGCTGGGCGGACGAGGTGGCCGTGGTCAGCGACGGCGCCATTGTCCAGCATGGCACGCCCGAGGCGGTCCTGTGCAATGCCATGCTGGTGACCAGCGCGCAGTTGAACACGCCGCTGATGCTCGAGATCAGCGTCCTTCTCCGCGAGCTTGGCGGGCTGGCCGAGGAAGCGCCGTTTCCCCGCACCCGCGAGGAGATGCTCACCTATCTGCGCGTGCTGGTCGACCAGCGCGCCGCTGGCAGGTCACTGTGATGACGTGTGACGCACGACGCACCGCGGTAAGGAACACGCTCGCACGCAACCGCGCGCAGGCGCTTCTCGTCTCTGATCCCGTCAATGTGCGCTACCTCACCGGCTTCGAGAGTTCGAATGCCTTCCTGCTGATCGCGACCGAAGGCGCCGCGCTGTTCACTGACTTCCGTTACAGGGACGCCGCGGAGGAACTGGCGCGGCGCCAGGGGCTCGAGACGGTCATCATCACCAAGGGCCTCGCACGCGCCGTCGCCGGTTGGTGCCGCGCGCACGGCATCCGGCGCGCAGCGTTCGAGGACCATCACCTGACGGTGGCGTCCTTCAGGCTGCTGAGAACGAAGGCGCGCGGCATTGCGTGGCTGCCCGCGGCGGTTCCCGTGGCGTCAATCCGCGCAGTAAAGGATGCGGCCGAGCTGCGCGCCATCCGCCGGGCAGTCACCGTGGCCGAAGACGCATTCCGCAGCATCCCGCCGCGCGCGTGGGTCGGGCTCACGGAACTCGAAGCCGCAGAGATGCTCGAGGAACGCATGCGCGCCGCCGCGCGACGGCACGGATGGCATGCCGACCGCGCGTTCAGCTCCATCGTCGCCGCGGGCGCGAATGCCTCCATGCCACACCACACGCCGTCAGCCGCGCGGATACGGGCAGGCACGCTGCTGAAAATCGACTGGGGTGCGCGCGTGGATGGCTACTGCTCGGACATCACGCGCACGCTCTATCTCGGCCGGCCGGACCGGCGGTTCAAGAGCATCTATGCAACGGTGCTCGAGGCGCAACGCGCGGCGATCAAGGCGGTGAAACCGGGCGTCAGACTCAAGGATGTGGACGCGGCGGCACGCACCGTCATTGCGAGGGCGGGACATGGGGAGTGCTTTGGCCACGGCACGGGCCACGGCATCGGCATGCAGGTGCACGAGGGAATTGCCGTCAATGCAAGGAGCGGGGACGAAGCCAAGCCAGGCATGGTCTTCACCATTGAGCCGGGGATATACGTTCCCGGCTGGGGGGGAATCAGGGTGGAAGACATGGTGGTGGTGACTCGAACAGGGGTCCGGGTGCTGACGCGCCTGGCAAAATAGACATTTTTGTATCAAGCACATCAACCAAACGATGATTTTCCCTAGACCAACGGTTGATGCGGCATCAACCGTTGGATGATAACTTCATTGTAAGCAGTTCATCATGTGGGTGTTAGAAAGAACGCGGGAGCACACCTCCGGACTTGAAGGGCAAAAATCCCGGCTTGTCAGCCCTTGCTTTTTCTGGTATAATTCGCTACGGCCGGTTCACTTGAACTCCATGTTATGTGGTTTACCAGCACTACAATGGCCACACGGATCCTGATAGTTGACGATCATCCGATCATGTGTCAAGGCCTGCGCACGGCGCTCAGCAAGCACACCGATGTTGAAATCGTGGGCGAGGCGAACTGCGGGCTGGATGCCGTCCGCCGCGTCGAGGAGCTCAATCCGGATGTCGTAATCATGGATGTCGAGCTGCCGGACATTGACGGCATCGAGGCCACGCGGCAGATCGTCAGCGACCATCGGACAAAGATCATCGCCTTCTCCGGCTATGCGCGCGGGTCGTATGCGCAGGGCATGTTCGACGCCGGCGCACGGGCGTACCTGCTGAAGCAATGCATCGAGAAGGAGCTCATGGAGGCGATCAACGCGGTCATGGCCGGGCAGACGTATCTGAGCGCCGACATGGCAAAGACCATGGGCTATGAGCAGGCCGCGGGCATTATTGACCGGAAGGGGGCGCAGCTCGAGGGCTTGACGTCACGCGAGCGCGAAGTGCTCAAGCTCCTGGCGGAAGGCAAGACCACATCTGACATCGCCGACGCGCTGCACGTCGACGTCAGCACGGTGAAGACGCACCGGATGCATCTTGAGAACAAGCTGAAGCTGCACAGCACGGCCGACCTCATCAAGTTCGCCATCAAGGCCGGCCTGGTCCACTTGTAAGCACGAATGCCGCGGATTGCGTCGTGGGAAACGAAGCAGGCCGTGGCGCCCGCACGGGGCTGCGTGAACCTTGACGGGCCGGCACACATGCCGGCTCGTTGCTTTTTCCGCCGCGCTTTACTTCCACGGGCATTCATGCTATACTATGGGGTTAATGTGCCGGCCGGCGGCATCATCACAGTGATGGTCAACACGGCCGAGGCAACTCAATGGAGTGCAAGGAATGCAGAGCATGATGCACCTCACCGCGCTCATCGGCGCGGCGATGATCTGTTCGCTGGCCTCGGCCGGCGAATGGGAAACTGATTTCGAAAAGGCGCAGCGGCTTGCCAGGGCCACCGACAGGTACCTTCTCGTTGATTTCACCGGTTCGGACTGGTGCCCTTGGTGCATCAAACTCGAGAGCCGCGTGTTCAGCACCAGCGCGTTCAGAACGTTTGCGGCCACAAACTTCGTCCGCGTGATGGTTGACTTCCCGCGGCGGAAACAGTTGCCCCGGCAGGAACAGAAACGCAACCAGGCGCTCCTCGAACGGTACGGCGTCTCCGGCCTGCCCACCGTGCTCGTCATGAGCGCCGATGGCACGGTCATCGGCCGCACGGGATACCGCGACGCGAGCGCTGAGGAATATATCAGGTCTCTCGAGGGAATACTGCAGCGGCACAGGGCCTCCGCCAGAACGTCCCGCGCCGTGTCGCGACCGTCGCGGAAGCCGCCCCGCGACGCATAAACTGCATGACCCGCTGCCGCTGCCGGCAGTGCTGAAATGACCGTCCGCGCGTTCATCCCCGCGTACACCTGCGCCGGCGTGCTTGCTGTGCTGATCGCCGGCTGTTCGACGTTGTTCACCGGCCCGCATGCGCCGGGCGTTCTCTCCGTCGGCAGTACCACACTTGCCGAGCGGTGGACGCGCGATGGCGCGCGGTATCTCGTCTGGCCGGCTGATGATGCGGCGCCCGTGTCAGGCGACCTGTGGGTCGTTCTCCATGACGACGCCGCAGTGCCGGAGCAGTTGCCGTTGCGCGACCTGTGCCGCGCTGCCGGCGAGCGCGGCGCATCGCTCCTCCTTCCCCAAGGCAGTGTCCCGTCCAGTTCTTCGTTCGGTTGGCAGCCTGCGCGCGACGCGCGTGCCGCCATGGCCGCCATCAACGACCTGCGTGCAGCACGCGCCATCAACAACGCACAGACGGGCCTCATCGGCATGGGCGCAGGGTGCGCTGTCGCGTGGCGGCTGATTGCCGACCACCCCGGCGTGTTCTGGTGCGCCGGCATGGTCTTCGGCGAACTGCCCGGCGATGAGCAGCTCCTGCGCCGTCTGCCCGCACGCCTGGCCGGCCTGTCCCTGTTCTGCGCCGTCGACGACACGGAGGAATCGACCAACCTTGTCTCGTGGCTCGCCGCGCACCACATTGACGCGCGGATACGCAGTGCGAGCGCCGGGATGTACTCCTTCACCCCGGAGCTCAAACAGGCGCTGTGTGCGTTCATCGACGGGGAGCGTGAGCGCACGTGCCCGGTCGCCCTTGTTGCGCCGCCGCATGGCATGCGCGTGCCTGTCGGCGCGCCGGTGCGCCTTGAAGCCGCGATCTCGCCCGGCGCGCCGGCTGTGACCGCGGTGTGGTTCGAAGCATGCAGCGATACGCGCGATGACGCATTCTCGCGGTGTGCATCAGCCACCACGCAGCCGTTTGCGGCTTCCTGGACGCCGGAACGGGAAGGGCGCTACCGCCTCCGCGCGCGCACGTTCTTCGCCGCCGGCGGCTGGCGCGTATCGGAGGAGATATCAGCCCTGGCGGGCAGCGCCATCATGATGCCCCCTGCGGGCGCCATCCTCTCACCGCCACGCTGGGCGACACTGCTCGAGCGGGCCCTGACGCACGTTGATGCGGAAGTGCAGGACGCGGACGGACAGGTGACCAACGTGGTGTTTTCCGCACTCGAGGCCGGGCCGCTCGGCGTTGTCACGCAGGCGCCCTGGCGCATCGCGTGGTCGCCACGGCAGTGCGGGTTCGTCACGCTTGGCGGATGCATGACTGACAACACCGGTCTGACGAACTGGTTCGCCCCTGTCCCCGTTGCCGTCCTCGCCGCCGGGCAGCGCCGCATGGGATTCACGGGAATGCCCACACCCATCCCCGGCAGAATTGACGCGGAGAACTACGATTTCGGCGGCGCGGACATTGGCGCACATGACACCGACCCGGTTGATCGGGGGGCGGGCGGCTGCTACCGGGGGGGCGAGGGCGTGGACATCGCATTGCCCGGTGACGGCATGGTGTACGTCACCGACACCGCGCCCGGCGAATGGCTTACCTACTCGATTTCCTGCGACGAGCCCGGGTGGTACGAGCCCACCGTCGTTGCGGCCACGGCGTTCGGCGGCGCCTCGGTTGCCCTCAGCGTGGATGGCACGGGTGTCACGAACATGGTGCATCTGGCGCAGACAGGAGGCTGGCGCTCATTCCGGCCGGCCAAGGCCGCGCCAATGCGCATCGGGGCGGGAACGCATGTCCTGCGCGTCGCCTTTCCTGATGGCGGCGTGAATCTTGACGCGATCATCTTCCGGCGTCCGGCACCGTGACGCCCCGCTCGATCATGCACGCGTGCCGGCGCGGTGGTGCGCTGCACTACCGTTCATTCCGCCACGCAGGCGCATTCGTCGCGCTCAGCTCCCTCGCCAGCGCCGCAACGGCATCGACCGTCTGCCGTTCCTTCCCGTCATTGAGGCCATAGCGGCATGCCTCCTTCAGCGCGTGCTCCCATGTCCAGCCTTCCGTGACGACGCGGTGGAGCGCGATCATCCAGCCTGTCCGCTCGACGCCGGCGCCGCAATGGACGAGCACGGGCCAGTTGTTCGAGTCGGCGAGCGCATCAAGGAACGCAACCGCTTCCTCGCGCGACGGCGGCCGGCTCGCCCCCATGGGCAGCGAGACGTGGTGCACGCCGCTCGATGCGGTGAACGCGTAGAACTCCTTGTACTCGTCCGTCGTGTCGCCCGAGAGGGAAACGACGGTCTTCACCGGGCGTTTCTCCATGAGCGCAGCCAGCCCCGCTGCCGTGGGAAAGCCCGAGCGGTACACGCGCCCCTCGTACACAACATGGAACCGTTTAACCGGCGTCCTCTTGCTCGCCAGCACGATCCCGATGCCGATGCACATGGCGATGACGACGGCCACGAATAACAGAAGGTTTCTTGATGCGCGTTTCATTGGTGCTCCCACTGCGACACGGGTTATGCGTACAACCGCTGGTGCTCGCGGTACCAGGCGACGAACGCGCGGATGCCCTGCTCGAACGGCGTGTGCGGCTCATATCCGAGGAGGCGGCGCGCCTTTGCCGTGTCGGCGCATGTGCGCTCGACGTCGCCCGGCTGCATCGGCTCCTCCCTGATCACCGCGGCCTTGCCGACGGCCTCGGCGATCATCCTGATGAAATCGTTGAGCGCAACCGGCCGGCAGTTGCCCAGGTTGATGACCTCGCACGGCAACTCCCTGTCGAGCGCGGCGACGACGCCCTGCACGATGTCGTCGATGAACGTGTAATCCCGCTCCGTCGTGCCATCGCCGAACCGCCTGACCGGCTCGCCGCGCATGATGCTCCGCGTGAACAGGAACGGCGCCATGTCCGGCCTGCCTGCCGGGCCGTACACGGTGAAAAACCGCAGGCCCGTCGTGTGAAGCCCGTACAGGTGATGGTACGTGTAGGCGAACAGCTCGCACGCAAGTTTCGTCGCCGCATACGGGCTCACCGGCCTGTCGATCCGCGCGTCTTCACGGAACGGCACCTCCTTCATGTTGCCATACACGGACGACGACGAGGCGTACACAAAACTCTTCACGCGGTGCTCCACGGCGAGCGCGAGCAGGTGAAGCGTGCCCTGCACATTCACCTGTTCGTAGAGCACGGGGCGTTCGAGGCTCGGGCGCACGCCGGCGCGCGCGGCGAGGTGGCACACCTTGTCCGGCTTCTCGCGCTCGAACACGCGCGCAAGGAACGCCGCGTCGCGAATGTCGCCTTCATGCACCGTCACGGGCTTGACCGCGGCGAGCTGCGCGGCGTTGTAGCGCTTCACGGCCGGGGCGTAGTAATCGTTGAAATCATCGACGATGGCAACGCGGTCGCCCCGCGCGAGCAGCGCGCGCGCCACGTGCGAGCCGATGAACCCTGCGCCCCCGGTGACCAGAATCGTCATGCGCTTATTGTACCATATCGGCCGGCATCGCTCATTTCAGCGTGTGCCAGCGGTTGAGCCCGCGGCCCAGATAGAGATGGAACCGCCGGCCGCCAGGCTCGGTCACCACTTCGCCCGCGTCTTCGAGAAAGCTGAAGTACGTCCTCATCTCAGCCGATGGCTGCCGCTTCGCGTCCATGACAACCAGTCCGTTCCACCCGAGTTTGTTCGTAGGCCCGCCCCAGACGCCATACTGGGACTGGACGTAGATGTCCATGGGCCATTCGTACACCTGCGGCCTGCCGGGCAGGTAGAACGCCAGCTCGGCCGTCACCTCACGCCGCACGCCGGCGATGAACACGCGGTCGCGATCAGGCAGCGCGGCGAACCTCTCGCCGACCTGCCGGCCAAGGCTGCGCCAGCCGCCAAGGCCTTTGGCCAGCACCTTCTCGCCGAGCGCCGAGCTCGCCGCAAGCGGGAAGCCCGCGGCGGCAACGACGCTCATCAGCACGCCAAGTCCGAGCGCGTAACGGTAATACCGCCGCGCATAATCAACCACCGTGCCGCAGCTCACGCCGCCGCACGCCCATGCGCCCGCAAGCACGCTGCCCGCGATGTAGAACACGGCCGGCCAGTTCGGATGAATCCTCTGGCGAAGGCTCATCAGCGCCACCACCGCCAGCGGTAGCGCGGTCAGCACGAGCAGAAAACGCACACGCTCGTCCGCCGTGCGCACATGCCGCGCCGTCATGACGATCACCGCCACAAACACCAGCCACATCAGCGGCGAGATGACGCACATCTGCGTGCCGACGAAGTAGAAGAACGTGCTGATGAACCTGAAGAACGAGACGCGCCCGGGGTTGAAATGCTCGCCCGTGTGCCGCAGCGTCACCCAGTTGTGCCCGATGTTCCAGTGGATGATCGGCACGAGACCCAGCAGCGTGATGATGATGAAAAGATAGACGCCCGGCCGGCGCAGCGCCGCGCGGTGGCGCGGGCAGAACGCAAGATGGACAAGCACGAGCGCCGGCATCGCCAGCATCATCTGCTTGCTCAACACCCCCAGCGCGCCGCACACGCCCGCGGCCAGCCACCACCACAGACCGCCATCCTCCGCGGCCACCGCGCGCCACAACAGGTAGAGCGACAGCGACCAGAAGGCGATCAACGGCGGATCGATCGTCGAAAGCGTGCCCGCGAAGAAATTGCCCGGCGTGACGAGAAACGACACCGCGGCCATGAAACCCGCCGCGCTGCCGAACATCGCACGGCCAAGCAGAAACACCGCCGCAAGCGCCGCCGTGTTAAGCACCGCCGCCTGCAGCCGCACGGCGAATTCGCTCACGCCAAACAGCCGCGTCGACAATGCCATCAGCCATGCCACCATCGGCGGCTTGCTGTAGTAGCACCAGTCGAGCCGTCGCGACCAGTCCCAGTAATACGCTTCGTCCGGCACGAGATCGATCGGCACAAGTGCAAGATAGGCAAGCCGGAAGACGAACACGCCGGCCAGCACGAGCCAGAAGCGGCGCGTCCATTCCTGCGCGGATGGAGAATGATCCGTGTTCATCAGCATTGCGAATGGTGTTGAATGCGCGCCTTCCGGTACAGCATGAACACGCAGCGCGCGCTGATCGCGGCGCAGACGAGCGCAAGCCCTATCTGCACCCACGCCAGCACTGGCGACGCCTTGCCGATACCGCTGCCCACGAGCGTCGCCACCGTCGCCAGCGGCAGGAAGCCGAAGAACGACCCGACAAGGAAATCACGGTGCGAAACCGAGGTGGCGCCGAACAGCACGTTCAACGCCAGCCCGTGCACCGGCAGTTGCCGCACAAGGAACACCGACACCGGCGTGTGCTCGTCAAGCAGCGCCTTGGCAAACGGATGGCGCGCCACCTGCCGCGCCGCCCAGTGCACGCCTGTCCACCGTACGAACAGGAACGTCAGGTATGCCGACGCAAGCGTCGCGATCTGCATCACCGCAAGACCCTGGACGAATCCGAACAACAGGCCCGCAATCCCGCACAGCATAAGCCGCGGCACACCCATGGCAACCAGCGCCGTGGCGGCCAGCGCGCTCAGCGCGGGCGCCCATGCCCCCGCGCCGTGCACCCAGCCCTTCAGCGCCTGCACGTTCTTCAACTGCTCCTTCAGCGGCGTGAACTGCACGATGAGCAGCACCGCCGCAACCACCAGCACGAATACGGCGAGCTTCCTGAACGAGAACAGGCGCTCCTCGGGCGCCCATGCACCCTCCGCCGTGTTCCCGCCTGTGCGTGATTGCTGCTCCCCGGTCATGGCTGGCTACTGTCGTGCACCGTCAGGATACTCCGCGCGGACGGCGGGATAGACGAGCCTCCGGCGCATCCAGCATACCGCGTACAGGTCGGCGATGCCGACCCAGAGGCGGTTGCCGACGCCGTACTTGGTGACGCCGCGTGTGCGCGGCCGGTGGTTCACCGGCAGCTCGGTGATCGCAAACCCGCGCATGACGGCCAGCGCGGGCAGAAAGCGGTGCGTGCCCTTGAACATGATGATGTTCTCGACGCACGCGCGGCTGAACACGCGCAGCGCGCAGCCCGTGTCGCTCACATGGTCATGCAGCACTGCATTGCGCACGCGGTTGGCGATGCGGGACGAGAGTTTCCTGACCCACGAGTCCCTGCGTTTCGCGCGCACGCCGTTGACCATGGCGACGTCGCCCTGTCTGAGCCGTTCGAGCAGCCGGGGAATCTCCGCCGGGTCGTTCTGCCCGTCGCCGTCAAGCGTGGCGAACACCTCGCCCCTCGCGCGCGAGAACCCGATGCACAGCGCGGCCGACTGCCCGTAGTTCCCGTCCAGATCGATGATCCGGTGCGGCGGCATGCGCGCGGCGACGCCCTTGAGCGCCCCGAGCGTCCCGTCGGTCGAGCCGTCATTCACCCAGACGCACTCCCACGAGACGCCTGACGGCGCGAGCGCGTCGGTGATCTCCTGCGCGAGCGCCGCGACATTCTCCTCCTCGTTCTTGACGGGAACAATGACGCTGAGGCAGGGGGTGCCGGTATTCATAGCAGTGCTATTATAGTGAATCAGGCTGTGAAGCGCAACGAACGGCGCGCCAAACAAACGCCCCTGAACGCCATCCGGCATCCAGGGGCGAACTGCTCCTCACGTCTACCCGCGCCGGCTCAACCCGCCTGCCTGATGATCTCAGGAATGATCTCGAACAGGTCGCCGCACAGGGCGAATGTCGCGATCTTCATCATCGGCGCATCAGGGTCCTTGTTGATCGCCACAATGATGTCGGCCGATTGCATGCCGATCAGATGCTGGATCTGGCCGGAGATGCCGCACGCGATGTACACCTTCGGGTTCACCGTCTTGCCCGTCTGGCCCACCTGGTGCGAGTAGGGAATCCAGCCTTCGTCAACGGCCGCGCGGCTCGCGCCCACCGCGCCGCCGACGGCCTTTGCGAGGTCGTGCAGCAGGGCGAAGTTCTCCGGCTTCTTCATGCCGCGTCCGCCGCTGATGATGATGCTTGCCTCGGTGATGTTGACCGTGTCTTCGGGAATGGTGATCGCTTCGAGCACGCGGCTCAGCGAGAACGAATCGCCCGGGTCGAATGCCTCCTTGACCACCTGGCCCGTGCGGCTCGAATCGGGCTGCGCCTCGGGCATCACCTTGTGCCGCACGGTCGCCATCTGCGGCCGGTGATTGGGGCAGAGGATCGTGGCCATGATGTTGCCGCCGAACGCCGGGCGCGTCTGGCGGAGCAGGCCGGTCTCGCCGTCAATGTCCAGCCCCGTGCAGTCTGCCGTCAGCCCCGTGCCCACCTGGACGGCGACGCGCGGGATGAGCGAGCGGCCGATGGCCGTCGCGCCCGTCAGCACCGCCTCGGGCTTGTATTTCCTGATCAGCCGCGTCAGCACGTTCGAGTAGGCGCCGTCCTCGAAGTGTTCGAGCGCGGGATCGTCCACGACGATCACACCGTCCGCGCCGCGCGCGATAAGGTCCTGTGTCGTATGCCCCACGTTCCTGCCAAGCAGCACGGCCCAGACCTGCTGCTGGCGGATGTCGGCGAGCTGGCGCGCCTTGCCGAGCAGTTCATACACAACGCCCTGGATGACGCCCTTCTTCTGTTCGGCGAACACCCAGACGTTCCTGTATTCATCAAGCTTCCTGTTCCGCTTCGCCTTGTCGAGCCGCACCTCGATCGCCTGGAACGGGCAAACCCGCGGCTTGCCGCACACGCCGCACATCGTGCATGCCGCCTCGTCAACCTGTGCAAGCTTGTCGACGATCAGCAACGCCTTGAACGGGCACGCCTTCACGCACAATCCGCAACCGGTACACTTGTCTTTGTCTATGATGACTGGCATGGCACTGTCCTGACTGCATCGCATGAAGAACTAGAGAACCTGAAGGGCCTTGAGCTCCTTCACCAGCTCGGCCGCCATCTCGGCGGGCGCGCCTTCGAGACGCCGGCCGCCGCCGCGCGCCGGCGGGGCGAACACTTCGGCCACCCACGTCGGCGAGCCGTCAAGCCCCAGCCGCGCCCGGTCAGCGCCGATTGCCTCGGCGGTCATGACGGGGACCGTGGCCTTCTTCGCGTTCATCTTGCCCTTGAGGCTGGCAATGCGCGGCTGGTTGATCTCCTTGACCACCGAGATCACCACCGGCATCTGCGCCTCGACCACGTCATACCCCTCCTCCGTCATCCTCTCCGCCACGATCGTCGCGTTCTCGATCTTCTCGATCTTGCGCACGAACGTGATCTGCGGATACCCAAGGTGCACCGCGATGCCCGGGCCCACCTGCGCCGTGTCCCCGTCCACCGCCTGCTTGCCGCAGATGATGATGTCGACAACGCCGAGCTTCTTGATCGTCGTGGCAAGCGTGTACGACGTGGCCAGCGTGTCCGAGCCGGCGAACGCCCGGTCGCTCACCAGCACCGCCTCGTCTGCTCCCAGGCTGATCGCCTCGCGCAACGCGGCTTCCGCCTGCGGCGGCCCCATGGACACGACAATCACCTTCCCGCCAAACCGCTCCTTCAGCCGCACGCCCTCCTCGAGCGCATAGCAGTCGAACGGGTTGATGATCGACACGACGCCCTCGCGCATCAGCGTCTTCGTCTCCGGGTTGATCTTCACGTTCCCCGTGTTGGGAACCTGCTTGATGCACACAACGATGGTCATAGGGGCACTTGATGACTTGATGATGTGATGACTTGATGACTTGATGATCTATGATTTCAGACTGAACACTGAACACTGAACACTATCAGTTCACCGATTACCGATCACCGATTACCGATCTCCGGTCGTCACTCTCCGCTCGCGGCTTCCTTGACGAGCTGGAGGCCGATGACGTCGCGCTGAATCTGGTTCGTACCTTCGTAAATCTGCGTGATCTTTGCGTCGCGCATGCGTTTTTCCATCGGATATTCCTTCATGTACCCGTAGCCGCCGAACACCTGCACGGCATCGGTCGTCACCTGCATCGCGATATCCGACGCGTACGTCTTGGCGATGGCTGATTCCTTCGAGCACTTGTGGTCGCCGCTGTCGATCGAGCGGGCGACGGCATACACCATCGCACGCGCCGTTTCGACCCGGATCGACATGTCGGCGAGGAGGAAGCGCAGGCCCTGGTTGCTGACGATCGGCTTGCCGAACTGCTCGCGCGTGCGGGCGTACGCCACGGCGTCATCGAGCGCGCCGCCCGCAATGCCGAGCGCCTGGGCCGCAACGCCCGGGCGCGACATGTCGAACGTGCGCATTGCGGTGAGGAATCCCATGCCTTCCTTGCCGAGCATGTTGGCCGCGGGCACGCGGCAGTCTTCGAACACGAGCTCGTACGTGCTCGAGGCGCGGATGCCCATCTTGTCCTCCTTCTTGCCGAAAGAGAAGCCCGGTGTGCCCTTCTCGACGATGAAGGCCGACGCGCCGCGCGCGCCCTTCTTCTTGTCCGTCATGGCGACGATGCTGTACGTCTCGGCCACCTCGCCGTTGGTGATCCACTGCTTGGTGCCGTTGAGAATGTAGTGATCGCCGTCGCGTTTCGCGGTCGTCTGGATGCTGCCTGCGTCGGAGCCGGCGCCCGCTTCAGTCAGGCCGAACGCGGCGATCTTCTTGCCGGAGGCCAGGTCGGGCAGGTACTTCTTCTTCTGCTCCTCACTCCCCATCAGGATGATCGGAATCGTGCCGAGCGCCGTTGCCGCGAGGCAGAGCGATATGCCGCCGCACGCCTTGCTCAGCTCCTCGGTCGCGATCACGAGGTTCATGATGCCCATGCCGTCGTCCGGGCCGAGCATGCCGCCGTATTCCTCGCTGACATACACGCCGAACAGGCCGGCATCGGCGATGACTTTCTGGATGTCCCAGGGGAATTCGTTTTTCTCGTCAAACTCGATTGCCGCAGGTTTGATCACCTTCTGCGCGATCTCCCGCGCGGTCTCCTTGATCATCTGCTGAGTTTCGGTCAGGAACCAGTTCATAGCATCCTTCGTGGTCTCGACGGTTACCGGCACGACCAGTGCCGCTGTGCAATACTACTCATGCCCGGCTGCGAACGACTGCTCGTCCGGGCGCGTGTCCCTTCTACAAAAAACGCCTGATAGTATATCAAAACGCGCCCTGACGGTCAAATCAAAACGAAAAACGGCGGCGCAACGGATTCGAGTGCCGTACCGAGGGGCGAGGTGGGCTGCAGCATGGGTACATCGGCACAGGAACGCTTGCGGACGCGTGTCAGCATGCTCGTACGGCAGGCAGCGACTCCGGTCGCGGCCAAATCGTTCGCGCGAACGGGAGCGCTGTGGCTGTTGGCGCGGCACAGCCGCGGGCGATTGAGCGCGCGCGAGATTGGAGAAGCGATGGGCGGGATCACGACGAGCGCCATCACGCACGCGAAGCGGCTGATGGAGGAAACGCTGCGGAAGAGCACGACGTTCCATCGGCGTGTCGCCACGCGCCAGCACAAGACGCAGCCGGGCAAGACTGTCGTCATGGGCTCTCACTCGATTGTCACGGAATGGGGCATCTACCGGTTCACCTACTGGTTCAGCGTGCCGGAAGACGCCTGGAAGACACCGCAGAGCGACACGCTGGGCAGGACGTCGGTATGTGAAGCCGGGAGTCTGTGGGTCTTCCTGTACAACTGGGTGCTGTCGTGATCACTCGAGGACTCTTCAGTCGTGCGCGACAGGCCTGGTCGTGAAAAGGTAATCCTTCAGTTCCTTGGAGAACGCAGGGTCTTTCCTGCGAATCCACTCGAGGACCATCGCGGCATGCTCCTTTTCCTCGTCGCGGTTGTGCGCGAGAATCGCCTTCAGCTTCCGGTCCTTGCATGCATCAGCCCTCTGGTTGTACCAGTCAACCGCCTCGAGCTCTTCAACGAGCGAGACGATGGCGCGATGCATGTCTTTTGTCTCGTCAGACAAATCCGCAGCTTGCTCGTGCAGGCCGATACTTGACATTACGGTTTCTCCTGTGTGTCGGTTGGGTGATCGAACGGCTTCATATGCAGACCTATTCTACAGAAACGACCTGATCTGATCAACAAGGCGCCTCACCCGCGGTCCGCAAGATCATACTCTGCAATGATATACGGGTGCTGCGGATCGTACTTCGTCAGCGGCGTGGCATTTGCGACGCGGCCGGGCGGGCGGCAGTTCGCGCCCGCAGTGCCGGACGCCTTGTCGCCAAGGTCGGCGCGGCAGGCATCGAGCTTCGCCTGCAGTCCCTTCACGATTTCCGGATGCTGAGCCGCGACATCCGTCGTCTCGCCGATGTCGGCAACGAGGTCGTACAGCGCGAACATTGTCTCGCCTCTTTTGCGCACATGGAGTTTCCATCTGCCCGAGCGGACCGCTTCGAGATCATTGGCGCAGTAGTAGAAGAACGTGTCGCGCGGGCTGCGTGAGCCGGCGGGATTGCGCAGCAGGGCGCTGAAGTCCCTGCCGTCGATGATGCGGTCTTCCGGCGGCGCGCCACCGGCCAATCGTACGAAAGTGGGCAGGAAATCGATCGAGGAAACGATCTCGCCCGAGACGGCGCCGGCAGGGATCGTGCCGGGCCAGTACGCGATGCAGGGGACGCGCTGGCCGCCTTCCCAAGTGGTGCCCTTCGTGCCGCGCAGGGGGACGTTGCTGCCTCCGTGGTCGCCGCGCGAGCCGTTGTCGGACGTGAAGATCACGAGCGTCTGCGTGTCAATGCCCAGCTCCCGCAGCTCATGGAGCAGCACGCGCACGCTCCAGTCGACGCACGCCACCGCGCCGCCGTAGGCGCCATTGCGCGATCTGTCGGCGAACGTCTTCGGCGGGTAGATCGGCAGATGGACGTACATCTGGGCGAAATAGAGGAAGAAGGGCCGGTCGTGGTTCGCGCGGATGAACCGGACGCATTCGTCCACATAGCGTTCGGTGAGCGCGGCCTGGTCGGGCTGCTGCTGGATGACGTCCTCATCGAGCAACAGCGGCAGGGGCGGACGATTCCTCTGGTTGTCGTTGACCTGGCGGCCCATGTCGTTGCTGTACGGGATGCCGAAGTAGCTGTCGAAGCCATGGCGTGTCGGCAGGAACTCGGGCTGATCGCCGCAATGCCATTTGCCTACGATCTTCGTCGCATAGCCCTGTTGTTTGAGCAGCGAGGCGACGGTCGCCTCCTTGGTGCTGAGGCCGGTTGCATGGCCTGGGAAGAGCACCCAGGCATCGTTGTCGAACGTGCCGAATCCGATGCGGCGCGGATAGCATCCGGTCATCATCGCGCCGCGTGAAGGCGAGCAGACGGGCGAAGCCATGTAGAAATCGGTGAAGCGGATGCCCTCGGCAGCCATGCGGTCGAGCGTTGGCGTGTCGTTCACCGGCGAGCCATAGCATCCAAGGTCGCCATAGCCAAGGTCATCGCAGTTGATGAGGATGATGTTGGGCTGCTGCCGCTGCGTGCTCATGGGACATCCTGTTGGTTGTTGATGAGAGCCGGTCATGTGTGAAATGATAGCACAGACCGGACGGGAATGTCAAAGAGGAGCGGCGAGGACGTTTTTGGTACAATGAAGGCGTATGCACGCCGTGTGCGTCAACTGCGGTTCAAGCCCCGGCGCGCTGCCCGCCTATACCGAGGCGGCGCGCGCGCTGGGAATGCTGCTTGC
>JAAYZF010000301.1 GCA_012514975.1 bacterium
CATCGCCGTATCCCCATGCACTGTCGTGATGGTCCTCTCGTGCGTCACCCGGTGTTCGTTGCCGGATGGATCGTGCGAGACCGTCACGACGCGGATGCGGCCTTCCACGGTGTACGGTGCTGCCGCCGGCGTCGTGGGATCACGCCAGAAGGCCCCGGCGACGACCAGGACAGCCGTTACGGCGGCCGCGACCCATGTCAGCACCATCACTCTTCTCCGCCGGCGCGGCCGCGCGACCGCATCGACGCCGGTCGGTGCAGCGTGGATTGCCCGTGCGATCTCTTCATCTGCTTTGCGCGGCAGACGCGGCAGCGACAGCCGGCGCAATCCGTCAATCATTTCACGTGTGTTCATTATGGTCCTCAAGCAACGCTCTCATCTTGCGCAATGCACGAAAGTAGCGTGTCGCCACAGTGGGCAGCAGGGATCCGGTGATCCGCGCAATGTCCTTGAACGACAGCTCTTCGTACACTTTCATCACGATCAACTCCCGCTCGACAGGCGCCAGTTGCGCAAGAGCCCATGAAGCGGCGTCCGCGGCAGTGTAGGCAGCGGTTTCATCCCGTGCCGGCATGGCGTCCAGCAAGGCCGCGTCTCCCTGTAAAACATGTCTGCCATTCCTCAGCAGGCTGAACGCCTGGTAGCGAGCCATGCGGTACACGTACGTCTTGGGATGGCGGATGTCGAACACCGTCACGCCTTTGCCCAGGAGATCGACGAATGTGCCCTGGAGGACGTCCTGCGCATCGGCGTGGTTGCCCAGCAAGGCGGCAAGGTAGCCGAAGAGGCCGTCCTTGTACGCCGCGTACCATGCAAGCACGGTGGCGCGTATGTCGCTGTCGCTCGCAGTCATGAGACACCGGTCTTCACTTAACAGTGTACACGAGCGCGCGGTTTTTTTCATCACGCGAGCATGGGGAATTTCCAATCAGACTGCGGAACGGAATGCGAAGCGCATCCCCGCGCCATGGAGGGCGGGCCGTAACCGGCCGCCGTTGAGCGCCCCGGCCGGGCGCGTGTAACTGCCGATTGCGAGGACGTGGATCCCGTAGTGCGGGACTCGCTGCGCCCGCGGGAAGGAGGACGATTGTCGCCACTGAATACTGACCACTGAATACTGACCACTGAATACTGATCACCGTCTTACCGATTACCGGCCGTCCGCCGTGCCCTCCACATGCGAATCCCGCATGCGGGAGCGGCCACGTTCACTCACGTTGACTTACCTTGACTTACCAAGGCACAGCCTCGGCCACCTTAACTTGCGACGCGGCTGCCAACGCTGTCCCCCGCACAGCGGGCCCAAACCGGTTGCAGAAAAAAGCGCCGCCAGTCACCTGGCGGCGCCATTTGTCCTGCTCATGAAAGGATGGCGGCTGCCGCTATCCTTTCTTCAGGTAGTTCAGATACCCCATCTGCGCCATCGTCAGCAACTGGTTCACCAGCCAGTACAGCACGAGGCCGGAAGGCATGTTGTAGAACATCACCATGAAGATGACGGGCATCAGGTACATCATCTGCTGCTGCGATTTGTCGCCCGTGCTGGGCGACATCATCTGCTGGCCGATCATGGCGGCGCCCATGACGATGGCGAGCGGGTTGACGCCGTTGCCGAGGAAGGGGATCGAGAACGGGATCGTCGCCACCGTGTCCGGCTGCGAGAGGTCTTTGATCCAGAGGAACGACGCGCCCCACAGCTCGATCGCATTGTTCAGCGCCGCATACAGCGCGAAGAAAACAGGGATCTGAAGCAGCATGGGCAGGCAGCCGCCAAACGGGTTCACCCCGTGCTTCCGGTAGAGCAGCATCGTCTCCTGCTGCAACTGGCGCGGGTCGCCCTTGTGTTTCTCCTGCAGCGCCTTGAGCTCGGGCTGGATGCGCTGCATCTCCTTCATCGACCGGAAGCTCTTGGTCGTCAGCGGCCACGTGATGATCTTGATGATCGTGGTGAGAATGATGATGGCAAGGCCGTAACTGCCGACGATCTTCATCAAGCCCTTCAGGCCGTACACCAGGATCGGCAGCGCGAGGAACCAGAACATGCCAAGATTGAGCAGCTTGGTGTACTCGCTTCCACGGCCGATCAGCTTCCCGAGCGCGGCGAGCTGGTCGTGCGACTTCGGGCCCGCGTACAGCGTCGCGCGCCACGTGTACGTCCCGCCCGGCGGCACGTCGTTCGCGGCAAAGGTCGCGTACGCCGCGATGTTCTTGTCCTCCTTGGGGCCGTAGGACATGATGGTGGCTGAGAGCGCGGGCGCGTCCGGCACGAGCAGATGCGCGAAATACTTGTTCCGCACCGCCAGCCACTCGACCGGGCCGGGAATAAGGCCGTCCTTGCCTGCATTCTTCCGTTCGAGCGGCCCGCTCGAGCCGTCCGGCTTCAACCGGTGGACATCGACGCTGCGCGGCGCGTTCTTGTCAGGCTTGGCCGACTCGCGCTCGATCGAGCCGAGCCAGATGCCAAACTGGTTCGCAAGCGCAAGCGCCTGCGCGCCCGTGTTTCGCACCGAGATCGTCCCGCGAACCAGATATCCCTCGAGTTCGTACCGCTTCGTCACGTGGACGCCGCCGCCAATCATGCCCGTGTAGGCAAGGGCCGACTGTGTCAGCTCGGCAATGCCCAGCTCGTAGATGTTCAGCGGCACCGCGCCGAGCTTCTCGAAGACGAACGGCACACGGCCCGCCGCGCCTGCCGCGCGCAGTGAGGTGATGGGGCCGCGCTGCACCTCGGGCGTCCTGTGGAGCACAATGTCGTGAATCCCGCCGCCATACGAACTGAACGTGTAGCTCACCAGCCCGTTCGAGAGCACGGCGAATTCCTGCGCGCCCAACACCGGCTGCGCCGCGGCGGCAGCCACAACGCCCGTTCCAGCCACGCCGGCGACTTCCGTACCGTCGGCCACGGCGGAGACGGCAGGCGCGCCAGGCTGCCCGACGGCAGGCGCCGGTTGCGCTGTGGCAGTGACCCGCGGCGTCGGCACTGGCGTGCGCCCGCCTTTCTTCGGCGACGTGAAATACATCCACCCGAGCAGCACGACGAGCGAAAGAACAATGGCAAGTATGGTGTTGCGATCCATGAGTTGCTTCTCTTCACTGAATACTGAATACTCCGTCCCTCACACTTCGTACATCGTACATCGTCCTTCGTACATCGTCCTTCGTACATCGTCCTTCGTACTTCGTACTTCCCCTACGGCACCGGATCGTGGCCGCCCGGATGGAACGGATGGCACTTGGCAATCCGCTTGCAGCCGAGCCACAGGCCTTTCCAGAACCCCCATGTGCGCACCGCGTCAAGCGTGTACTGCGAGCACGACGGCGTGAAACGGCATGTCGGCGGCAGGACGGGGCCGACGAAGCGCTGATAGCCGCGTATCAACAGGCAGGCTGTTCGTGCGGCGAAGCTTTGGCCCGTTCGAGGCCCGCCTTGGTGCACAGGGTGTTGAACTCGTTCCACAACGTCTTCCACGGGCAGGTGACCACGCCTGCGTTGGCCTGCAGGACGATCCACATGCGGTCCGTCAACTCGGGTCGCTTGAGCCGTACGAGCTCGCGGAGGCGGCGTTTGACGCGGTTGCGGTCCACGGCGCGGTGATAGAGCTTCTTCCGCACGGAGAAGCCCGCTTTGAACCCCGCGCACTCCTCGGGCGGCGCAAAGGCGATGAGCATCATGAACACACCGTGCACGCGCCGGCCATTGCGGTACAACGCGGCGAAATCACGCTGCCGGTGGAGGCGGAGCCGTTTGGGAAACGAAAACGACGGCGCTGTGTCCGTCGTCTCCATAACGCAACCTCCTGTGCCGCAAAACGTTACACCGTCAGCCGCTTGCGGCCCTTCGCACGCCGGCGCGCCAGCACCTTGCGGCCGTCGGCCGAGCGCATGCGCTTGAGAAACCCGTGGCGCCGCTTGCGTGGGCGATTCGACGGCTGAAACGTTCTCTTCATAGCAAATCTCCTTCAACTGAACCACCGGCGCCCGGTGTCTTTCGTTATAGCTTAAGTACAGCGTTGCCGCGCATACAGCATGCGCAAGAACATACCGCATCGGATTATAGCGAAACACGCCGGGAATGTCAAATCGATCCGCGTTTGCAAAAACACGCGCCATCCGCTATAATTCAGTCACACCATGGCTGTATCAACGCCAGAAACCGAACCCGGGCCGCTGGGCCTGATCGCCGGCGGCGGCAACCTGCCGGTCGAGCTCGTGCGCAATGCCGCGCGCAACGGCATTGGCGAGATCATCGCCGTCGGCTTCCGCGAGTACACTTCGCCCGAAGTCCAGGCAGGCGCCGCCCATTTCGAGTACATCGGCATAGGCCAGCTCGGGAAGCTGATCAGGATTTTCACGTCCCGCGGCGTGCGCAGGGCCGTCATGCTCGGCAGCCTCTCGCCGCGGCTGACCATCGCCGACGTGCGGCTCGACCTCCGCATGCTGATGCTCGCCGCGCGCGTGCGTGACCGGCGCGCCGACAGCGTCCTCTCGGCCATCGCAGGTGAAATGGCCAGGGACGGCATCACGCTCGTCGACTGCACGACGTACCTGAAACACCTGCTCGCAACCGATGGAGTGATGACGCGCGCCACGCCGTCGAAGAAGCAGTGGACCGACATCCGCCTCGGCATCAAGCTCGCCCGCGCCAGCGGCGGGCTTGACATCGGCCAGACGGTCGTCGTGCGCAAGCACGCCGTCGTCGCCGTCGAGGCAATGGAAGGGACTGATGCATGCATCAAGCGCGCCGGCGCGCTGGCGAAGGATATCGTAGTCGTCAAAATGTCAAAGCCGGAACAGGACTTCCGGTTCGATGTCCCGTGCATCGGGCTCGATACCGTGCGCACGCTTGCGGACGCGCACGGGGCCGTCCTCGCCGTCGAGGCGGGCAAGACGTTCCTGCTCGACCGCGAGAAGACGCTCGAGCTGGCCGACGCGCATCACATCGCCGTCGCCGGCGTCACTCCCGGCCAGGCGGAGGAAGCATAGGTCCCATAGGTCCCATAGGTCCCATACGACCTATAAACGGCGTTAAGAAACTGATATGAATGCTCTCAAGACAGCCGTCATCGGCGTCGGCCACCTGGGCAGGATTCACGCGCGCATCTGCGCAGAGAATCCCCGGATTGATCTCGTCGGCGTGGTCGACACGAATGAGAAGAATGCGCAGGACGTCGCCGCGCAGCACAAGACAACGGCGTTCACCGCGCTGCACGAAGTGCTCGACAAGGTGGACGCGGTGCATGTCGTCGTGCCCACCGACAGGCACTTCGCCGTCACGAAAATCTGCCTCGAAGCAGGCAAGCACGTCCTGCTCGAAAAGCCCATCACGTCCACCGTTGCCGAGGCGGACGAGTTGCTCGATCTCGCGAAGAGGAACGACCGCGTGCTCCAGGTGGGCCACGTCGAGCGGTTCAACCCGGCCATCATCGGCATCCAGAAAGTGCTCACCCAGCCGATCTTCATCGAGGTCCACCGCCTCGCCCCGTTCAACCCGCGCGGCACGGAGGTCGGCGTGGTGCTCGACCTTATGATCCACGACCTGGACATCATCCTCCATCTCGTGAAGGCGCCGGTCGAGCGGATCGAGGCGGTCGGCGTCCCCGTCCTTACCGAGAAGGAGGACATTGCGAACGCGCGGCTCTCGTTCGCCAACGGCTGCGTGGCCAACGTCACCGCGTCGCGCGTCAGCATGGAGCGCATGCGGAAAATCCGCTTTTTCCAGAGCGACGCATACATCTCGCTCGATTACATAGCGCAGAACGCGAAAATCTACCGGCGCCAGGGCTGGCAGATTCTCGACGAGCAGATCAATTTCTCCGGCCAGCAGCCGCTCCAGTCGGAAATCCAGAGCTTCGTCACGTGCGTGATGAACGGTGAACGCCCGGTCGTCTCGGGCGAGGCAGGGCGTAACGCCCTCGATGTCGCCACGCGCATCACCGACTCCGTGCGCCAGCATCTCCGCCACCTCAAGGAGCTCCATCCCGACAAGGAAGTCCCGGGTATGTGAAAGTGGCTGAGGCTGCGCCTTGGCAGGCATCAAGTACAGAGCATGAACTGCCCGCCGTTTCCCAACGCTATGCACCGGCTCAACTCTCTTTTTGCCAAAACCGCCTTTTTCTGTTACCATGTATATGGCCGGTGACACTCTCGGCATGAATTCGGTTTGCGTACCTCCCTTGGCTGGCACTCATCAGGGCCGCCCCGTGACGGAGCGGCTTGACAGCGCGCTCGTGCGCCTCGGCTGCTTCGAAACGCGCGAGCAGGCGCAGCGTGCCCTCCTCGCCGGCGAGATCGAGATCGGCGGCAGGCGCGACGCGAAGCCGGGGGCAAAGGTGTCCGTCATCGTCGAGGGCGGCTGCAGGCGGCTCATGCAGGGCTCGCGCGAACTCGCCGTCGCCGTCCGTGAGCGCATGCCGTATGTCAGCCGGGGCGGGGTGAAGCTCGCCGCGGCGCTCGACGCGTTTGACATTGATCCTGCCGGCATGCTCGCGCTCGATATCGGCTCGTCGACCGGCGGGTTCACCGACTGCCTGCTCCAGCGCGGCGCGCGGAAGGTCTATGCCGTCGATTGCGGCACCGGCCAGTTGCACGCGAAACTGCGCGCGGACGGCCGCGTGGTCTCGCTCGAACAGACGAATGCGAGGTTCCTCTCGCGCGAGCATGTGCCCGAGCCGCCCGACATCGTGGTGATCGACGCGTCGTTCATATCGCTGCGGCTGTTGCTGCCCGTGGCAGCGGCGCTGGCGCACGCGGGAACAGTTGTCGTGGCGCTGGTGAAGCCGCAGTTCGAGGCAGGGCCGAAGCATGTGGGCAAGGGCGGCGTGGTCCGCGATGAACACGTGCGCCGCACTGCCGTGGACGGCATCCGCGAGGCGATGGCCGGCCTGGGATGGACCATCCTCGGCGAGATCGAGAGCCCCCTGCGCGGCCCGGCCGGCAATGTCGAGTATCTTCTTGGAGCGCGCATATGAGCGGAAACAGCCTGCTTGACGGACCTGTCGGCGTGATCGCCAACGTGTCGAAGGCGAATGCCGTCGCCGCGGCGCGCACGATTGTCGATGCGCTCGGCAGGCACGGCTTCACCTGCCGCCTCGAAGCGGAGACGGCACGCGCGGCAGGCATCACCGCCGGCGTCGCGCCGCTCGGCAGCCTCCTCGGCGCAGTCACCTGGCTCGTCGTCGTGGGCGGCGACGGCACGATCCTCCGCGCGGCGCGCGAATCGGCGCCGCATGGGCTGCCCATCCTCGGCGTCAACCCGGGCGAGTCGCTCGGGTTCATGGCGGACACGCTGCTCAACGAGCTGCCGTCCACGCTCGCGCAGATCAGATCCGGCAACTGCGAGATCATCAAGCGCGCAACCATCGCCGCGCAAGTCGCCGCACGGCATGGCACGCCCGAGGCGCTGCCCTTCGCGCTGAACGACGTGACGTTCCAGCATGGCGGCGAAGCGCGGCTCATCGTCCTCGATGTCATCCTCGGCAGCGAGTTCTTCACCACGTACGAGGCTGACGGACTGATCTTCGCGACGCCCACCGGCTCGACCGCGCATTCGCTCTCCGCGGGCGGGCCCATCGTGTTCCCGACGACCGATGCGCTGGTGCTTACGCCGATCTGTCCGCATACACTGAGCAACCGGCCGATCATCCTGCCGCGCGCGTGCACGATCGACGTGCGCAACGGGGCGCCGGGGCGAGAGGTGCACCTCTCGATCGATGGTCAGATCACCCGGCTTCTCGGCCCTGATGACACGGTGTCGCTGCGCCTCAGCGACCATTCGGTCAAGTTCATCCATTGCCGGCGCCGCTCATATATCGAGGTGTTGCGCGAGAAGCTGCACTGGCGCGGCCGCCTGCGCGAGGAGAAACCCTGATGGCTCATGTCGAAATAGATGCTGCCCGCTGCAAGGCATGCCGCCTCTGCATTGCGGTGTGCCCAAAAAAGATGCTCAGGCCCGCCTGTGCGCTCAACGCGCGCGGCGTGTATCCCACCGAGGCTGAAGACCCCGCCGGCTGCCTCGGCTGCCTGCAGTGCGTCCTCGTCTGCCCTGACGCGGCCATTACGGTCAGGGACGACAAAGCGAAAAAGGCGAGGAGCGGGAAGTGACATTTGTCATCTGACATCTGACATGTGCTATTTGATATTTGGTGGTCAACAAGCATACATCGTACTTCGTACATCGTACTTCGTACTTCACACCTATGTCCGACCAACGGAAACAACTGCTCAGCGGCAACATCGCCATGGCCGAGGGCGCCGTGCAGGCGGGTTGCGATGCGTACTTCGGCTACCCGATCACGCCGCAGAACGAGATCAGCGAATACCTGTCCAGACGCATGCCCGAGGCCGGCCGCGTGTTCCTCCAGTCCGAGAGCGAGCTTGCGGCGATCAGCATGATCATGGGCGCGGCTGCCACCGGCATGCGCGCAATGACGACGTCGTCAAGCCCCGGCATCAGCCTCATGCAGGAAGGCATCTCCTATCTCGCCGGATGCGAGCTGCCGGCCGTCATTGCCAATGTCGTGCGCGGCGGCCCGGGGCTCGGCGGCATCGGCCCGGCGCAGTCTGATTACTTCCAGTCGGTCAAGGGCGGCGGCCACGGCGACTATCATCTTGCCGTGCTCGCGCCCGCCACGGTGCAGGAAATGCACGACTTCGTCTATCTTGCATTCGATCTCGCGTTCAAGTACCGCACCCCGGTGATGATCCTCAGCGACGGCCTCCTCGGCCAGATGATGGAGCCGCTCGCCGTCCGCGAACCGGCACACCTGCGCCTGCCGGGCGTCTCGTTCGAGCGCGGCTCGTGGGCGCTTACCGGCGCGGCGGGCCGCCCGGGCAGATGCATCCGCTCGCTGCTCTTCGACACACACCAGCTCGAAGAACACAACCGCGACCTGCAGCGCAAGTATGCGCGGATGCGCAAGGAGGAGGTGCGCTTCGAAACGGACCGGGCGGAGGATGCAGAGCTGCTTCTCGTCGCGTACGGCATCCCCGCACGCATCTGCAGCGACGCGGCAACCATCCTCCGCGCAGAGGGCATCAGGGCCGGCGTGTTCCGCCCAATCAGCCTCTGGCCCTATCCATACGCGGCGCTTGGCGACCTGGCCGGGCGCGTGAAACGCATGATGGTCGTCGAGATGAGCTGCGGCCAGATGATCGAAGACGCACGCCTCGCCGTCGCCGGCGCATGCCCGGTCGGCTTCTACGGCCGTACGGGCGGCAACGTCATGTCCGTCGATGAAGTCGTCGAGGCTGCACGGAAAGAGTGTGCCGAGGCTGAGCGCTGAGCGTTGCCTGCTCACACGCACCCCTCCGGGGTGAACGGCAACGGCCGTTCTTGTGGCGCCGCGATGGATGCCGCCACGTTCACTTCAGCGGCACACGCTGTGCCGCGAGCGCCCCGGAGCGGGCGCATGTCGGCAGCCACGGGTTCACCCGTGGAAACGGCGGAACAACAACCCGCGCCCCGAAACGGGCGCATGGATAATGGAGTCTGGTGATGGAATACTCCCGCCCCACATCACTGCGTGACGAATGCACGCACTACTGCGCCGGCTGCGGCCACGGCGTCGCGCACCGCCTCATCTGCGAAGTCATCGACGAGCTCGGCATCCGCGACCGCGTCCTCTCCGTCGCGCCGGTCGGCTGCGCCGTGTACGCGTACTTCTACTGGGACTTCGATTGCTGCGAGGCGGCGCACGGGCGCGCTCCAGCCGTTGCCACCGGCATGCGCCGCTGCCACCCGGACAAGATCGTCTTCACGTACCAGGGCGACGGCGACCTCGCCGCCATCGGCGCCGGAGAGATCGTCAACGCGGCGAACCGGGGCGAGCGCATCTCCGTGTTCTTTGTGAACAACGCCGTGTATGGAATGACCGGCGGGCAGATGGCGCCGACCACGCTCCAGGGCCAGAAGACCACCACGACGCCCGCGGGCCGCGACAAGAACGCTGCCGGCTGGCCCATGAAGATCGTCGAGATGCTTGCGCAGCTCAATGGCACCGCCTATGCCGAGCGCTGCGCGCTCGATACGCCAAAGAACATCCGCGCGGCCCGCGCAGCCATTCGCAAGGCCTTTGACGTGCAGATCGCCGGCCTCGGCTTCTCGATCGTCGAAATGCTGTCAATCTGCCCGACCTGCTGGGGCATGCAGCCTGTGCAGGCGCTGGAATTCCTCCAGAAACAGATGATCCCATACTATCCGCTCGGCGTCTGCAAGGAACCACAGTAGCGCCAGGGGTGGCATTTCAGTGGCGCCTTTGCTATAATGCCACCGTGCATTGCCGATGACCGTCCACCGTGATTGTGAGGACAGCATGAGAAGCGTTTTCAAAGGCTCCATTGTCGCGCTCGTCACTCCCTTCAGGAATGGCGAGGTTGATTTCGCCGCGATCAACGACCTCGTCGAGTGGCACATCGCAAGCGGAACCAGCGGCATAGTGCCCTGCGGCACCACGGGTGAAAGCCCCACCCTCTCGCACGAAGAGCACAACGCCGTCGTCGATGCCGTCGTCAAAGCCGCACGCAAACGCGTCCCCGTCCTCGCCGGCGCAGGTTCGAACTCGACGGCCGAGGCGCTCCGGCTCGTGAAACACGCAGAGAACGCCGGCGCGGACGGCGTGCTGGTCATCACTCCCTATTACAACAGACCCACGCAGGCTGGCATGCGCGCGCATTACGAGGCCATCGCCGCCGAAACAGCGCTGCCCATCGTCATCTACAACGTGCCAAGCCGCACCGGCGTGTCCATCGCGCCTGAAACCGTCATCCAGCTCGCCAAACTCCCCAACATCGTCGGCATCAAGGAGGCCACCGGCTCGATGGACCAGGCGAGCGCCATCCTTACCGGCTGCCAGATCGATCTGCTCTCTGGCGATGATTCCCTCACGCTGCCGCTCATGGCGATCGGCGGCTGCGGCGTGATCTCCGTCGTGGCCAACGTGCTGCCGCAGAAAATGGCCGCGCTGACGCGCGCGGTGTTCAAAGGCGACCTCTCGGCCGCTGAACAGCTCCACCGCGATCTCTTCCCCGTGTGCCGCGCCATGTTCATGGAAACCAACCCGATCCCCGTCAAGGCCGCCCTGGCCATGATGGGCAGGATCGCCGACGATATCCGCCTCCCTCTTCTGCCTCTCGGCGCTGATGCCCGCGCAAGGCTCCACGCCATCCTCGAGCCGCACCTGCAGTAAATCAGTTGCGGCGCAACCGGATCATGGTGTCGTGACGGCAAATGGCTGGTCACGGGTCATTTGCGTCATGTGTCCGTGTTCGCCCATTCCGCCCGCATTTCCCAGTGTTTATCAGCTCAATTCGCCCTACCACCTTCGCAATTTCCCGGGGGCCTAAGGTTTTTCGAAGTGAAAACTTCCGAAAATCCTGATGGCGGAGAAGGAAAACAAGGGGTATAATTGGTTTGCCAGCGATGCGCTGGCGGCGTTCGTCAAGGCGGCTTCGCCTGCAGCGCTTCTCATTGATCACTGGTTGGCTGCACGCCACCATGGAACCCGGCCAGCATCCCGCGGTGCTGGAGGATAGTGCCACTAGTCAATGCCGTAGCATATGCCGTCTGGAACATGAGGGGGTGCGGATGAGCACACGTGTACTGCTGGTTGATGACCATACGCTGGTGCATGAGGGGCTGACGGCGCTGTTGTCCCGCGAGGACGGATTCGAGGTCGTGGGCAAGGCTGAAACGGGCGAGAAAGGCATTGATCTCGCCAAGTCGCTGCGGCCGGATGTCATCGTCATTGACGTCGGCATGCCCGGGCTGAACGGCATCGAGGCGACACGGATGATCCGCGAGGCCGTTCACGACACCAGGGTCATCGCCCTGTCCATGCACTCGGACCGCCGGCTCGTGCGCGACATGCTCGAAGCGGGCGCACACGGCTATCTGCTCAAAGACTGCGCGTTCGAGGAGCTCACAAGGGCCATACAGGCCGTCTTGCGCGACGAAGTGTATGTCAGCTCGAAAATCGCCGGCGTGCTGATCAACAACCTCATGCACAAGAACGGACACGGCGCAGTCAGACGGGGTGAACTGCTCAGCCCGCGCGAACGCCAGGTCCTCCAGTTGTACGCTGAAGGCAAGTCCACCAAGGAAGTGGCCAGCATACTCAAACTCAGCAGGAAGACAGTCGAAAGCTACCGCCACCAGATCATGGAGAAGACAGACCTCCACACTCTTGCGGATTTGACGAAATACGCCGTGCTCGAGGGGATTACGCCGCTGGAGAAATGACGCCACGGGAATTCCCCGGTGCTCATAGGGTTTTTGGCAAGGCCCACTACCCATTTCCCCGATTGCGCAGCCCGTGCCGGCATGGTACACTCGTTACCGAAGACACCATCGGCTTGAACATGCTCGATACTTCAAACATACGCGTGCTTATCGCCGACGACCACAAAATGGTGCGCGACGGGCTGCATGCCCTGCTCGCGCGGCAGCCCGGCATTGATGTGGTCGGCGAGGCTGACGGCGGCGCCTCCGCTGTCTCCATGGCCCGCAATCTGCGACCGGATGTCGTCATCATGGACGTCGCCATGCCCGGCATAAGCGGCATCGACGCCACGCGCGAAATCACGCACGATCTCATCGGCGTCAAGGTCATCGCCCTGTCAATGCACAACAATGCGTCGTTCGTCTCGAAAATGATCGACGCCGGCGCCGCGGGCTACATTCTCAAGGATTGCGCG
>JAAYZF010000302.1 GCA_012514975.1 bacterium
CGTCAACGTGTCAGCCGGACGCGCGCATTCCAGGCGCCGACGTGACTGGAGTCACGTCGTACCCCGCACGCCGGCGGACACGGGCATCCTCCGTGTCGGCCCGCACGCGATCGCGGCGGACGCGCGTCAACCGCGCCAGCCCTGATATCGGAATTCGTGGGCGCCTCGGATGCCTGCTCGCTTTTGCCGCGCATTTATGGTATCATATGATATTGACTTCATGCCCTGACGTACCGGGCCTTTCTGGATGCTTCTGGTGACACGGGCGTACCATGGACGTAGCGGCAAAACCAAACATACTTTTTGTCTACGCTGACCAGCATCGCTACGATTGCACGGGCGTCAACGGGCATCCGCTCGTCCAAACACCTGCCATGGACGGCCTGGCGCGTGAAGGCGCGAACTTTTCGCACGCGTTCACTCCCATTCCCATCTGTGTTCCCGCGCGCTGCTCGCTTCTAAGCGGCCGCTGGCCGACGGAGCACGGCACCATCTTCAACTACGACGGCGAAACGTTCAAACCGTTCAGCCCCGAGCAGCCGACCTGCGCTCGTGCAGTGCGTGACGCGGGCTATCACGCGATCCACATAGGCCGCTGGCATGTCGACCCGAAGCTCACGCCGGTTGACTATGGATTCCACGATTACGTGCCCGAGTGGCGCTATGGCCAGTGGCGCAAGGCGCGCGGGCTCAAACCGGCGCCACGCTCCGGATTTGCCGGCGCGGCAGACACGCACATCTCCGCCGCCGAGTCAAGGCCCGTATGGAGCGCGAACCAGGTGATCAGGTTCCTCGAGTATACACGCGAGTATCCCGACCCTGTGTTCATCCACTGGCATCTCACCGAGCCGCACCTGCCGTGCGACCCGCCCGAGCCGTTCGCCTCGATGTACGATCCGAAGTCGATCACTCCATGGCCGGGATTCAACGATTCGTTCGAGGGCAAGCCGCTCATCCAGCGGCAGATGCTGCGCACGTGGAATGTTGAGAACATGACGTGGGACGACTGGGCGCCCATCGTGGCGCGGTATCTCGGTGTCGTCTCGCTTGTTGACCACGCGCTGGGGCTTGTGCTCGATACGCTTGACCGGCTTGGCATGCGCGAGAACACGCTCGTGATCTACACATCCGACCACGGCGACATGTGCGGCAGCCATCGCATGGTCGACAAGCATTACGTCATGTACGACGACGTGGTGCGCGTGCCGATGATGATGCGCTGGCCCGGCGTTGTGCCCGCGGGCGCGACGTGCGGCGATTTCGTGTCGAACGCGGTCGATCTTGCAACCACGTTCTGCCACGTAGCCGGCGCCGCCATTCCCGCGTCCTTCTCCGGCACTGTTCTTTTTCCTTTCGCCGACAAACCGGCGAAAGGAAAAAGAGGGGACATCTTCGCCTCGTACCACGGCAACCAGTTCGGCTCGTTCAGCCAGCGAATGGTGCGCGACCGCCGGTGGAAATACGTCTGGAATGCGACGTGCGAGGACGAGCTGTACGATCTTGACGCCGATCCGGGCGAGCTGAAGAACCGCGTGGCCGATCAGGCGTGCGCACCCGAGCTCTCGCGGCTCCGGCTGCGCATGCTCGACTGGATGGGATCGACCCACGACACACTGAACAACGGCATGATCCGGCGCCAGCTCTGCGAAGGCCGGAAACTGACTGCATAGAAAACATCGTCACGTGATTCCACAACCAATGAGAGGAGTGCCATGAACCTCAGACACCTGCTGTATGCCGCCATCGCTGCGTCCGCCCTCCCGGCAATCGTGTTTGCCGCCGCGCCGAACAGGCCTGTCAACAAGAGGCCCATCTACAACGGCGTCGGACAGTCGAACAACGTCACGCTCATCGCCACGGTGTACAGCGACCCGGACGGTTCGCCGCACAGGACGAGCCGCTGGCAGATCAGCACGTCCTCTTCATTTTCCCCGCTCGCGTGGGACGAATTCACCGCGACGGCAAAGACGAACATCACCGTCCCGGAAGGCGTGCTGACCAACTGCACGCGCTATTACTGGCATGTCCAGTACGAAGACAACACCGGCGCATGGAGCCCGTGGTCGACGACGACCTTCTTCCAGACGATCGACCTGCCGTGGATCGCGCCCGAGGGGTCTACCAATCCGATGGGCGTTGCCCGCGGGATATTCCCCGGACGTGTCGCATGGGCGCGGACGTCGGACGCGACGCTCTGGAACGGCGTGACGACCAGCTACTGGCTGCAGAGCTTCAACAACTATCAGCCGGCCGTTGACCTCATCCTCTCGAACGTGCTGCTCGCACTCACGGGACAGGCGACGTGCACGGGCGCGTGGGACGCGCTGTTCCGTTCGTTCAACGAGACGAATGGCCGCGGCTTGGCCGGCTACGTCGCGGGCGAGAAGATCGCGATCAAGGCGAACTATGTCGGCTGCCACAACTGGGAAGGCAATCCCCAGAGCCTTTACAACTACCATCACGACGCGATGACGTCGCCGC
>JAAYZF010000303.1 GCA_012514975.1 bacterium
GCAGGCTTGACGAGCTGCTCCTCGTGGCCACGGTCTGGAGCCCGCCGAAATGGATGAAGACGAACAACAGCACGAAGAAGGGCGGGAGCCTGCGCCCCGACCGCCGCGCGCATTTCGCGAAGTTCCTCGCCGCGTACTGCACGGGGTTCGAGGCGGTGTACGGCGTGCCCGTCTTTGCGCTCAGCATCCAGAATGAACTCGAGTTCGTCGAACCGTACAACTCGTGCGTCTACAGCCCCTACAGCAATGATTACGCCGAGGCCGCGGCTGAAGTCGGCCGCACGTTCAAGCGCCTTGGCCTGCCCATCAAGCTCTTCGGCCCCGAGCACATGTGCACGGACGGCGCGGGCGGGTACCGCTGGACGGCCAACAGCAACCACCTTGCGCGCGTCATGGCCAACCCGGACGCCGCGGACGCGTTTCTCGCCTGGGCGTTCCACGGCTACGCCGCCGATGGCCAGACGGTGGCGAGCGCCGCGAAAGGCTGGGCCGATTACGCCGTCTTCGCCCGCCGCGATGGCAAGCAGCTTTGGATGACCGAGACATCAGGCAATCCGCCCGAGTGGATCAGCACGCAACGCCGCAGGGGCGGCGGGCAGGGCCGGCCAAACGGAGTGGTCACCATGGCGCTCAACATGCACGACGCGCTCGTGTACGGCGATCTGCACGCGTGGATTTACTGGTCGTTCCAGGATGGCTCGCGCGTCAGCCAGTACAACCTCACATGCAAAGGCAACCGCACGTCGAAGAAGCTTGCCGTTGCGCGCCACTTCTTCAGATACATCCGCCCGGGCGCGGTGCGCATTGATGCGCTGCCCACGTCGCCGGAGTATCCCGTCTGCGCCTTTGTCCATGACGGGCAGAAGACACTCACGGTCATCCTGGGCAACCAGACGGCGGACAAGGCGGAGATGCGCGTGTCGCTGAGGAACATTCCCGAAGCCCCCATGGCTGAACTCGCCGGCTTCCTGACGAGCGCGGATGAGACGTGGAAGGCGCTCGACCGCATCCGCCCGGACAAGGGCGCGTTTACTGTCGCGCTGCCCGCCCACTGCGTCGTCACGCTCGTCACCGCGCCGCCCACGAACGCCGCGCCACAGCGCACCGTGCAGGCGGCGCCACGGCCGGAATCGCCCGCGCCCGCGCCGGTGCGCACCAACTGAGTGATTCACGGAGCGGGACAATGGCAACAACCAATGACAGTCATCACCGCGCGCACCCGCCGTCCCGCGTGCGCCGCTGGATGCTGAACATCCATCTCTACGGCGGGCTGTTCGTCTCGTGGTATTTCCTGGCGCTCGGCATCAGCGTGCTCGGGTTCAACCATCCGTGGCTCATCCCCGCGTGGCCCGGCGGGAAGCATACGTGGGAACACCGCGCGGCCTTCCCCGCCGGGGCTGGCAACGTGAAACTGACGGAAGCAGTGCGAGACGAGCTCGGGCTTGCCGGCTGGGTGCCGCCGTGGAACATGAAGCGGGATGTGCGCGGCGATCTTCACTTCGAGATCGTAAGGCCGGGGAAGCGCTATGCCGTCGCAACCGACCGCGCGGCGGGAACAGTGCGTGTCGAGGCGCAGTCCACGGGCATCCGGTCCATCATGGGGTTTCTGCATTGTTCGACGGGCGCGGTGCCCGGCTCGCGCTTCCTGCGTCTGTGGGGGGGGTACAGCGAGATCACTGTCTGGACGACGCTGTTCCTCGTCGCCAGCGGCATCTACCTCTGGGCGCGGCGGCAGAAGGAGCTGCGCAGTGCGTTCATCGCCGTCGCGGGCGGCTGCGTCCTGGCCGGCGCATTCATGGCCTGTCTCTACTTCATCGGGTGATCATGATCAAGCATGTCCGCCAGGTGCATCTATACAGCAGTTTTGCGCTTGCCGCGTTCGTGGTGATGTACTTCGCCACCGGCTATGTGGTGGTGCACGGTGGGTGGTTCGGCCGGGCGAGCGAGGCGGTGTCGCACCGCACTGTCACGCTCGACACCGCGGCGCTCGAGGCTGCGCGGGACGGGGCGGCCTATGCGGCTGCGCTGCAGGGACAGCTCGGCCTGCGCGGCAAGCGTGCCCCCGCCGCGCGCCGCACCGACGGCACATGGCGCGTGACGGTCACCCGCCCGGGCGTGTCGTTCGAGGCGGTCGTCGCCGCCGATGGAGCGACGGCGGTCGTGACCGAACGGCGGCAGGGGTGGCAGCGTGTCATGGCCGTGTTCCACCGCTTGCACGGATATGGCGGCGGCTGGTTGTACGATCTGTGGGCGCTGATGCTTGATGCAGTCGGCATCGCGATGATCGGTTTCGCCGTCACCGGCGTCGTGCTCTGGCATCGATGCACGCGTGTGCGCCTGCCTGGCTGGATTGTTTTTGCCTGCGGATTCATCCTGACGGCCGCAACGGTCTGCCGCCTGTTGTGCGGGAAGTGATTTCGCGCGGCGGGGCCGCGGGCGCGATGGGCGCTCCGCGCCCGTAAATGCAGAAGGTGCGCTCCCGGATGAGGCGCCCGCACTCGTCCGTGACGCAACGAAGGGAGACATCATGGCATCATTCATCACTCGCGCGCGCGCAGTGATCGCCGCATCGGCCGCCCTTGCCGTTTCCGCTGCGCCGGAGATTCCCGAGGGGAAGACGGTGGCCGCTCTCCAGGCGTTCCTCGATCCGGAGAGCGAGGCGGTGCTCACGCAGGTGTGGACCGCCGCGATGGCTGTGCCGACGGTGTCATGCGCGATGGGCCTGGGCGCGCGGCCGCATATCACGTTCGCCTCGTGGCTCGTGACGAGCAACGAGCTTGAGGAGCTCGTCACCCGTGTGAGCGCGGCGCAGCAGAGCATCCCGGCGCGCGACATCGCCCTCACGCCCTCGAAAAAGCCTTCGCGCAACGGCAGCGTTGGTTACGACCTCCTGCCTGTTGAAGACGGCACACTGAGCAACTACCATGCGTCAGTCCATGAATCGCTCGCCGTGCCGTACCAGCCATACCGGCCGATTGACCTCCCGGGCAGATGGAAGCAGCACCTGACAATGTTCTCGTGCGGCACTGCGTTCGTGGAACGGGTTGACGCCATCTTCGCCCGTGCGGCCGCGCTGACGAACGCGCGGATCACCAGCTTCGGCCTCGTCACCTTCGGGCCCATCAAGACGCTCTGCGAGATACGCTGCGCGCCGCCGGCGGAAACGCTGCCGCCGCTCGTTGTCAACGTCAATGCCGGACGCGTGACGGGCCGGCTCGTCACGCCGCTCTGGGCGCGCATGAACACCAGCGGCGGGGGAATCAGACGGGAGATCGAACCGTTCTACCGCGAGGCCATTCTGATGACTGCCACCGGCGGCCGGCGCGACAATGACACCATGCTCACGTTCGATGCCGCCGGCCATCCGGTGTACAACTTCGCTCCGCTCGATGCGCTCATCGATTCGGTCATCTCGAACGGTCTGGATGTGCGCCTTGTCATCGGGAATGTGCCGTCAGCCATTGCTGAAAAGCCCGCGGAAGAACGGTTCACGTATGCCAATCCCGGTCCGCCGCGCGACTGGGATGCGTACGCCGCGTACATCAGCAACCTGTTCGCCCATCTCGTTTCACGCTACGGCCTCGATGCGGTTTCCTCGTGGTCGTATCGCATGATGACCGAGCCGGACAACCGGGCATGGTGGTCGGGCACATTCGAGCAGTATCAGCGGATCTACGATGTCACGCTTGCCGCGGCGCGCACGTCGGTGCCGGGCATGGCGCTCGATTTCGGCAATTTCGTCAGGCCGCGCGGCGACTGGCCTGCGCGCCTTGCGCAATGGGTGACGAACGGCACGCCGGTCTTCGCGGAAGGCGCGCTGCCGCGAAAAGCCGGTTCGCTCTCGCTCTCGTGCTATGGCCTGCTCGCGCGCAGGAAGACGCCGCAGGAAGGCGACGACCAGATGGGCAACGACCCGCGCGACCTTGCCGACGTCGTCGCCGCCCTGCGCCAGAGCATGCTGCCCCTTGGCGGCCTGCCGGTCGTCGTCGAGGAAGGCATGCTGCTCCGCGATGAGGACAACCGCAGGATCTGGGGCGGCGAGGCGACCGAGCTTGGCGCTGCGTGGTACGCGGCGTTGTACAAAGTGTGCTATGATGCCGGTGTGAGCAGGTATCTTGCCTGGGGACATCGGGCCGGCACACTGAAGACGCCCGGCTACAACACCATCGAGCTGTACCGCCGCATGGAGGGCGCGCCGCGCCTCGCCGCGACCGTCACAGTCCCTGAAGGCGCCCCGGGCGTGCGTTACGCCGATGCCCTCGCCGCGCGCGGCGACGACGGCGCCGTGCGCGTCCTCGCCTTCCACTACTCCGTCAACCGCCATGCCGTCACCATCCAACCCGTTGCCCTCCGCATCGCCGGCCTCGCTGATGGCGCGTGCACACGCCGCCACTGGCGCATCGACCGTCATCACTCGAATTTCTTCACGCAATGGCTTGCCGACAGCGCGCATATCAAGCGCCACAATCTGCCCGTCGGCCGCCAACGTGAATGGAGCGGCACCCGGTATGATCAGAATGTCTCTGTCACGCTCCAGAAGTCCGACCGCGGCTTTTGGTTCGAAAAAGAGAAGACGTACGGCGCCTTGGACGATCTCGAGTTGTTCGAGCCCGACCGTGTTGTGCGGATCACGAACAGCGTGTACCATGATGAACTCGAACTGCCCGCAAACAGCGTGTCACTGATCGAGCTGGTGAGGTAGGGAGGGAGAGGGAGAGAAAAAGGAGGGGAAGAACGGCGGGAACGACCTCGCGAACCACAGAGCCACCGAGGCATGGAGAACGGAATGAAGCCATGAAACGGCTGCGCGATATTCAGTGGGCAGTGCGGCATGTACTGGTGGAAATGGGACGAGCAGAACGTGCGCGCGCAGTTCACCAACGGTTCGCGCGGCGACAAGGGCTTCGCCATCGACCGCACACCTGCCGCGGACGTGATGAAACGCTGGCACGGCAGGACCGACCGGCCAGATACTCAACATAGCAGCAGTGCCATTCACAGCCATGCTTCTGCGCCGGATCAATTGACACGTCGTTGGATTTCCACTACACTCTTACCTGAGGGCCGTGGGGCGGGATGCGACACGCCCGGCAAATGCCGGGCTGCACAAACCACATGATCGGAGGCCAGCATGCCCCTTGTGAACGTCAAGCTGATCGAAGGCGTTTTCACCTCGCAGCAGAAACAGGAGATGATCCGCATCCCGTTGCCTAACTCGTACGTGCTGGAGGCTGCATGCGCGATCTGAAGGGCCTGGGTGTTCTGCTTCTCGGCTTTTTCCCGTGGATTCTTTTCCTTGGCCTGTCCGGGAAAACACTTGCCAGCCTTGAGCGTGCCACGGTCACCGGCCTCGCCGCCTCGCTGCTCCTCGGCTTGCGGGAGCTGAAACGCGGGTATATACTGCAATGGGGCACGCTGATTTTCTTCGCCGCCTGCGTCGTCTCCGTCAACCTGCTCAAGATCATCTGGGTGGCGAGGAACATGGATCTGCTGGCCAACGGCGCGCTGGCGCTCACGATGTGGGTGACGGTGATCGCCGGCATGCCGTTCGCACTGCAGTATGCGCGCAACGACGTGCCGAAGGACTACTGGCAGAACCCCGCCTTCATCCGCGGCTGCTACCAGATAACGATCGTGTGGGCCGGCCTGATGACCCTCGCAACCGCCGTCTCAGTCCTGCGCAGGACGCCGCTGCTGCACCTGCCTGACAGCGCATATTTCGTGATCAGCGTGTGCATCATCGTTGCCGGCCTTGCCTACACGACCATGTTCAGGAGGCGGAAGCGACTGCAGCGCGAGCGGGCGGCGGCATAGCGTCAACGCACAGGAACTGTCAGGAGTTGTGGAACGTGAGCACGCTTCACTCATTCCGGCTCTGGACGGGTAGGAATGTGAGTCTTTAGCCACAAAAAGGCGCAAAGGGCACAAGAACCGAACGGAACGAAGCGGCTCCTCTTTGTGGATTTTGTGGCTCTTTGTGGCGAGACTGACAAGACACGTTCTGTTGCCACGAAAAAGCACAAAGGGCACAAGAACCGAACGGAACGAAGCGGCTCCTCTTTGTGGCGAATCCCGTAACCGTTTGAGGCAAGACCATGAGTACGCAATCAGTCGTCTACATCTGTGCGCATCCTGATGACATCGAGTCCGCCACCGGCACGCTGACACTGCTGCGGCGGAAGGGATACACGATCCATGATTTCTGTCTCACGCCGGGGCAGCGCGGCTACAAGCTGCCCGGGCAGACACGCCGTGTGGGATTGGTCCCGCCGAACAGCGAGCTCGCCGCCACGCGCATCAAGGAGGAACAGGCGGCGTGCGCAGTCATCGGCGCCGAGCTCACCATGTTTGACGAAATGGACGGAGAGCTTTACGCGCATCGCGCCATCTGCGAAAAGGTCGCCGCGAAACTCGCGGAGATCAAGCCTGCCGCAGTCATCACCTTGTGGGCGCTCGAGAAACCCGATCACTCGGCGGCGTTCAGCATCGCGTACAAGGCGCTCCATCTTAACGAGCTGTATTGGACGACCGAGTTCTACATGTCGCGCGCCGACGGGTCAGGCTATCATTTCCGTCCTGATCTCTATGTCAATGTCTCGAATGTGATAGAGCAGAAGAAAGCGGTTGCCGCCTGCTACCCAAGCCAGTTGTCGGGCGACCCGGCGGACTATGCCCTGCGCCAGGCGCGCATGCACGGGCAGGCCGCCTCGTGCGACTACGCCGAGGGATTCAGCACTTCCGTGCCGCTCGTGGGCACGCGGTGGGACCGCCCGGCGGAGATCGGCCGCCTGCTGCTCGGCCTGTAACGGCGGCTTGCCCGCGTGCAAGTGATGAGGCTGGCGTCTCCATTGATCTTTGCCAACCAAGAGGAGTCGATAACGATGCATTCCACACCTGGGGCAGCCAGTGCCAAAATCCAACGCATGCTTGACCAGGCCGTCAGCAACGGTTCCGAGAGCGCGGTCCAGGTTGCTGCGTACCTGGGAGGCGAGATGATCGTCGATGCGTGGGCCGCGCCCAAGTCGCGAGCGGTGGACGGCCGCACGCTGTTCCCCTTCTTCTCGACCGGAAAAGGCATTGCCGCCACTGCGGTCCATCGCCTGGTCGAGCGCGGCGTGTTGTCGTGGGATGATCCCATCGCGCGGTACTGGCCGGAGTTCGCCGCGCAGGGCAAGGGCGGTATCACACTCCGTCACGCGCTCAACCACACTGCCGGACTTCCCATGATGCCCGAAACGCGCGAGATGATCCGTGGGGACGTGTGGGGCGCCATGTGCGCCTATCTTGCCGCCGCCGCACCGCTCCATCAGCCAGGGGCCAGGCGGCATTACCACGCGATCACGTATTCATGGCTGGTGGGTGAGACGGCGCGCCGGGCAGATGGCCGCGACTTCTGCCGGATCATCGCCGAGGAAGTCTGCCGGCCGCTTGGCATCGACACGCTGTTCTTTGGCATGCCCGCCGGCATGCGCCCGCGCTGCGTTGATGCCGAGAAAGCCCTGCCCGTTGAAACGCCGCAGCCCCCGGCCCCGCCACCGCCTCCCGATCCGGTGGCGCAGCGCGCGATTCCGGCGTGGGTGTGCCCGCTGGAGGACTGGATCAACCGCGATGATGTCCGCCGTGCCTGCATTCCTGCGTCAAACGGCTTCGGCAATGCCCGCGCGATTGCCCGCCACTATGCCGCGCTGATGGGCAACGGCGTGGATGGCGTACGTTTGCTTGCTGACGCGACGATCGCCGCGGCCACACGCTGGGAAGACGCCGATGCAGCCGTGCAGGGCGCAGGCCGGTGGGGGCTTGGCTATGGTCTGCAGGGGCCGGACAACGCGCCGGGCGTCGTGTTCGGCCATGGCGGGTACGGCGGGTCCACGGGCTTTGCCGACGCGCGTTACGGCCTTGCAGTCGGCATCGTCAAGAGCCGCATGTTCGGCACGCTGACGGACCAGGTCATCGAGGCGATACGCCGCTGCGTTGGGGCGGCCTGATGCGCGCGGCAGGCCGCGGTGCATTGTGCATGGCGTGGAACGACTGTTGCTAATTTCCGCCGATGCTGGTACAATTCGTCATTGTGACTGTACGAACAGCAGACGACATGCAGATAGCCGATGAGGAACACCGGCCGGCGGCCAGCGGCGATGATGCGGCGCCCGGCATGCCCGCCGCGGCTTCCTTGGCGCACATGACGCCGGTTCCCGGCGCGCCGCCACCCGTTCCCGAGGGAGCCGCCGCAGCCCCGCCTCCACGGGCCGGTCTTGTGGCGCGCGCGCGCGCATGGCTCGACACGAGCGGCCCGGGCGAAGCGCCGCGCAGGGAACTGCTGGCCTACTCGCTCGGAGGGTTTGGCCAGGGCATGGCCGCTGGAGTCATGGGGCTGACGATGCCGATCCTGAACATGACGCTCGGGGTCGACCCTGGCAAGCTGGGCCTTGTGCGCAGCCTGAAGATGATCTGGGACGGAGTGAACGACCCGATCTTCGGCCATATCACCGACAACACCAAGACCAGATGGGGCAGGCGGCGGCCGTACATAGCCGTCGGCGGCGTGCTTACCGGCCTGCTGTCGATCGGCATGTGGATGATGCCGCCCGGCATGACGGAGACGTGGTATCTTGTGTATTTTGCGGTGGCGATTCTGCTGATTGAGACGTCATCAACGGTGTTCACCGTGCCGTTCTATGCGCTGGGCATCGAGTTGTCGCCATCGTATCACGGGCGCACGCGGGTGGCTGCGTACCGTGGTTTCATCAACGGCATCGGCGGGTTCATCTCGCCGTGGTTCCTGCGGTTTTGTCTCCTGTCGTCTTTTGGAGGCATTCTTTACGGCGCACGCTGGCTGAGCCTGATTCTCGGCTCGATAGCGATGGTGACCGCCGTGATCGCGGCAGCGGTATGCCGCGAACGCCTGCAGGCCGACACGGTGCGGCCCGCCAAGAACGAGAATTTCTTCAAGGCCGTCAGGGGCTGCGCCGACAATGTCCATTTCTGGAGAGTCACCGGCATCTATGTCATCATGGCGCTGGGCGGCGGGCTCTTCGAGATGATCGGCGGCTACATGAGCATTTTCTACGTGTTCAGGGGCGACATGACCGCCGCGTCAGGCATCGGCGGCATCACCGGCATGCTCGGCACGGGCATGGCAATGATTGGCATCCCCCTTATTGCCCGCGTGAGCAGGCGGCTGGGCAAGCATGGCGCGCTGCGCTGCGCGCTGGTCCTGATGATGACCGGCGACTTGATGCGATGGGTCCTCTTCGACCCGCGCCACCCCTGGCTGCTGCTGCTGACGCCAATCTCCTACTCGATAGGCATCTCGGCAACGTATACGATCCTCGGCTCGATGCAGGCTGACGTGGTGGACGTCGACGAGATGAACTCCGGCCGGCGGCGTGAAGGCATGTTCGGCGCCGTCTCAGCCGTGGTCATGAAGTCAGCCTCGGCGTTTGCCGTCGCCTGCTCGGGTTTCATCCTCAACATGACGGGCTTTGACGCCAAGCTGGGCGGCGCGCAGTCGGAGCAGACGTATTTCCTGCTCCGCATTCTCTTCACGTTCGGCCCGCTGGCGTTTCAGGGCCTCGTGCTTCTCCTGCTCTACAGGTATCCGCTCACCGAATCGCGCATGGACGACATCCGCGCGGAACTCAAACAACGGCGGGCGGCCGCCCTGGCTGCCGCCGCGGAGACGAGCGCCTGATCGCCGTGGCAGCATTCAAGGAATCCCGGGGCGCTTGCGTCTACGGAACTGCCACCCACACGGCGAGCGTGTGCACGTCGGTGCGGTCCTTGAGCCGCTTGATGAAGCCGGGCGTGTGAATGTCCGCGCAGCCCGCAAGCGCAATGTTCGCGGCGCTCATTTCCCATTCCGCAGGTTCAGTGCGACTTCCCTGCCGCCCCGTTCGCTCGAGCGCATGATGCCTTCGAGGATCGCGATGACCTTGATCGTCTGGTCGACGGGCACGGGCGAGGGGCCGCCGGTGCGGACGGCGTGGGCGAACGCCTTTATCTCCTCTGCGTGGGCGGACTGGACATGGTGCGCCTGGATGGCTGCATCGAACAGCGCGCCGTTTGCCGCGCTCGAGTAATGCCCGGCCGGCCAGCTCACGCCGCCCTTGCGGCCGAAGAGCCGGCAGCTCATGTCCTCCTTCTCCTGCTGGTGCTGCAGCCAGCTTGCTTCGAGCACCATGGTCGCTCCGTTCTCGAAGTGCACAAAACCCGAAGCGAAATCCTCGACGCCGAACAGCTTCCTGTCCCAGTCGCCCCATGCGCCTGGAATGTCGTGCCCCATGGCGAAATTCGTCATCATCCTCCCGGAGACGCGGACGGGCATGGGGGAATCCATCAGCCACATCGCCAGGTCAAGCGCATGGACCCCGATGTCCATACACGGCCCGCCGCCGCTGAGCGCCGGATCGATGAACCCGGGATTCGTGGGCAGCAGGTTGCGCCGCACGGCATGGACGCGCGCGTGATACACTTCGCCGATCGGATGCGTTGCGATGAACTGCTTGACCGCGGTGCTGATGCCGCTGAACCGCTGGTGCTGCGCGGTCATCAGCAGCTTGCGCGCGCGTGCTGCCGCCGCCTGCATCTGCTTCACTTCGCGCACGGTGACCGCCAGGGGTTTCTCGCACAGCACGTGCTTGCGCCGGGCGAACGCGGCGAGCACCGCGGGCGTATGCACGCGGTTCGGCGTGCAGATGTCCACCGCATCGATCTCCGTGAGCTTCACCAGCTCGCGGAAATCGGTGAACACGTTGGGGATGCCGTGCTCGCGCGCCATGCTTTCGGCTGCGCCCTTGCTAATGTCGCACACGGCGACGACTTCCGCGTCCGCCACCTGTTTCCAGCCGTTGATGTGCGGGCCGCGTGCAATGCCGCCTGCGCCGATGATGCCGATCTTGAGCTTCTGAGCCATGGTTGATTCCTCTTGCGGTTGGGGTTGATGAACTCGTTCGAGTGCGTTGCCGCGATCGCGGGATCACACGGCATCCTGCTTCCACTTTCCCTGCGCCATCGTGAAGGCGGCATGGCGGAACCAGTCGGGATGCTCGATGCGCACCTTGACCTCCCGGATCATAAGGTCCGCGCACGCTTCGATGTGCTGCCGGCCGTCGGCGGCGTTCGCCTCGTGCGGCGGGCGACTGCCGCCGATGCCGACCTGCGGCTCGCCGGCCGGGCCAAGCGCCGCGAGGTCAACGGTCTGCGGATACATTGCCATGACGTTGGACGTCTCCCAGTACCCGCCGTGGTCGCCGACGTGCGCAAGGTTCTCGAGCTGGTAACGCAGCACTGGCTCGCAGCATGCCCATGGGATAAGATCGAGGCCCGGGCGGCGCGTGCGTGCGGGGTCGTGCGACCGCAGCGTGGCGAACTGGATGACGGCCGCGATCGCATGCGCGATGAGCGGGTAGTGCCCGGCAACGAGGATGCCGACGCTGAATCCAAGCGTCTCGGCGAGGAGCAGCATGTCCACAAGCATCTGCTGGTAGCGCTCATTTGCCGTGCGGACCTGGGCCGGGTCGTTAGTCAGCATGAAGTTCTCGGGCGGAAGATGCATTTCACGCGCAATGGCATCGCGGCCGCGCTCGATATAGCCTGTCATCTCGTGGTCGGGCGCGAAGTACCACAGGGGCGGCATCACCAGCCCGCCGCCCTTCTGCGCGGCGCGGATCGCTATGCCTTCTGCCTGGAGCGTGTCGGCGCCGAGCGGGTTCTGCACGCCGTGCCACTCGACGTTGCCCAGCGGAATGTACGCAGCCGGGCACGCTTCGCGCCGCGCGACAATCTGCGCCGGGCGGAGCATCTGATAGCGGACTTCAGGGCTCTCGGGAAAGCTCATCGCATCTCCTTCAGTTGTTTAACGTTTTCCGATCTGCAGCGAACTCCCCGCGCCGCTGTGCGTCAAGGAATTCGAGTTCGGCTGCCAGGGCCTCGACACGCGCCATCTCGAATCCCGCCGCGCGCGCAGCGGCGACGGGGCGGCGATGTATGTACTCGACTTCGAGGGGCCGCGCGGCCTCATAGTCCAACTTCATGCTCGGGCTGTATGGCTTCAGCCGGTCGGTCACGGCCATTAGTTCGGCGATATAGCCTTCCTCGATCGTGCCGCCGCACGCATGGTTGCCCAGCACGACTTCCTTCATGATATCCGCCACCAGCGCGCGCGACGAGGGATGGGCCATGATGCGGTCAGTCTCCACGTTGAGCACGACCGACAGGCCGTTGTACGGGATGTTCCATACCAGCTTGCGCCAGCGCGCGTCGAACAGCGACGGGTCAACCGTGCAGGGAACACCTGCCGCGGTGAAGTCAGACCGGATGCGGTTGATGAGGTCCTGCATGCCGTTGCTGTGGGCGCCGAGCAGGACGTTTCCCTCGCCGATGTGGCGGATGTGGCCCGGGCCCGCTTTGTTCGATGCCACATAGCACAGGCCGCCCGCGACGAGCGCCGAGGGGAACAACGCCGCCATCTCCTCCTCCGCGCCGAGTCCGTTCTGCATCAGCAGGATCACCGTGCCGGGATGGAGCAGCGGCGGGAGCAGCCTGGGAAGCAGGTGATTCATGGTCGACTTCAGGCAGACGCACACCACGTCGCACGCCGGCATGTCATTCGTCCTGCTGTACACGTGCACCTGCGGCAATGAGATGTCGCCCCACGGGGATTCGACTTCGAGCCCGTGTTGCGCAATGTACTCTGCATCGCTGTGCGCAAGAAAGTGCACAGTGTGCCCGGCTTTCTGCAGGCATGCGCCGTACAACCCGCCAACGGCGCCGGTGCCGACGATGGCGTACGTCAGCGAGTCCTTTCGTGAAGTGGTGGCCATGTCCGGACATCTCCAATCATTGGTGATTGCGAATTCACTCTCAGCACACGCGTGTGGGCGCGGAATGGCACTCCGCGGCGGTTGCGCAATCGCAACCGCTTACCAGACCAGCGTGCCCTGCGGCACGCATGCGGGCTCATCCGCGAAGGGCTGGCGATCGCCATTCGCAATGTGGTACAAGGACGGATGGACTGCGCGGCAGATGGCCTGCCATTCACCGTACGGTCGGCACGTGATGTCATGCAGGCCGATCTGCATGTTCTCGCCGTCGAACCTTCCCATGACGTGCTGGTCGTTCCACTGGAAGTAGTGTGCGCCGATGAGCCCGGGTATCGCAGCCGCGTTCTCGATGTAGTAACGATAGGCGCTCACACTCCCGGCCATTGTCCGCGTGTTGCGGATGCCGCCTGACGGAAGCCCGCGGTCAAGGCAGCCGATGTGAAACTCGCCGATCATCACGGGCCTGCCTGTCTTCGCGACGAGGCTGGCAATCTGGGCCGGATCGGGCTTCAACTGGTAGCAGTTGATGGAGAATGCATCGAGCACGTCCGCGCCGGCGAGCTGGTACTCGCTGTGAATCCACGCCCAGCGCAACCCGAGATTCAGATGGTTCGGATCGGCCGCGCGGCACGCCGCGGCAGGGACGCGCACATAGCGTTCAACCGCCTTGCGTGTGAATGCTGTGGTATCATCCTTGCATCCGGGGAATGTGCGCGGGTCGTGTTTCCGTCTGAGTTCGTCAAACGAAGCGAACGTGGATCCCCAGACGCGGTTCAGGGCATCGATCGTCGCATACTTCCGTTTGAGGTCTTCGATGAACACGGCGAGCGAGGCGAACGGCGCGTCCGCCATCAGCAGTTGCGCGCCAATGTCGAATCCGCCGACGAACGCCCATTGCGGCTCGTTGGTCATGAAGTAGCCGATGACGTTTCTGTCGTCGCGAATGGCGGCAAGCTGTCCAGCGAAGGCATTGCTGTTGCGTTCATACTCCTCGGAATACACGTCGGGGAAATCGCGGAAGATCGCCGGCGTGGTCTTCGGGAAGCTCGCCATGGTGAACACATACGGCACGCCGCAGCAGCCATGCAGCGCGCGGTCCGACCAGTTGGCGATGGTGTTGACGCGATAGCGACGCAGGCGGCGCTTTGTCAGCTCGAGCCATTTCCGCTTCCATTCGCTGCCCAGTGCGCGTTCGAGATTGTGCTCCATTGCGCTGAACAAACGCGCGTTTCCACGCGTTGACCACAGGTGCGGCGCGTGTGCCGCGGAGGGGAGGGGAGGGGAGAACACCGTTTCGATCCCTGCCACATTCGCCGATGTCTCGGTCCGTACGCAGTCGACGCCGATGCTCCAGAACGCGTGTCCTTCAGGGTCCACCAGCCACCAGCGTCTGCCATCGTGTTCCGTGCGGAAGAAGCCGCTGGCGCGGAAGGTCATTTCTTTCCATCCGCCATAGTGCGACCAGTCGTCAGGATACGCCGGCGCGTGCCCGGCGAGCTCGTTCTCGAGTGCGGCGCGCACGTCCTCGATCGTGTGCGCCTTGCCCGGCCAGTCCCTTGCCCGCCATTGATGAAGCTCGTCGACAAGCGGCTCGCGGGGCATGGTGAACGAGGCCGGCATCGCTGGCTCGACCGCGATCTTCCCGAACATCACGTCAGCGCCACCGCATGGAGAAGGGCTCACCTCGATCTCCTCGAGGTCCTCGAACCGCAGGTTGGCGCCCTTGACAGTGGCTTTGAACCTGCCGGGCGTGCGCTCGGGAAACAGAGTCTTCCCATCGGTGATTGACAGGGGGATCGGAA
>JAAYZF010000304.1 GCA_012514975.1 bacterium
CGATCATCATCGCCTACTCGCACTGCATCGCGCACGGCATCAACATGAGCCTCGGGTTCGACGAGCACAAGAAGGCCGTGGAATGCGGCCACTGGCCGCTCTACCGTTTCGACCCGCGCCTCCGCAAGGAAGGCAAGAATCCGCTCCAGTTCGAGAGCAAGCCGCCCAAGACGAGCTTCGCCGACTATGCCTATGGCGAGAACCGCTATCGCACGCTCAAGGCAAGCAAGCCGGAAGTTGCGGCGGAGCTGATGAAGAACGCCGAGGAAGCTGTCAGGGCCCGCTTCCAGCTCTACCAGAAGCTCGCGGCGATCACGCCGGACGCGCCAGCGGCTGGGTGAATGGATGAATGGATGAATGGATGAATGGATGAATGGATGAATGGACCCAACCATCCAGCCATCCAACCATCCAACATTCTCTTTTTTCCTCCGTGCCGGCCTCCCGGCACGGAAGAAAAAAGGAAAAGCCCGCGCGGAGCGGGCTTTTCCCTTGGTCAAGTCGAAGCCTTGCAAAGGAGAGGTGTCGCAGGCGACGGCAGGCAACGCCCGGTCGCACGTGCGAACCCGCGCGCGCAAGGCAGGCGCGCAGGAAACTCGTCGTTCTCGCTTTCTGTAAGGTGGATGAAAACTCATCCACAAACCGTACCCTAGTATACCAAATCCAGGGAAATTCCGCAAATGAACGCAACTACCGACTGCATGGCATGCGTGTTCCGCCAGGCTCTCGCCGCCATCCGGCATGCCTCGGGCGATGAACGCCTCCAGCAGCGCGTCCTCCGCGCAGTCATCAAAGCCTATGCCGCCCGCCCGCTCAAAGGGAATCCCGCCGATTATTCCCAGCTCGTCTATGAGACGGTGAAGAAAGCTGCCGGCGTTGACGATCCCTATGCCGCCGAGAAGAAACGGTTCAACAAGCTCGCGCTCAGCATGATGCCCGAGTGCACCAGGGCGCTCGCACGGTCGAAAGACCCGCTCGAGACCGCCGCGCATCTCGCCGTTGCAGGCAATATCATCGATCTCGGGATCGGCGACCGGCTTGACATCCACGGCACGCTCGGGAATGCGCTGCGCATCCCCTTCGCGGCAAATGACCTGCCGAAGCTCCGGCGCGCGCTGGCCAAGGCGTCCACGCTGTTCTACATCGGAGACAACGCGGGTGAAATCGTGTTCGACCGCCTGTTCATCGAGACGATTGCGCGGCTCCACCCGCGTATCTCGATCACTTTCGCCGTCAAATCCGGCCCGGTGATCAACGACGCCACCATGGCCGACGCGCGCAGCGTGGGGATGACAAAGGTCTGCCGCGTGATGGAGATCGGCGGCGCATGGGTCGGCGCGCCGCTCGATCGCGTGAGCGGCGAGTTCCGCGCGCTCTATGACGCGGCGGATGTGATCATCGCGAAAGGCCAGGGCAATTTCGAGACGCTCGACGCCGAGCGCGATCACAACATCTTCTTCATCCTCAAAGCCAAGTGCGAGGTTGTCGCGCGAGCGCTCGGCGTGAGGTTCGGAGACTCGGTGCTGAAGCACGTGAGGACGAGGAAGGGAGGAAAAGGTTGACGTAAAGGAGCGGCCACGACAACGGCGGACTTGAACCACAGAGCCACAGAGGCGCAGAGAACGGCGCCTGGAGGGTCACCGTCCACGGTGACCGCCTGGAATTCCACTCGCCAAAGACTGACACTGACCAACAGCCGACCTGGCAACGGGTATGTATCTGGCAACGTATGAAACGGATGGAAACGGGTACGGCGTGAGGGCTTGAGTGGCGGCAAAGACGGCAACGGCGGTGTTGGGGGAACGGCGAACGGCGGGTGTTTAGTATTCAGTAACGGATCGGAAACGTGTACGCCGCGGGGAGCGGTTGGTTTGGAGTACCACCTTGAGGTGGGCCGTTGCGCGGTGCGGCAGCTTGGAGGGGCACCGCGCCGGTGACCGCCTTTGCCGCCCGCGCAGGCCTTTGGCCGTCCCATTGTGCATCATTCGTCAACCGATGAAGTCACGACTCGTTCGTTCAGGCGGGCAACAGCATCGAGATGTCAGACTTCATACCTCTGCCATAGTGTAGCACAAGGGGGAAGAACATCAAGCAATCTCGGTCCACTGACAACCGTCGCCAAGCGCCATTTGCGAGAGACGGGCAGGCGGTTGCCCCAGCCGCGCGGTCACCGGGGACGGTGACCCTCCAAGCGCCGTTCTCCGCGCCTCTGTGGCTCTGTGGTTCACGTCGGCCGTTGCTGTTGCCGTCTCCCTATCTCCTCAACGAACTCCCCTTTCGCCCGCGTGTACGCCTCACGGTCGCTCCGATGCTCTGCCGCGAGGCGGCGCTTCAGCCCGGCATACCGCTCCGCATCAGCCTGATGCGTTCTAAGCCAGTCCCTGAACTCAATCCCCTTCCACACCTCGTGCCCGGCGGGCGCCATGTGAAGGTGATGGGTGCGCGCACCCATGAACGTCTCACGCTTGATGAACACCATGTGATCCGAATACCACCAGTATTCCCACAGCGGGCTGTTGAGCAGCGGGATCGCGCGTCTCTTCGCATCCTCGAATGACGGAATCTCGATGAGGATGTCAATGACCGGCTTGGCCGGCATGCCCGGTATCGCGGTGCTGCCATAGTGCTCGATGCGCAACGCGGTATCCGGGCCAATGGCCGCAGCCAGCCATCGAGCCATGCCACCGAACATGTCGGGCCAGGCGGGATCGTAGTCGACGAGTTCAACCTCATCCGGCGGGCTTGCACCGTCCACGGCGAAATACGCATTGGCGGTCATGCGCATATCGGTGCCACTGCGCTCGATGCGGAACTCGCCTGTCGGACTGTCATTGCCCGCACTGAACCACTGCCATGAGATCGCCCCGGACAAAACGGTCGAACGGCGACCGTTTTGTGATATCAGAACAGCCCAGGCTGAATCATTCAGATTCCACGCGACCATGCCCTCGGGAATGTGATCGACGGCCTCGACCTCAACGCCGAGAAACCGCACATGAAAGCCGTGCCCCGCGCAGCTCTCATACCCGACATACCTGAAGACATCACTCGTGTGCGGAAGCTCGACCGGCGCGCGGCGGAACAGCCCGGCATAGATGCCGTAGTCGCCAGGCCGCGGATCATGTTGCTGGATGCCGATGAGAAGCATTGGATTGCGGATTGTCCCCCGTGAGACGCCGTGGGGGATGCCAAACGACAGGCACCGGTTACCGTCCCTTACGTCCCTTACGTCCCCTGCAGATACGTCCGCGGTTCGCGGACGAACACCAGGAACCACACAAACGCCGCCACGCTCAGCGCGAGCGACACAACGAACAGCACGCGCACGCTCGTCATCTGCGCAAGTTTGCCCGCCAGCAGCGGCATGACGGCGATGGCGCTGCCGATGATGATGTTGCCCGCGGTGATGTGCGTCACACGGCTTTCATGCGGGCAGGTCTCGAACAGAATGTTCGAATGCGCAATCGCCGCCATGCCCATCACGCAGCCGCAGGCGAAATACGCCGCGATGCAACTTGCGGGCCCGCGCGATGAGAGGAGGATGACGAGCGTGACGATCTGCATCGCAACGGCGATGAGCAGGCCGGCGCGGTGCCCGTGATGGTCGCCGATCACGCCGGCGGCGAGATGGCCGACCGCGAGACCGACGCTCATGGCGGCGGCGAAGGCGACGACACTGCCTTTCGCAATGCCGCCGCCTGCGGGCGAAAGGTAGTAGAGGGTGATGAACGGCACGATGCAGAACCCGGCCGTGGCAATGATCCTGCCCAGTATGAACGCACGGAAGTTCACCGAGCGGAGACTGTCGAACGCATGGCGCGCCATGTCGCGCACGCGCAGGCGCGTCTCGGGCGTCTGGTCACGCACCGCGTGGTCGCTGATCAGCGTGAACACGAGGATGGACACAGTGGCGATCGTGCCGGCAGCGAGATAGAGCAGGGCGTAGATCGCGGTGCCGGGATGGAGCGTGAGCAGCCTGCCCGCGAGGATCGCCGCGCCCATGCCGGCGAGCGCGGCGAAGAACCAGGTGACGCCGATCACCCGCCCCCGCACGCGCACCGGGAACAGGTGCGCGATCCAATCGGTCCACACACCCATGTTGACGCCAATGCCGCACATGTGGCCGGCATAGCACAGGAGGACGCCCCAGCGCAGCACCGTGTCGCCCAGCCTGCCGGCAAAGGCGGTGAGCAATGCGATCACGAAGAGAAAGGGGAGAATGCCGATGAAGTGCCAGACGAGGAGATCGCGTTTGCGTGTCCTGA
>JAAYZF010000305.1 GCA_012514975.1 bacterium
AAGACACAGGCCGCCCCCGTTGCCGCCGCTGTACGCCTGCGTGACGTTTCCTGTGATCGTGCAGCCTGCAATCAGCGAGCCGCCGCGCGCGTAGATGCCTGCGCCAAGATACGCGGAGCACTGCGCAACGATGCAATTGCTGATGATCCCGCCATTCGCATGGATTCCTCCGCCGCCGTTCGCCACCGCATCGGGCCAGTTGGTGCACGACGGGTCAGTCCACCCGTTCGTCACGTTGAATCCGGCAAGTACGGCCCCCTGTTCCATGTAGACACACCGCCATGGAGGTTCTCCAGGCCTCCACTCCCGACCGCAGATGAACGTGACGCCGGGCCCGCCAACGCTCGCGACCGTGACCGCCTTGGTGATGCTCACGACGTTCGTCGCAAAGGCATAGCCCCCGCTCGATACCCCCAGGGTGTACCAGCCGTTCGACACGAGCACGGTGTCGCCGCTCAACGCCGCGTCAACGGCGTCCTGGATGTTCGTTGCCGCCGTGCTCCACGAGAGATACGGGCTGATCGCGTTCGTGCCGTTCTGAGGCACGACGTAATGCACCGCCGCAAAGGTTGTGATCGTGGTGAATGTGACATACCATGCCGCGACAGCCAATCGCCTTCCAGTCATCTTACCTCCATTCCCCATGGATGATAAACGTGCTCCAGCAGTACGGATGGCTGAACTCGCTTCCGTTCAGCAACGCTCTCTTCGCCTCGTTCAGCGCCCAGGCCGCCTGCCCGGCATCTGGCGGCTTGGTGAACCTGCCGTAGAATTCTCTCATCAGCCTGATCGTCGCGTCATCGTCCACGTCCCACAAGGCGACTGCGACGCGGCGCGCGCCGGCGACGAGGAACGCGCGGGACAGGTCTGCGATGCCGTTCTCGTTTCCGTTCCGCGCCGCGAGCCCGCTGCCGCAGGCAGACAGCGTCACGAGATCCGCGCGCAGACGCAGGCCGAGCACTTCGCTCATGGTGAGCAAGCCGTCTTCGCTGTCGTCACCGTACAATGAAAGCACGAGGCCCGGCTCAACGATCCCGGCAATGCTTCCCGCGGCGAGCCCGTGTGTCGCGAAGTGCACCAGGCGGCAGCGTTCGAGGTCACCGTTCGCGCTCAGGCGTTTCACGGTGCGCTCGAGCGCACTGGCTCCCGTGTAACACTCGCAGTGGCCCGCACCGTTGACGATCGACGCGATTGCCTCAACTTCCCGGCGCGTGCCGGGCAATGGCTCGAGCATCAGCGGCGGCAGGGCATCTCCGGCATCTGCATGGCCGCAGCGCGGGAACAGCGCGGCAGTACGCGGGTTGGGCTTCAGCCCGCGCATCGCAGCCCCGCCCGCGGGCACGGCCTGCGCAACCGTGTACGCCGGGTCGCCGAACAACACTGCCGACAATCCGTTCGTCACTCTCTCACTGTAACCAGCTTCGCCGGTGCGGATGAAGCGCAGACACGATACGGACGGCAGATACGCGATCGGGACCTCGAGCAGAAGATACTCGAGATCCTCGAATTCATCTCCCCGCCCGGATGAGACAAGCGCCTCGAACGGCACGGTGTTCAGCGGCCCGTCCGGCACGATGTACAGAATCGAATGCTCCTTCCAGTCAAACGAAGCCATGAACGGCTCGACGGCAGCGCGGTACAAGGCTAAGCTCGCGCGCTTGAATGTGTCGCAATCGCCCAGGCCGGCCCGCGGGTCTAGCGTTGCACGGAATGCGGCCACGAGCCGGGCGACGTCGCCGCTCGAGACTGCGTGCGAGGCAAACGTCGCACGCTCATTGTCAATCAGACAGCCGTACAACCGGTCGGTGCCGCACCAGAGCTCGAGCACTGCTTCGCCATTGTCAAGGAGCTGCTGTGCTTCTTCCAGCATGCAGACGCGCGGGCTGCGCAGCGCGCCGTAGCGCGGATGGCGTGCACTGAGGTCGCTCTCAACAGCCTGCTCGAGCGCGCGCAGTTCCGCTGCCTGGCGCTGGAGCGAGATGATGAATGCGTCTGCGTCAGCGCCGTCGGCGGCGGGGTGCGCTGCCAACTGCTCCTCGATCGCGGTGCGCTGCCAGCGAATCTGCTCGATGCGTCGCCGGTCGCTATCCGGATGGGCTGCACGCGCCGCTGCCGACGCTCGTGCCGATGCATCGAGGAAGCGGCGTGCGCGCGCCTGCTCGATGGCGTTGAACGCGCGGGCGGCGTCGTGCGTGCCGGGTTCGAGCCACGAGAGGTACGCGCCGCAGAGGCCGCCCTGGTCGTTGCGCAGCGGCGAGGCGAATGACTCGCCGCCCGCGGTGGTTGCGGTGGCTTCGGAGAGCAAAAAGACTTGTTCGGCGGTCTTTCTTGCGACGGCAAAATCACGCTCGTGCGCCCGGATGCGCGCGAGGAGCGAGAGTGCTTCGATCGAGCGGTGATGGGCAGGGCCGAGAGAAGCGGAGAGAATCGCGTGCGCAATCGCGCAGTGGTGCCGGGCGTCCGACACTTGCCAACCCCGCCCCGCGCGATCGGCAAGTGAAAGTGGCCGAGGCTCCGCCTTGGAAAGTAAAAGTGGCCGATCCCTCCTCACGGGATTGGTAAGTAGAAGTAGCCGTTCCCGCGCGGCGGAGTCTGCCTTCCCCGCCGCCAGTTCGGATGCGGCAAGCCGCATCAACGTCGTGCCGACGGCCGGATGATTGCTGCCGAGATACTCGGTGCGCAATGCGAGCGCGCGGTGAAACGCCTGCGTGGCATCGGCATACTTCGCCGCTGCCAGGTACGCTTCGCCGATATTATGCAGAACCGTCGCTTCGTCAACGGGATTGACGAAGCAATGCCGATCGATGATGTCTGAGAGGATGGCCGACGCCACCGCGTTGCTGCCTTCAGCGACATACAGCCGCGCAAGGTTGTTAATGGTCTGCATCGTGAGCGGATGGTCGGGGCCAAGCGTTGCCGTGCGCGCCGCGAGTGCGCGGCGATAGGCTGCTTCGGCGGCCGGATACTCGCGCAGCATGCGGTACAGGACGGCGCAGTCGTTCTGGATGCCCGCGACGTCGGGATGATTGGTTCCGCACAGTCGTTCGAGCGTGTCGAGCGCATCGAGATAAGCTCGTTCGGCGGCGCCGTACTCGCCTTGCGCGCGGTGGAGAATCGCGCGGTTTCTCCGCGCGGTCGCCGCGCGGATGCTCGAGGGGCCGAACCGATTGGTTGTCAGCGCATATGTTTCATCAAGGAGCGTCTCGGCGCGGGCGAAGTCGCCTTTGTCCTGAAGGACGATCGCCAGGTCGTTCCGCGCGGCGACAGTGTCGGGATGGTCGTTGCCGAGTGTGGATTCGCGAATCTCGATCGTGCGGCCCAGGAGCTCTTCCGCACGGTCGTACTCCCCCATCTCGCGGCAGAGGAACGCGTAGTTGCACGACAGGTCGGCAACAATTCGCGCCGCCGCAACGTCGTCAACCGTGCGCGCGGCGTCAACGGCCCGCCTGAAGGCGGTACTCCAAACCAAGCCGCCTCGCGCGTGATCGCGGGTGCGCGCGGCATACACGCCGTTTGATCCGGCGGCTGCGAGTGCGTCTTCGAACAGCGCGCGCGCATCGTTGAACCTGCCCTGTGCGCGCAGTGTTTCCGCCAGTCCGTTTACCGCATCAAGATAGCCGGTATCACAAATCTTCTTGTCCCCCAACAGGGACAAGAAGATTTGCTGGGCATCGGCGTAACGGCCGTGCGCGCGGAGGATTTCGCCGTAATTGGCGCGACAGCGAACAACGGACGTTGATGCAGTCGTTGCGGGCTGGGTACATTTTGCAATCGCCAGCGCGGTTGTGCACGCGTGTTCGGCTTCGGCAAGGCGGCCGAGCTGCTTGAGAACAACGGAAAGATTGTTGAGCGTGGCAAACGCGCGGCCAGTGGCGAGCCAGCCGTTCGTCTCGAGCAGGTCGCGCGCGGAGGAGAGGGCTCGGGCCGCATCCATGTAACGCCCGTCTTGCGCACAGAGCGCGCCGAACGAATTGAGCAGCGCGATGCGTGCGGCCGGGTTGGTGCACGAAGGGCCGTCGAGCGCGGCGGAAGCGGCGGTAACGGCCTCAGGATTCCTGCCTTCGCGGGCGAGTGCGCGAACGGCGTCGATGGCCGGAGAGGCAGAGGACGTGAAAAGAAGAAAACTGAACGCGAAGAGCACAAGGAAAAGACCGCATGACTGCCGCAGGATCCGCGGCCCTCGCGTTGCGCGCCGAATCCGGCTGTTGTGAATGCGGAAGCCGCGTCCCGTGCAGCAGCATTGCCGCCGCGCTCGCGGTGATTCTCTTCGAGGGATGGCCGGTCGGTAGCTCACGGTATCATGGCACAGGGGTCAGGCATTGCAGCTACTCTCATCGAGTATACGCAAAAACACCGCGTTTGTTGCACGGACATGCGCCGAAGAAGGGATGCACAAGCCGTGAAGGCCTGCATCCACAACTCTGTTGCGTCAAGAGGCGCAACAGATTTGTTGGGGAGTAGCGTGACGAGCCTGCTCCCGACCCATGCTGAATGTGCAACGACAGAGCGGCCACTGTACAGCCGCAACACCCGTGTCCGGAAGAAGTGTAGCGAAAATGCGGGAGGGAGTCAAGCGAATGTTCGGAGTACCCGCTTTAGCGGGGCCGTTCGCGCAGCAGCAACGGCCTCAACCGTGCGCCGCGGGTGGGTGCCCGCAGTCTGGCATCCCCCAACGCCGTCTCATGGGGGATTTGGAGTACCCGCTTCAGCGGGGCCGTGCGCGCGGCATCAACGGCACGCCTTAAGGCGGAATACCACACATCCGCTGTGCCGAGGCACAGCGGATGTGATCGGAACAACTGGATGCGCACTGAACGTGCGCTGATCGGGACAGGGACCCCGCCTTGCTGGGCAGGTGTCCCTCCTACGTTCTGCGGCGGAACGCCGCGAGCGCCAGCGGCGCAAGCATCAGCAGCGCCGGCTCGGGCACCAGGCCCATCGTGATGCCCGAATCGGTGATGTTGAACGACGCCTGGCTGTAGCCCGTGCCTGCCGCGTCAACGACCAGCGCGTTCGTGTTGCCCGTCAGCATCGCGTACGTCACCAACGGATACGCACCCGCAACCGGGCCGCCCACCTGGACGACTTTCACCGTCACGCTGTTCGCCGCCTCGGGCAGCTCGAGCGTGCCGGCGACGGCAATCGTATCGGCAGCGACACTGCCGCCGTCAACTTCCCACTCGTACCTGCCGCCAGGCTCGAACGTAAGCCACGCGGCATCGAGCGTACCGATGCTCGTGCCCGGGGCGACCGTGCCGCTGACCGCGGCGTCGCGCTTCAGCGCGCCCGTGCCGGACAGTTTGCCGTTCGCCTGCACGTACACGTCGCCGACGATCGCGCCGGTGACGCAGAGCGTGCCTTCCTTGACGTACGTATCGAGATTCGACAGCG
>JAAYZF010000306.1 GCA_012514975.1 bacterium
ATCACGGATGTCCTCGAAGACGATCCTGACCGCGTGCTGGCGCGCTTCCTTTCGTTCGGCCGCTCGATCGCCGCCGCCGCCGCGCGACGCGCGCTGGCGGAAGCAGGCGTACAACCAGTGGAGATTGCCGGCCTGATCGTGAACACCTGCACCGGCTACCTCTGCCCCGGTCTCTCCTCGTATATCGCTGAAGACCTCGGGCTCAGAGCCTCGATCCGCGTCCATGATCTGATGGGCATGGGATGCGGCGCCGCAATTCCGAACCTCGAAGCCGCCGCCGGCATGCTGGCTCGCAGCGGTGAAGGCCCCGTCCTCTCCATCGCCGTCGAAATCTGCAGCGCCACCATGTTCCCCAGCCATGAACCCGAGCTGATCGTCAGCAACTGCATCTTCGGCGACGGCGCCGCCGCCGCAGTGCTCGATCTCGCGCCGGACACGGGCAACCACGGCCTCGCGCGCATGATCGACTTCGCGTCCGGCATCTTCCCGCACTACCGCGACGACCTCCGCTACCGCACGCAAGGCGGCCGTCTGCGAAACTATCTGAACAAACGCGTGCCCGTCATCGGCGCGCAGACGTCAGCCGAGGTCGCCTCCCGCCTCCTCGCCCGGCACCGCCTCTCGCGCAATGACATTGGCTGGTGGGCGATCCATCCGGGCGGTACGACCGTGCTGGCCCAGGCGGCGAAGGAGCTCGGGCTTTCCGATGATGCCATGCGGTTCTCCAACAGCGTTTTCGAGAACCACGGCAACATGTCGTCGCCATCGGTCCTCTTCGTCCTGCGCGGAATCCTTGACGGCGGAACGCCGCGGCGCGGCCAGAAAGGAATGCTCGTGTCGTTCGGCGCAGGCTTCTCCGCCTTTGCAGCGCTCATCGAGTTCACGTGATGTCCTGATCACCGTCGTTCGTCGCCCTTTCAGTTAACACCTGCCCCCGGGAGCACAGTATGGCACCAGCGCCTCTCACGTCAATGCCGGTCGACAACATGTGGATTCTGCAGCGGGTCATGCTGTTCGTCTCCGTCGGCCTGCTCGTGCCGCCGGTATGCAGGCGGCTGCGCCTGCCCGATGTGGTCGGCCTGCTGCTTGTCGGCATTGCCATCGGGCCCAGTTGGCTCAACCTGTTCGAGTCAACGCAGATGGTGGGCAGCTTGTTCTCCGAGGTCGGCAAACTGCTTCTGATGTTTGCCGCCGGGCTCGAGATCGACCTTGCCCAGTTCAGACGCACGCGGGCCAGGTCGTTCATGTTCGGCGGCGCAACGTTCGCGCTGCCCCTGCTCGCGGGCCTCGCGCTCGGTTTCATGACCGGCCACGGGTGGAACGCGGCGCTGCTCATCGGCTCGCTCATCGCTTCGCACACCCTGCTTGGCTATACCGTGGTCAGCCGCGCCGGCGTGGTCAACAACGAGGCCGTCACCGTCGCCATAGGCGGGACGATCCTGACCGACACGGCCGCGCTGCTCGTCCTGGCCATCTGCGTCTCAAATCACCTCTACGGGTTCTCGTGGGCGAAACTGGCGGTCCAGCTCGTGCAGCTCGCCGTGTACGTGCCGCTCGTCGTCGTCGGGTTCGGCATGGCGGGCAAGGCGTTCTTCAAACGGTTTGCCAGGCAGGAGGAATGGCAGGTGCTGTTCCTCCTCCTCGTGGTGTCCGTGGCGGCCCGGCTCGCCGAGATGATCCACCTCGAAGGCATTGTAGGCGCCTTCCTCGCCGGCCTCGCGGTGAACGCGGGGCTCAAGGGCACGCATGGCAATGAACGGTTCGACCTGCTGGCGAACACCCCGTTCATTCCGATGTTCTTCATCGCCATGGGCAAGATGATTGACGTGCGCGAGGTGTTCCACGCCATCGCCTCATCGCCCCTCATGGTCATCGGCATCATTGCAGCCCTCGCCGTCTCGAAACTCGCCGCCGCGAATGTGGCGAAGCAGGCATTCAAGTACACGTGGAACGAAATGATCACCATGTGGTCCCTTACGCTGCCCCAGGTGGCTGCCACGCTTGCGGCTACGCTTGTGGCCTTCCAGACCATCAATCCCGCCGGCGAGCGGCTCATCGGCCAGGATGTCCTCAGCGCCGTTCTCGTCATGATGCTCGTCACCTCGCTTGCCGGCCCGATCATCACCGAACGCTTCGCGCCAACACTTGCCACGCCGAACGCTCGGTAGTAACAAGCCAGCCGTCGCTGGAACAGACTTCATCTGGTACAGTTACTGCATCTCGATTCCCGCACACGCCAGCCTGCTGGCATTCAAGACAGGTTTGAGGAGGCAGATGTGACAACAAAAATGCTGCGTGCGCTGATCATTGCATGCGTGCCGTTCACCACATTTCCCGCGGCGGGTATGACGCTTGGCGGCCCACCCACCCACGCGCCGGATCGCCCGGCCGGCGTCACTGTCTGGAGAACGGCGCCCGCCGATGTCTCCTCCTCGTTCGCCGCCATTGTCAGCAACCGGAACATTCCCGGCCTGATGGGAGTGCGGCTTGACGGCGGCATGGTCACCGCCTCCGGTATCGCCGGCGTGCGCGTGCGCGGCCAGAACGGCAATGCGCTCCAGATCAGCGATGTGATGCACTACGGCTCGATGTTCAAGGCGCAGACGGCAACGCTTGGAGGCATCCTGGTGGACGCCGGTGTGATCACCTGGGACGCCCGTCTCCTCGACTATGTCACCCCCACGCAGAAAAGCGCCTTCATCGCCACGGACGCCCGGTGGACCAACGTGACCTTGCGCCAGTTGCTGAGCATGTCGTCAGGCGTGAAAGAGGAGCTGGTGCCGTACGACATTCCCGCGGTGTACCGCTGCAACGCCAACCCCGCCGCCGGGCGGCAAT
>JAAYZF010000307.1 GCA_012514975.1 bacterium
GACGGAGTCGATGGCCGGTCGTGCGGCAGTGTTGCAGTTGCTTCCGCTCTCGGCTGCCGAAGACGAGAGGGTATCGCCGCTCAGAGGCGGTTTCCCGGAAGTTGTGGCGCGTCCGTCCGTTGCCGCGACGTGGTTCCGTTCGTACGCTGCAACCTACTTGGAACGTGATGTTCGTGCCGTAAGAATGGTTCATGATCTGGCAACATACCGTCGCTTCATGGCACTATTGGCGACGCGGGCGGGCCACATGTTGAACCGGTCGGACATTGCCGCGCCCCTTGGCGTCACGGTTCCCACGGTGTCGGCCTGGCTGAGCATCCTCGAAGTGACGGGACAGGTCCTGCTCGTGCCACCATTCTACGAGGACCTGGGGAAGCGACTGGTGAAGTCACCGAAAGTGTATTTCGGGGATTCAGGGCTTCTCTGTCATCTCCTTGGGATTGACACCGCCGCGGAGCTTGCCCGTTCACCGTTCCTCGGTGCTGTCTTCGAGAACTTCGTTGCGACAGAGATTGCCAAGCACCAGCTCAATACGGGCCGCCGGATCGAGTTCTACTGGTTTCGAGACCAGCAGGGTCTCGAAGTCGATTTCGTCGTTCCAGGCGCCTCACGCGCTCTGGTGTTGCTCGAAGCGAAGGCGACCACATCACCCCGCCCTGACATGGGCGTGCCGCTCAGAAAACTCGCCGAGGCTGCGCATGGCAGAAAGACCGCCGCTTTTGTTGTGCATCAGGGCGTGCGCGGCGGTTCAGCCGCAGGAGTGCTCTGCCCCGGCGTCAAGGCCATCGCGGTCGGGCGTCTCTCCGATGTGCTGAGACGCTGATCAGGCAGACGTGCCCTAATGGCTTCGCCCGATTCCCCATGAAACAGAACGGCGTGATACACTTCCTCGGCATCGACCTCGGCACGGCGGCTGTCAAGGCCCTTGTGACAAGGCCTGACGGCAGCGTGGTCGCGCGCGGCACGGCGCCGGTGGCACTGTTCCATCCCGCCGGCGGCGGCGTCGAGCAGGACATCGAGGAGATTTGGGCCGCAACGCTGCGCGCGGCCGGCGATGCCCTTGCCGGATGCGATGCGGCATCGATCCGCGCCATCGGCGTGTCGAGCCAGGGCGGCGCGCTGCAGGTGCTTGACGCGGCGGGCGGTCCGTGCGGCCCGGTGATAAGCTGGCTCGACGGTCGTGGCGCCGAGTACGACCGCGCGGTGAACGACGAGCTCGGCCGCGCATGGTTCGTCAAGCGCACCGGCCATGCGGGCAGCTCGATGTCCATCGGCCAGATTCTCCGCCTGCGCGCGGAGGGCGTGCTGCGGCCCGACAGCCGCATCGGTTTCGTGGGCGACCAGGTTGTGAAGCGCCTGTGCGGCGTTGCGGCCCATGACGCAACGTCGCTTTCGCTTGCGATGCTCTACAACCCGGCGAAGCGCATGGCCGATCCGGATGTGCTGTCGCGGCTGCAGATTGCAGAGGCGCAGTTGCCCGCCTTGCTCGCGCCGCGTGCAACCGCCGGCCGCCTGCTCGACGGGCCGGCGCAGCACCTTGGTCTTCCGCCCGGCCTGCCCGTCTCGCCGGCGATCCATGACCAGTATACCGCGGCGCTCGGCGCCACGGCGCTCTCGCCCGGCGATGTGATGGTGGGCACGGGCACGGCCTGGGTGCTGCTCGCCGCCTCCGGCGAGCTTGCGCCACCGGTGACGGGCGGCGCGTTCGTCTGCACGCACGTGCTCGACGGCATGTACGGCCAGATCATCTCGTTGCGCAACGGCGGGTCGTCGATCGCCTGGGCGCGCGATGCGCTCGGGCTTGGCAGCCTCGGCATTGCCGAATGCGATGCGCTGATCGATGCCATCCCGCCCGGGAGCGATGGTGTGCGCTTCTGGCCGTTCCTTGCGGGCAGCGGTGAAGGCCTGCCGGGCGACACGGCGGGCAGGTTCACCGGCCTGCGCCTTGCGCACACGGCGCCGCATCTGCTCCGTGCCGTGATCGAGGGGCTCTCCTGCGAGCTTGCGCGGTACATGCGGCGCGCAACCGATGCGGGGCTGCCGCTCACGCGCGTCGTCCTCTGCGGCGGCGCGACGCGCAGCACGGTGACGCCGCGGATCATCGCCGCGGTCACCGGGCTTGACGTCTCCTGCGTGAACGAGAGCGACACGAGCGCGCTCGGCGCCGCAATCATCGCGCGCGGGCTCGTTGAACCGGGCACCTCGCTCGCTTCGCTCGCCACAAGCATGAAACCGGACGTGCGCGCGGTGGACCCCGGCGCGCATCACATCGAGTACCGGGAGCTCTTCGATGAGTATCTCGAATCGCTGCCGGCGCGGAAGCGTTAGGAGCCATCCATGATCATCGGCATACCACGCGAAGTCAAGAAGGACGAGCACCGGATCGCCCTGCTGCCTGTCGGCGCCGAGCTGCTCACCAGGGCCGGGCACACCGTGCTCGTCGAGCAGGGCGCGGGCATCGGCAGCGGCTTCCCTGACAATGCCTATGCATCCGCCGGTGCGCGCATCGTGGCTTCAGCGCGCGAGGTGTACACCCGGGCGGAGATGGTGGTCAAGGTGAAGGAACCGCAGCCGGCCGAGCTGGCGCTGATGCCCAAAGGGCAGATTGTGTTCTGCTACTTCCACTTTGCCGCGTCGCGTGAACTTACGGAAGGGTGTCTCGCGAGCGGCATCACGGCCGTGGCATACGAAACCCTGCGCGACGAGGCCGGCAGGCTGCCGCTCCTGACGCCCATGAGCGAGATCGCGGGCAAGATGTCCGTGCAGGAAGGCGCGAAATACCTCGAGCAGCCAATGCGCGGCCGGGGCATCCTGTTGGGCGGGATACCCGGCGTCGAGCCGGCGAACGTGCTGGTGCTTGGCGGCGGTGTTGCGGGCTCGAATGCCGCGCGCGTCGCCGCGGGCATCGGCGCGAACGTCGTCGTCATGGACATCGATCTCGAGCGCCTGCGCCATCTTGACGATGTGATGCCCGCGAACGTGACGACCGTATACAGCGATCCGCACGCCATTGCGCACTACGCGCCGTGGGCCGATCTCGTGATCGGCTCGGTCCTCATCCCGGGCGCGAAGGCGCCGGTGCTGATCCCGCGTTCGGTGCTCGCCACGATGAAGCCCGGCGCAGTCATCGTCGATATCGCGGCCGACCAGGGCGGATGCGCCGAGACGAGCAGGCCGACGACGCACAGCGACCCGGTGTTCGTCGTGGACGGCATCGTGCACTACTGCGTCACCAACATGCCCGGCGCCGTGGGCAGGACGAGCGCCTATGGCCTGTGCAACGCCACGCTGCCCTATTGCATCGAGC
>JAAYZF010000308.1 GCA_012514975.1 bacterium
CCGGCAGGAAACATAGCCGGCTTTTTGCGCACCGAGACGGGCGAGGCGGTGGAAGGCGTGCGGGTGACAGCGGCCGGTGGCGGTGGCTATCGCTATGAGAGCGAGCCATCTTCGTCGCTGGGGGCCTACGTGATGTCAAACGTTGCTGCACAGCGCACGTACACTCTCCAAGTCGATAGCGAGAGTTATTTTGTCCCCTGCGAGGGTTCGGGACATATCTCGCCAGTCACAGTCATAGGGGGACAGACTACAGAACAGAACATGGACTTGTTCCGACGAAGCGTTTTCATGGTCAGGGCGATTGATGAGGAGGCGCGGCCAGTATCGCGGTACTCGGTGGACATCCTCTCAAGGTGGGGAAAGAGGGTTGGGTTTGACACTCGCCCCGTGCGGTCGGGAGAGCACGCAGGATGGGCACTGCTGCCAGTTGCGCGCTACCTGTGCATGCACGGTGCTGAACTCAGGTTAGTAGCAGTGTCAGACGAAGGCGAAAGTGATCCTGTCGATGGTGTCCCATTGTGTGGATCAACGACCAACTACATCCAGTTCCTGATGCGGAAGACAGAACCGAGTGTTGGTGGAGTTGTCCTGACACCTGAAGGGCGTCCGGTAACCAATGCGACTGTCTTTGTTGGCAGCGTTGAACTTCACCGAACGGTTAAGACCAGTACAGATGCCTGCGGCAGGTTCAGTGCGCGAGGGTTCGGTTCGGGTGGCGTGCTGGACATCAGTGTGATGGAACCAACTGAGCATTGCTCGGAGTCGACGAACGTGCATGTTGGGGCATGCGACGTAACTGTGGTCTTGAAAAGAGCGCCGATGATCACGGGGCGCGTGCTCTACATGGCATCATCTGCCCCTGTCACCAACTTCGTTGTAGAGCAAATCCGTGTCCGACGAAGTGTGCAGAACCCGGAGGGACGGTTCAAGATGAATCTGCCGTCGCGCCATGGTGGGCCATGGCCGGACACGTTTACCATAGCAGTCGACGGCTACCCGCCAGTCAGCGTCGAATGCAAGATTGGCCGTGATGGTAAATGCGACCTGGGCGACATCCTCATCGGGGCGGCGGCGACGGTGCGCGGACGTGTCGTCAACCATGAAGGTGTGCCAATGGTGGCGAATGTCGATGCTGTGCGCAGAGATGCCGATGATCACATCGCTCATGGCTACGTTCGAAGCGCCCAGGGCGACGGATCGTTTGTCGTCACCAACATCGCGCCGGGCAAGGTGCAGATCAGCGCGTCACATAACATGGCGGGCACCGCGTACTCGGGTCTTCTGACGTTGAATCCGGGTGACGATATCACGCTGCCCGACCTCGTCATTGTCACCACTGGTTGCGTGCCGGTCGACATCCAGCTTGTCATGCCTGATGGCACGCCGGCAGCGAACGCCTTTGTCTCACGATGGTATGCGTTTGCAGACGATTCAGGCACGTTGTGTCACTGGCTGCCCATCGGCGAGTACCGCGGTCTGCGCGTGTGCATGGAAGTGGCGCCTGGAACGACTGGCTTCATCGAGGAAACCAGCGGCATTTCGCATTATGCGGAACCGTTCAGTGTCATGCCGACAACCAGGTCGCTGCGTGTCAGGCTTCATACGCCAGAGAAGATAACGGGTGTGATACGCGTTGATGGCAAGCCGCTGACAGACCTCGTCATCTTCTTTCAGCCCGCCGCGGGAAGGAACCACTTTGTTCACGTCACTGATGGAGCGTTCGAAGTGGATGCACCATCCGGCACCTATCTGCTCAACTGTCAGGGCAGGCACGTCGGTTCATTGGTGGAACTTAGGGGAGGCGAGAAGAACATCGTGGAGCTTACATCGGGTACGGCCAGCATCAGCGCGGTATTGCCAATGGAAGGGCCGTGGCGCATCATGGCCCTGCTCAAGTGCGGAGCGTATCACACGGTGATCGCAAGCTGCAGGCAGACGGGCACTTACACGCGCGGCGCCATAGACGAGATCCCGGCCGGCGAATACCGAATCGAAGCCGATTGCGCGGCGGCTGGCGTTTATACGAACATCACGAAGGACATCACGCTCGGTGAGGGCGAGCGGAAAGAGATCACGTTCTGACGGCATCTGTCAGGAGGGCGTCGCGTTCGGCGTTGATGCCGTCAGGCTCACTGCGATGGGTGCACCCGCTTGCGTGCCTCATGTGGATGGGGTCAGGCCCCAAATTGTCAATTCATTAGACGGCTGGTACAGCGGAGCAAATTGCACGAAGCGACCGCCAAACGTTCAGCACCGTTGCGCGTCTTCACACATACAGGACGCCCGTCTCTGTTGACTCAAATTGACAATCTAGGGCCTGACCCCATCTGGCTGACCCCATTTGGGTCTGGCGGCCGGGCGAAGCCGCCACTGCCTCAAGCGGTTCGAGACCGCTTGAGCGGCAGACGAGTACGTCTGCCCTCCAAACAGCATCGCGCGGTGCCGCGCGGACTGGAGGGCGGCCGTACGCGGCCGCCGGTGGCAGACAAATATCCCGCCCCGCGGAACCCTCCATGAGCCGCAGCCTGCGGCTTTACGACCGGACGATGTCCTTGTCAAACACGATCGCGCCTTGCGTGCGCAACTGCGCCTGCACGCGCTTCACGTCAACTCCGCGCGGCGCGACGTTCGCCGACAGCGCTTCCCTCGCAGCCACGCCGCATGCCTCGCCTTCGAGTACGCATTGCGGCATCACGCGCAGCGAGCCGAGCGCCTTGTGCGTGCAACTGACGCACCGGCCCGCAACGAGCAGATTGTCAATGCCTTTCGGCACGAGCGCGCGATAGGGAATCTGGTACTTGAACCCCTGCGGCGGCCGCCATGTTTCAGCGTCCATGCCCGGGCCGCTGCAAGAATGGATGTCGATGAAGAACGAGCCGTAGCCGATGCTGTCGTCGAACTCTTTCTGCGCGACGAGATCATTCTCGTGAATCTGGTACTCGCCGTGGATGCGGCGCGACTCGCGCGTGCCGACGATTGCGGCCGTATGACTGAGCCAGCAGTGTTCCATGCCGGGAATGTACTTGCGGTAGACGTTGATAAGATGGAATGCCTGGCGCCGGCCCTCGATCGTCGCGTACGTCAGGTCTTCGGCGTTCGTGCAGTCGCGGCGGGGGATGTGGGTGAAGTTAATGCCGAGCTGGTCGGGCCGCGTGGGCGTGAACCACCAGCCCATGATCTGGTCCTGGAACGGTTCCATGTCGCCGTTCTTCTGCGCTTCCTTCCACACGCCGCTCAGTTTCCACCATTCGGCGTCCTCGCCGTATTTCTCCTTGTAGCCGCCGCCCTGCCTGAAGGCGCGGACTTTGTCATAGTCGACGCCGCCGATCTGGAACATGAGGGTCATTGCCTGCATGCGGCCGTCATCAGGACGCCCTTTGTCGAAGCCGACACCGGCGCGGGCGGCAACGTCGGCATCGCCGGTGCAATCGATGAACATGCGTGCGTTGACGGCCTGGCGTCCGCTCTTGTTCTGTATGATGACACTGGTGATCCGCCCGCCGCTGCGAACGGCGGTGGAGAACTGGGTGTAGTAGAGGACCTTCACGCGCGCCTCGGCGGCCATTTCCTCGAGGATCAACTTCAGCGGCTCGACCTCGAAATCGAATGACTGGTTGTCGAACGCGCCGTAGCCGCGTTTGACCGTGCGCTCGGCCATCTCGTGGCAGATGCCGCCGACGACGCGTTCGTCGTGCCGCGCCCACGAGCTGTAGATGCAGATGTGGCCGTGCCAGCCTGATGTGGCGATGCCGCCAAGGCAGTTGGCCTGCTCGATGACGATGACCTTCAGGCCGAGCCGTGCCGCTGACAGCGCGGCGCCAACGCCCGCCGGCCCGCCGCCGATGACGGCAACGTCGGCCTCGTGCGCAACGGGGATGTCTTCAGTGATGCGGATTGCTCTTTCCATACAGTGTCTCCTCTGGGACAAGGGCTACAGGTCGAAACAAAGAGTTAGAGAGAACGGACAGAATGAAAGAGACTACGTGTTAATGGGGTCTCCTGTCACTTCCCCAAGGCATCGGCGAATGCAAGGCCACTTACTGGAACTAATAACTCCGGGCCTGACCCCATCTCGGCAGGGGGTCCCGCCGTGGGTGAGCGCGCCAGTGTAGACGACGATCCTGCGTAGTGCAGCGGATCGGCGGCCGTTAACGACCGCGGACCCCTACGACCGGGTCCGCGTCTATCCCCCATGGCGGCATTGGGGGACACGCTGCGTGCCGTGAACGCATGAGCACCCCCTGCACTATTTCACAACAAACGTTGCTGTCACCGGCGCAGGCGCGCCGAGCGCGGCGCTGCGCGCGCCGGGGGACGAGCCGCCTATGGTGACGGTGAAACTGCCAGGTTCGAGTTTCGGGTTGCCGTCCATGTCGAACAGGCTCATCATTTCGGGCGTGATCTTGAACGTGACCTTTGTGCTTTCGCCCGGCTCGAGCGAGACGCGTTTGAACGCCTTCAACGCCCAGTGCGGCACGGGCACGCTCGCTTCGTCGTCCGTCAAATAGAGCTGCACGACTTCATCAGCAGCACGCGCGCCGGTGTTCTTCACCGCGACGGTTGCCTTGATGGCATTGCCCGCTTTCACCTTTTCCTTCGAGAGCGTGAGTCCGCCGTATTCAAACGTCGTATAGCTCAATCCAAATCCGAACGGGTACATCGGCTCGGCCTGCATGTAGCGATAGGTGCGATTGGCCATCGAGTAATCGGTGTAGTCGGGCACCTGGTCGAGCGAGGTGGGGAACGTGACGGGCAGCTTGCCTGACGGGCATTCCTTGCCGAAGAGCAGATCGCCGGCGGCCATGCCGCCCTGTTCGCCGGGGTACCATGCCATGAGCACGGCGTCGGCGATGTCATGCACTTCACCCAGCGCAAGAGGCGAGCCGCCGGTGACGACCGCGACAATCGGCTTGCCCACCTCCTTCATCTTCCGCAGGAAATCGAGCTGGTTGGCCGGGATGTCGATGCCTGCCTTGTCGCCGCCATCGGGTGCGCCGATGCACTCGCCCTGTTCGCCTTCCATGAGGGGCGAGTAGCCGATGACCATGACGACCGCGTCAGCCCATTCGGCCAGGCCGAACGTCCACGTGGATTCGTAGACATTCGGATGGGTGAGGAAGCAGCCCTGCGCGTGTGTCACCACGGTCCCCTCGGGCGCGGAGGCGACGATGCCTTCGTAGATGGTGCGCATGTCGCCCGAGCCGCCGCGGTAGAAGTTCCCGAGGAGCACCTGTATATCGGCGGCATTCGGCCCGGTGACGAGGATGACGCGCTTGTCGGGTGTGAAGGGGAGGATGCCGTTGTTTTTGAGGAGCACCATTGACTTGCGCGCGACGTCGCGAGCGAGGCGTATGTGCTTGGCGCACTGGATGACGTTCGCGCGGAGCGCCGTGTACGGATTCTGCTCGGGCGGGTCGAATTCGCCGACCTGGAAGCGGACCTTGAAGATGCGGGCGAGCGCGCGGTCTATGTCGGCCTCGGTGATGAGGCCGCGCTGGATTGCCTCGGCGGCAAAGGGGTAGGCGTTGCGGCCGATCTCCTGGTCGCAGCCGTTTCTGAGGCAGAGCCCGGCGGTCTCGATGGCATCCTTTGTGATCTTGTGCGATGTGTGCAGGCTGCCGAGCGCGCCACCGTCGGACATGACCATGCCGTCAAAGCCGTAGCGTTCGCGCATGAACTCGCCGATGAGCGTGGGGCTTGCGCAGCAGTGCTCTCCGTTGACGCGGTTGTAGGTGGCCATGATGGTGGCGACGCGTTCCTTGATGAGCGCTTCGAACGCGGCGAGGTACGTCTCGGCCAGGTCCTTGCGCGAGACGAGTGCATTGAACTCGCGGCGGAGTTTCTCGGGGCCGCTGTGCGCGCCGAGGTGCTTTGCGCATGCGGCGACCTTGAGGTATTTCGGGTGGCTGCCCTGGAGACCGCGGACGAACGCGGCGCCCATCAGCGCCGTGAGGACCGGGTCTTCGCCGTAGGTTTCCTGCGAGCGGCCCCAGCGCGGGTCGCGCAGGATGTTGATGACGGGCGTGTAGAAGGCGAGGCCGACGCTGGCGCGGCCCGTGTTCCGCCATGCGGGGTCGTGGTGCTTGGCGCGCGCCTCGTCTGAGACGGTCGCGGCCGCCTTCTCGATGAGCGCCGGGTCGAACGTTGCGGCCATGCCGATGGGCATGGGATACTGGGTAGCATTGCCGGTGCAGCACAAGCCGTGGAGGCATTCGCCTCCCCATTTGAACTGCGGCAGCCCGATGCGTTCGATCGCGGGCGCGTCAGTGGTCAACTGGCCGATTTTCTCATCGAGCGTGAGGGCGCCGATGAGGTCGCGAATGCGTTCTTCGACGGGCAGGGAGCTGTTCTGCCACGGCAGGGGCGCGGCGGTCTGGTTCATCGAGTCTCCTGGAGTTGTTGCGTGACGGGGGGCATGCGCGCGGCATCAGTCGCGGCGCGTTCATCAAGGGTCTGGGCAAGTTCGACGAACGGTTCGACACTGACGCTTACGCGGCCGGTGAAGGGATACTGGAGGCACAGGGCGACAAGGAGGCAGAGGCTGACGAGGCCGATCATGAACCCGGTGATCATCACCTGCACCCAACCGTGCTTGGCGGAGAAGAGCAGTGTGTACGCGATGGTGGGAACGGCGCCGACGAGCATGACGAGCCAGAGGATGCCGTTGATCTCTGCTGAGCTGTACATGAGGCGGAGGCGGCGCGTACCGCTGAGCTCGTTGATCTTCGAGAGGTACTCGGCGAGGAACGATTCCTGGTTCTTCGTCTCGGGATGGATCAAGTAGCTGTTGCTCCACAACGCCTCGTAGGCCGCAACCGTTGTCTTGCTGTGCCTGCCGTGCCGCGACAGCTCGGCCCATTCGTGTTCGATCACGGAACTGACATAGTCGCGTATGTCCTTGTGGATTTCAATGGTGACTTCCGGCTGGAAGGCCCCGGCGTCGCGCCAGAGCTCGCTGAGGATGGTGGCCTCGTGCATCACGATGTGTTCCGCGTCGGAGTAATGTTCCCACGCGGTGACGATCGTGAAGGCGAGGACGACGCCATAGATGACGCCGTAGACGGCGTAGGTGAATCCGACGAACTCGTTGTTCTCCTTGAGCTGCGGGTAGGTCTGGTGGCGCCGCACGATCTGCACCAGCAGCCACGACAGGCCCGTACACGCGGCCATGATGATCGTCAACGTCAGCCACAGCGGGAAGTACGAAGCTGTGTGCATCCAGGTGCTCATGCCATTCTCCTTTGATAGTGAATCATGGACGGGCTTGTGCCGGCGTGCACGGTGACGCCGCCGTGCCGCGTGAAGCGAGCAGCTCGAGCGCCGTCTCGACATTCCTGTGAATCGCGCCCTGCTGGGCGCGGATGAACTCGCGGCCTTTGCGCGTCATCTCGCGCGCGGCCTCCGGGTGTTTCCACAGCTCGATGATGCGGAGGAGCAGCTCGTCCCTTCCGGCGACGATGCGCGCGCCGCCGCATTCGGCGAGCGTGTCGGCGATGCCGCGGAAGTTGGAGGTGTACGGGCCGTACAGCGTGGGCACCCCGAGCGCCACCGGCTCGATCATGTTCTGCCCGCCGCCGGGCGGGAAGAGGCTCTTGCCGACGAACACGGTTTTCGCCAGCGTGTAGAACCGGGCGAGCTCGCCGACCGTGTCAACGATGAACACCTGGCGCGCGGGCTCGTCGAACGTCTCGCGCAGGCTGCGCCGCCGGGGGATGAAGCCGCGGGACGCGACGAGCGCGGCGATCGCCGGCCCGCGCTCGGGATGGCGGGGCACGATGATGAGCGCCGCGTTGCCGAACTGCGCGCGCAATGCCGCGAGGATATCGAGCATGACGGGGTCTTCATCGCCCGTCTTCTCGAGTGCCGCGGCGAGGAGGACCGGCGTATCCGGCGGCATGGCGACTTCCGCGCGGAGCGCCTCGTCAGGCGACGGCTCGTCGGCAATGCGCGCGGCATCGAATTTGATGTTGCCGGTCACGTTCACGCGCCCGGCGGGGGCGCCGAGAGTTGTCACGCGCCGCGCATCGCTCTGCGTCTGCATGTTGTAGCGCGCGATGCGTCGCAGCACGTCGGCGATGGCGGGCCTCACCATCGAGTACCGCCCGTACGACTTCGCCGAGAGGCGCCCGTTGATGATCGCGACCGGCGCGCCCATCGCGTCGAGCTCGTAGATGAATCCCGGCCAGATTTCCGTTTCGATGATCAACGCGAGCTCCGGCTTCACGAGCCGGACGGCCCTGCGCATGACATGCCAGATATCGAGCGGGAAGTACAGGAGCAGGTCCTCGGGCCTCAACCGTCTCCGCGCGACTTCATGCCCGGTGATCGTCGTGACGGAGACGAGGAACTGGTGGCCGGGGCAGTGCGGCCTGAGATGGTCGAGGAACGTTGCCGCGATGCCGAACTCGCCGACGGAGACGGAGTGAATCCAGATTGTCGGCTTCGCGCCGAGCCGGCCGAGCACGTCCGCGTCCATTCTCCCCAGCCGCTGCGGCAGGTTGGCGCGATGCTTGTGCGCGGCCAGCAGGTAGGGAATGACGAACGGCAGCGCCGCCTCGGACGCAATGCGGTAGAATGCCCTGTACGCCCCGCCGCTCATTGCACCGTCCTGCGTAGCGCGCGTTCGAGGAGCGCGCCGCACATGGCGCGCCGGTACTGATCGTTCGAGCGGATGTCGGTGATCGGCGCGGCTTCCTGTTGTACGAGATCGCATGCGGCGCGCATGAGCGCGTCGTCAAGCAGCTTGCCGCCGAGCAGCTCCTCCGTCTTGCGGGCGCGGATGATGACGGGCGCGACGGCGCCGAGGGCGATGCGAACGAAGTCGATGGCGCGGCCGGCATGGCGTGCGACGAGCGCGAGGGAGACCTTCGAGATGGCGAGCGCCTGGCGCTGGCCAAGCCGCTCGAACACACTGTCAGTTTCTTTTGAGGAGGCGAAAGAAACTGATGATATGAGCTCATAAGGCCGAAGGGCAGTCTTGCCGGGAGCGAGCATGACATGCTCGAGGGGGACGGACCTGGCGCCGGCGGTTGAGATGACGTCGACGCGGGCATCGAGCGCGCAGAGCGGGGGAAGGAGGTCGCCCGCGGGGGACGCGTTTGCGATGTTGCCCGCGATGGTGCCCCTGTTGCGGATCTGGGGCGAGCCGACGAGGGCTGCTGCCTCGGAAAGCAGTGGGGCGTGCTCGAGGATCACCGCGCTGTTCTCGATGTCGTTGTAGGTTGACAGCGCGCCGATGGTGACGATACCGTCCGTGATGCGTATGCCGCGCAACCCGGCGACGTACGTGAGGTCGAGCAGGGGCGGCCACTCAGGCGCATCCTTGAGCCGCACGAGAAGATCCGTCCCGCCGGCAAGCGGGCGCGCGTCAGGATGCCCATGCCACCAGGCAAGCGCGTCTGAAACTGAAGAAGGGCTGTACGTCAATACATCCATGACACCTGGCTGCGAACTGCCGGCGACGAGTACGACGACGAGCACGAGTGCGATGAACTATGAACCATGAACTTCCTTAACCAGTTCCGCCACGATGCTCACAGCTATCTCCTCAGGCGTCTCAGCGCCAATGGCAAGGCCGACCGGCGCATGGACGGCATCGAGCGATTCCTGCGGGACGCCTTGTGCGCGCAGTGCGCCGAACACTTCGTCGCGTTTGCGCCTGCTGCAGATCATGCCGAGGTATGCGTAGTTCTTCGCGATGACGTTGCGCAGCACGGCGGCATCCGCTGCATGCCCTTCGGTCATGATGACGATGAAGGCATCGGGCCGCGGATCGAGGGCGCTCGAGAGGGCGTCATAGCTGCCGCACTCGATGGACGCGGCCATGGGGAATCGTTCGCGCGAGGCGAACGCGGGCCGGTCGTCATGCACATGGATCGTGAACCCGCACGGTGCAGCCGCGCAGGCAAGCGCGAGGCCGCAGTGCCCGCCGCCGAAGAGGTAGAGGTGGCGTGCGCGGCCGTGCGGCTCGAAGTAGAGCGTCATCTCGCCGCCGCAGATCATCCCCTCATTTTCCCTGGCGGAGGAGGCCAGGGAAAATGAGGAGAGCGACGGTTGATTCGAGGCGACGGAAGAAACGGCCTGGGAGATGGCCTGGCGTTCGACGAGGCTGCCGCCGATCGTGCCGACGGTGCGGCCGTCGGCGTAGACGAGCATCGAGGCGCCCGCATGGCGCGGCGCAGAGCCGGTGGTGGCAACGACGGTAACGAGGCAGCACGGTGTGCCCGCTTTGAGCGCGTCCAGAAGGCTGTTGCAGACAGTGAGGTCCATCATGAACGCCGTGGTGTGCCGGCGTAGAGTTTGACCGCGTCGATGACTTTCGCGTAGCCGGTGCAGCGGCACAGGTTGCCGGCGATGCCGCGCCTGATCTGTTCGTCCGTCGGGTGCGGGTGCTCATCGACAAGCGCTTTTGCGGCGAGCACCATGCCTGGCATGCAGAACCCGCACTGCACGGCCCCGGCTTCGAGAAAGGCAGTCTGGATCGGGTGATACTGGCCCTGCTGTTCGAGGCCCTCGATCGTGAGGACTTCGCGGCCCTGTGCCTGGCAGGCGAGCACGAGGCACGAGTTGACCAGCCTGCCATCGAGCAGCACGGAGCACGCGCCGCATTCGCCCTTGCCGCATCCTTCCTTCGTGCCCGTCAGTCCGCAGTCGTCGCGCAGGACATCGAGCAGCCGTGTGGCCGCGGGGACGTCAAGCGACACGGGCGAGCCGTTGAGGGTGAAGGAGAGGCGCATGGGGCTTGGCGATGTATGATCTCGGATTTCAGATTTCAGATTGAACGGCGGTTCATCGTTGGCCGACAGTCGATAGCTGGTGGTTGGCGGCTGCGGTTGTTCGGCCCTGTCATCACTGTTATCTTAAATCGCTTGACGTTGTGTGGCAGGCGATTTACATTCCATCATTCCACCATTCCATCA
>JAAYZF010000309.1 GCA_012514975.1 bacterium
CGTCACCGTCATTGTGTAGCTGTAATCCGTCCATGAAGTCGAAAGCGCGACAGGCGCGTTCGTCTGTATGCCCGCATCGAGGTTGACCCAGAGCACCGGCGCGGCGGTCGTCTTCCTCGCGCGGAACGTCACGCGGTACGGCCCGTTGGCCTCGGCGATGTTCTGGCCGACCGTTGCCATGCGGAAGTGCGCCCGGTTGGTCGCGCCCACCATGTTCAGCGCTCCGACACCCCACGAGTTCGGACTGACATCGCCCGTGACGAGAAAACAGTTCGTCTCGAGCCAGTAGCCGTACGTCCCGTCGAGATATCCCTCGTCCAGCACAAACTTCTCGACCATGAAGCCCGCGTTGCGCTGCGGCTGCCCGCCCGGCAGGCTCACCGGCTTGTCAAGCACGAAGAACGGCACGACGTTGCTCTGCGACGTGTTCCACGTCATCATGTAGATGTTCGACACGGCGATGATCGTGCCCGTCGTGCCCGCCGCGTTGCCCGAAAGGATGCGGTACGTCCCACCCACCATTAACGCCGCCCAGCCGCTGTTAATATAGGTGTTCGACGCCGTGCGCCATGTGCCGAACCCGTTGGTGAACAGCGTCCCTTCATGGCACTGGCGGTACGAGATGCCCTCGAAGTTCTTCGTGTCGGTCACCTTCATCGAAGGAGAGTCGTAGTAGTTGTTCCCCCCGATGTTGATGCCCAGCCGGCTCACGTTCGACACGACAATGTCGTCGGTGATCGCGATCTGCGTCGCACTCCATGCGCACGAGACGCACAGCAGCAGATACGCGGCGAAAACACGCGGCCGTGCTGACGCCAGCAGATGTGTCAAGCGGATTGTGATGCGTGACTTCATGGTGTCCCCCGTCGGTGATGGTTGTGACTCCTTGCGCAACACTGCCGGGCCGGCATGCGCCTGCAAAGGCGACTGCCCGTCCGGCGAGACGACGTCATGCGTGGCGCACGCAACTCCCCGTACCGCGCCGCGCAAATGCATGCCGGATTGTCAAAAGAGAGCCTGGGACAACGACGGTGAGGAAAGACAGGTTGGATGATGCACTGAGCAGCGAACGCATCACCACCGCGTACGTCCCCCGCAATGCTCCGAACACGGCCCCTATTATACACTATTCGGCTGTTTATGTCAAGCTGTTTTCCATCGTTCGCATAGTATTCATCACTAATAATACTCATTCTCATTCCGTCGCGGTTGTAGCTTAGTTGGCGGTGAGTTCCCGCCATGGCGCGCCAGGTCATACCCTCTTCTTGCGCACCCGCGGCATAATGAGTATACTATGTGCCGATACACAACGATCAACAGCACCAAAGGAGCGCACTATGATCGGATGCAGTCTCGGACGCAATTTCCAGGCGACCGTCGCGGGCGGTTCATACCAGGAAGGCCTTACGGCGGTCGTGCAGGGCGTGCCGCCCGGGCTCGTGCTCAGCGAGCAGGCCCTGTACGGCGAACTCCTGCTCCGCAAGCCCGGCACGGATGAGCTCTCGTCGCCGCGCAAGGAGCCCGACCTGCCCATCATCTACACGGGCGTCAACCCGGATGAGACCATCGAGAATGCGAAGAACAGGCATCACACGAACGGCTCGCCCGTCACCGTGCTCATTCCCAACCTCGACCGGCATTTCATCCACGTGAAGCAGTACCAGGACACGAACCGCACG
>JAAYZF010000310.1 GCA_012514975.1 bacterium
GTAACGCGCAGCGAACGCCGTGGTGTTCCTGGCGACCACCGCGCACGCGCCCGCGGCAAGCGTCGTGACCGCGCCGTCCTTGAACGCAAAGGTGATGCCCTCGTCAAACGCGATCTCGCTGAGATCAAGGGCCTCCGTGCCGATGTTCTTCACCTCGATGAATTCGTAATCGCCCCCGCCGGGCGGGTCGTGCATCACTTCCGTGACGGCAAGCGGCGTGCGCACCATGAAGGATGCCTCGGCCAGCGGGCTCCACACGCCGTCGGCGAGGACGCGCGCCTTCACCAGCGTGGGCATCGCCAGGACGAGCGGCCCGCTGTATGCCGTGCCCGCAACGGCCCCGCCAGGCAGGCGCGGGTCGCTCCCGTCCACGGTGTAGTAGACCGTTCCTGTGGCATTGACATTGGTGATGGCGCACACGAAGTTGCGCGGCACTTCCCCGCCGTGCACGTTGAACTCCGGCGCGCGCACGCCGGGCCACAGGCCCGCGGCGGTGAAGTGCGGGAAGATGATGCCCGGCCGCTGTGCCATCCAGTTGGCGAACAGCGCGTAGTTGAAGATCTCGTTGTAGACGAGTTTGATCTGCGGCGCCATGATGGCGCGCAGCGCCTCCACCTGGTTCGATACGCTCTCCATGGCCAGCGCACCGCCGTTGAAGAAGTGTTTCTGAATGCGGTCGGCGAACAGCAGGCGGAATTCAGGGCTGTTGGTCAGATGGATGAACAGGTTGGCCAGCGGGTAGCTGTTCGTGTTCAGCTTCGTCCCGATGGTGTCAAGCCCCAGTGACGAGAACGTGCTGTCGGCGTCCCAGACATAGAAGCGGAACTTGGCGCCCGGAACGCGCTCGCGGGCGGCATCGAAGTTGTTGTGCGGCCAGTCGGTTGCCGCCGCATAGACGTTGACCAGCAGGTAATCGACGTAGTTCTCCATGTCCATCAGGTCCGCAACAGCGTGGTAATTGGAGAGGACGCCGAAGGGCAGCGTGTTGACCAGGTCGAAGAGGTGGTTCCATGCCACGGCATTGCCGCTCCTGAACGCACGGATGTGGAACACGTCCCAGTCATTCGTGCTGTCGTACCATGACCGGTAGAAGTGCTCGTCAAGGCGTTCGCAGAGATTGTAGTACCCTTTCCAGTTGCCGTTGAGATAGATGTGCACGAACGAGCCATGAGCGCCGACGTGGCCCATGGCGATGTGCAACCGGCGGACGAGCTCATCCTTGATGAACGGGTTCCTCCCCCCGTACATGCCGCGCAAGGTCAGCACACTGAACCGCTCGACGTGCGATGGCGCGAACAGGGGGTATTCGAGTTCATCAAGGCCGTACGACCCGCGAAAATACAGGCGGAGCGAAACCTTGTTCCTGAGATTGTACGGGGTGATCCAGTCGTCCCCGCGGCCATAACGCGTCCGGCTGTAGTGGCTGCCCGACACGCGAATGCCGCAGTCGGTCTGCGCCGCCGTGTTCGTTCCGCCGACGAACAGCTCGAACGTTGCGGGACGCTCGAACGCCCGGCCGCGCATGATCATGTTGTTGTAGTCCGTCTCGACCGCCGGATGCCAGAAGATATCGTTCGACCGCCAGCCGCCCTGCACGGCCATGATGCCGTACGGCTCGTACAGGCTGTACCGCGGGTCGCCGGCGAGCGAGATGACCGGCAGTTGCCGAGCAGTGTCCGAGACGTTGTACAGGTACGACCGCGTGCTCACGCGCGAGGGCACCCAGTTCGTCCTGAATGCGCGCGCACGGAAGATGCTGGTGTTGGTCATGAACAGCGGGCCCGTGTAGAGCATGCCCGTGTTCTCACGCGGCTCGCTGCCGTCCAGTGTGTACCGGATGATCGCGTTGCTCGTTGCGCACGTGAGGAACAGCCCAACGATGCCGTGCTTGAACCCGCCGGGCGTGCTGAACTCCGGGACCGCGACCATCGCCTCAAGTGCCGTGCCCGCCGCGTTCGGCCCGCCCGGCGTCGGCGTGGGGAGATAGCGCCAGGCATCCGTGCCTTCGAGCCGGCCGTATGAATGGAAGGCCGACTGCGGCGGATACCCGTCCGTGAACTCGTCGCGCACCACGCCGCTGCCGTCCCGCAGTGCGACGTATTCGCCGTCCGCATCGAGTTTGAACCCGGTGTGAAACGTCCGTGAAGTGACGTCGGCACGGTTGTGCTCGCTGCACAGCACGACCAGATACTCGCCGGCGGTGAGCGTCACGGCAGGGAAGCGCCACTTCAGCGGCTCGTCTGCTTCATCCGTAAGCGCCCAGCCATCGAGACTGACAGGCGTTGCGCCCGTGTTGCACAGCTCGATCCAGTCGAGGAACTCACTGCCCGACACCGCGTGATCCGTCAAGCCGCCCGAGGGCTCCGCGACGCCGACGGAGCAGGCCCACTCATTGGTGTGCGCCACGAGCACGCGCGGCGGCGTGCCATCGAGTATCAGATCAGCAATGATCGTGAAATCAGTGTCGTTCGAGCGCAGGTTGTGGGCCTGCAGCGCCAGCACGTTCGTGCCCGGGACGAGCAGCGCGCCGGCGGCGCCAAGGTCGATGCCGTTGGTGACGCCGGCCTCGGTTGCATTGTATGCCGGCTGGTCGCAATAGGCGAACGCGGGCGAACGGCCCAGGTTGCGCGTGGCGACCTGCCTGCCGTTCAGATACGCAATGAATCCGTCGTCATAGGCGATGCTCAGGAAAACACGGTTGGTGGGCGGCGCGTCGCCCGGCGCAACGACAAACGCCTGGCGGAGATAGAGCGAACACGCTCGCTTGTACATCTGGGTGTACACATGCGTGCGGCCGGCTCCTTCGCCAAAGTCGAACCCGCCCGGCGCGCGCGGCCATGTGGCATCATCGAAGAGCGGGCTCTGCCATGGCACGCCCGATCCGATCCGCGGCGCGTCCGGCTGCGACCAGTCGACAAGCCGCTCGGACGCGCCGGCGCTGATCTCATTGATGACAACTGATGCCCGCGCCTCCCGCGCACCGGCCGGGACGATGGTTGTGCACACGAGCGCTGTGCACAGGAGAGAACTGATGCTGCACCTGTCCATCACTATTAATTATAGCATTTAGCCCTCCGGACACGGTGCAGGCAGCGCCTTCGAGAGACAAAAAGAAAGGCCCGCCAGACGCGGGCCCAGGGCCACGGAAGTTCAGCCGGATGATGCGCACGCCACGCCAACAGTGCCGCGCCGCCGGCGGCATACGGCACATAGCCGTCATGGCCCCGCTCCGCCATCGCGCAGGCCGTGGCAGTGGCGTCTACCAGCGGGTCCAGAACAGGATCGAGTTGACGATGTTCAGCCCGGTGTTCACCGTGTTAAGCCCGGTGTTCGCCGCATTGACCATGTCCTGGTTGCGCATCGACGTGCGCGCCTGCCGCGTCGTCAGCACATTCTCCTTCTGCTGCGCCAACTGGTACTCTTCCTGATCGATCTGTCCGTCCTGGTTGAGATCGTACTCGGCAAGCGAATCGTTCGTGGTGGAACACCCTGTGCAGAGAATGACAGCGAGAACCACCGTGATGGCTGCCGCAAGCGTTCGTGTGCGCGTTCTCATGCAAACCTCCCGGTTCGTGATATCAGGCATCCTTAATAGTATAGCGCACTCGCGGCCGCTGTGCAAGTGTGACGGCTCACGGCACATCAAGCGGCACAGCCACGAGATGCGGGAAGGACAGCAGGATGTGCATGCCTGCTCCCGCGCGCCGCCATCCCCTGCCGGCCCCGCCGGACGCCGCGGGTCAGTACCGCGGCCAGCGCGGCGGCGAGCGCTGGCATGAACGGCTCGGGCACGAGCTCGCATGCGCCTAGATCGTTCGTGGCGTTGAAGGGCCGGCCGTTGAGGAAATAGTCGTCAAACACGGCGGCATCAGTGCCCGCATTGACCGCCGGGCTCACCGGCAGAAGCGTGAAGTCCTCGGGCGCAACCGGCGGCGCACCTGCAAAGCCCGGTGAGGCAGTGCCGAGATTGTGCGATGCGGCGAGGTTGACACCCGTGCCGCTGTTGATCGTGGTGGCGCCCCCTGCCGGCGCTGCAACGAAGTTGTTGATGACGGTCGTGTTGGTCGTGACCGCGGCGATCGACACCAGCGTGACGTTGCCCGTGCCGGTGTACGCGGTGTTGTTGTAGATGCGCACGTCGGTCGACGCGGGCTCGATGCCGCGGCGCGAGACGCTGATTGCCGTGCGGCTCGCGCCGTCGGTGACGTCGAAGATGTTGTTGCGGACGGTGACCTGGCGGGCCCAGATGACGAGGGATACCTGGACATTGGTGCTGTGGACGAAGTGGTTGCGCTCGATGAGCAGGTCGCGCGCGCGTTCGTCGCCACTGCTGTTCTGCGGGCCGGGCGTGACGCTCCATGCGCCATTGCCGACGAACCGGTTGTCGCTGATGATCACGCGCTCGGTGTACTGCAGGTATCCGAGGCCCGCGTTCGTGTAGCCTGGCGCATGGAGCTTGATCAGGTGCTTGACGGGGCTCTGCCTGCTCATGTTGTTGTGGGCGATGACGCCGTTCATGATCCATGGCATGCGCAGCACATGCTCGGCGCCCGTGCTGTCATGCATCTCGCATCCTTGCAGAGAGAAACGCTGCGCGGCGATGTAGCCGCCGTTGCCGCCGCTGCCGCCGACCAGGTGGCGCACGGAACAGCCGGCGAGGGCGATCTGGTCGTAGAGCGTGTGGCCGGGGTAGCCATTCGCGTTGTTGTAGTCGAGGATCGAGTTGGGAAAGGAGAAGCCGCCGTGCACATCGTACGCCGCGACGCGCAGGAGCAGGAGACGGCTGGCCGTGCCGCCCGCGCCGCACGCACTGCTCCCGGCGAACTGCGCGCCATCCAGCTCAAAGTCCGCCACGCGCCAGTCATCGCATTTCGGCACGCGGTTCGAGAACGAGAAGAAGGTAAGATTGTTCGTGGCCACGATGCGCGGCGGCGCGCCGGCGCCGAAGCTGCCGATCATGCCCGGCCCCAGCGCCACGATGCTGAGCCCGGCTGTAGCCACCCACGTCTCGCCGCGGCGGAACAGAATGCGGGCGCCCTGGCGGATGTAGGGTTGTGCGGCGGTGAAACTGGCCGACGTCACCTGCAATGCGCCCGCTGGCGCGCCGGTGGAGTCACCTGACGCCGAGATGCACACCGTGTTCGTCCCGGGAAACGCCGCGTCAGTGTCCATTACGACAATCGGGATCGTGCGACTCGCCACGCCGCCGGCCATGTCCCGCACGGTGAGCTGAACGTTGTACGTGCCGGCGGAGACGAACACATGAGCGGCGACGGGGCCTTTCTCGTAGTTGCGGCTGCGGCCGTCAGTCTCCCAGGCGCCCGCGCACGGATCGCCGAAGTCCCACGCGTAGTCGAGTTCGTGGAACGGCAGAGCGGTGACTTCGCTCGTCGTTGCCGACGCGTCGAAGAAGACGGCGAGCGGCGCGACGCCGTTCGTTCGCGCGGCGATTGCCGCCGCATCAGGGATCCATGGCGCGGCCGGCGCGAGCGACGCGCACGACAGCAGGAACGCGGAGATTGAGCGTGAGGAGATCATGACAAACCGGAGCATGGCGGGGGTTAACCATAGGACTTATAGGACCTATAGGACTTATAGGACTTATGAAGGTGTGCGCGGTCACGCGCGCTCGACGATCTGGAGCAGGTTGCCGTCAGGATCGGTGAAACTCCGCAACCGGCCGCCACCGACCGCCTGGCCGATCTCGCCCGTCCACCGCACGCCTTTGGCGTCGAGCCGGGCGATCGCTTCATCAAGGTTCCTCACGCGCAATGCGAGATGGGACCAGCCGGGCGTCCACGTTGTCCGCGAGGGGCGCGGTGTGGCGTCCTTCGGCATGACTTCGAGGAACACGCCGTCAGGCCCTTCAAGCAGCCATGCGCCACCGGGCTGGCCTGCGCGTTTGCGGAAGGAAAGCACGTCGCAGTACCACTCCGCCATTGCATCCGCATCGTTAACCGCCACGGCAGGGTGGTCGATGCCCAGTAGGAACTCGTTCACAGTTGTTGGTCGTTGGTGGTTAGTTGATAGTCGATAGTTGATAGCTGGGAGCCGGCAACTCACAGTTCGCAGTTGATGAAGGCCTGTCCCTTGCGTCCCTTGCGCCCTTTACCACGCGGCGTCGAGGCGTATCTTGCCGGTGGCGTTGCCGCTCTGCAGTTTCGCGTGAGCGGCGGCAACGTCTTTGAAGGCGAATGTCTGCTGGTCGCACGCCACGTTGACGCGCCCGGCGTCAACCAGCCGGGCGAGCCGCTCAAGTACTGCACCATGATGCATGCGGCCTCTGCCCGTCAAGAGCGGCAGGAGCATGAGCACCACGTGCAGCGTCAGGCCTTTGGCATGCATCAGCGACAGATCGGCCGTGGTGCGCGCGGCGATGCAGACAACCGTGCCGCCGATGCGCGCAGCCTGGAAGCACGTCGGCAGATTCTCTCCACCGACCGTGTCGAAGACGACATCGAAGCCTTCGCCGCCTGTGCACCGTGCGACGTACTGCTCGACGTTCTCGTCACGGTAGCGTATGACGTTGTCCGCGCCGAGCCGCGCGGCAAGCGCGGCCTTCTCATCCGTGGAGACCGTCGTGCTGACGATCGCGCCCATGTTTTTCGCAAGTTGCACGCCAATGTGGCCGACGCCGCCGGCGCCGGCATGGACGAGCACGCGCTGGCCGGGCTGCACCTTTGCGCGGTCGACCAGCGCCTCCCAGGCGGTGATGCCCACGAGGGGGATGGCGGCGGCATCGGCCATGCCGAGCATCGCGGGTTTCTTCGCCACGAGCGCGGCATCGGCGAGCATGAACTCGGCAAGCGCACCGCCAAGCCCCTTCACGCCGCCCGCGCATGCGTAGACTTCGTCTCCGCGCTTGAGCGTCGTGACACCATCGCCCACGTCCTCCACCACGCCGGCGACGTCTCCATGAAGCACGGCAGGGAACGCGGGGCTGACTGCAGGGACTGCGCCCGCGCGGATCTTGCAGTCGACCGGGTTGACGCTCGATGCCGCAACGCGGATAAGCACGTGGCCGGGCCGGAGCGCAGGCACGGGCAGTTCGCCGCGGACAAACACGCCGGGCTCTCCGAACTGGCGGACAATCATTGCCTTCATCGTGTCCTCCTCTGCATTCACTTCTCCGCGAGCAGCTCGCGTTTCGCCGCCGCAAGCTCCTTCATCTTCTCCCTGCCCACTTCAGGATAACGGAGCTTGAGGGATGCGAGCGCGTCGATCACGGCCGCGGCGACGACGATGCGCGTGAACCATTTGCTATCCGCCGGCACGACATACCACGGGGAGTCCTTCGTCGCCGTATGGCGGATCATGTCCTCGTAGGCGGCCATGTAGTCCTTCCAGTACTGGCGCTCGCGCGCGTCGGTGGCGGAGAATTTCCAGTGCTTGTCCGGCCGTTCAAGCCGTTCGAGGAACCGTTTCTTCTGCTCCTTGTGCGAGACATGGAGGAAGAACTTTCTGACGAGGATGCCGTTGCGGTGCAGATAGCGCTCGAACGCCGCGATGTCCTCGAAGCGGTTCTTCCAGATGCGTTTGTCGACGAGGCGTTTCGGGATTTTCTGTTTCGCGAGCAGGCCCTCGTGCACGCGCACAACGAGGACTTCCTCGTAGTACGAGCGGTTGAAGATGCCGATGCGGCCGCGCTCGGGCAAATGCCTCTGGCAGCGCCAGAGAAAGTCATGGTCGAGTTCCTCGGCCGAGGGCGCCTTGAACGAGGCGACTTCGCAGCCCTGGGGATTGATGCCGGACATGACGTGCTTGATCGCGCTGTCCTTGCCCGCGGCGTCCATGGCCTGGAAGATGAGGAGCACGCCCCAGTTGTCCTGCGCATAGAGCTTGTCCTGGAGATCGGCGAGGGTCTGGATGCCGAGTTCGAGGGCCTGCTTTGCCTTGTCTTTGTCCTTCGCCCTGAGGCTGCCCGTATCGCCGGGCTTCATGTCCTTGAGCCTGAATTTCCTGCCATTCGTGACGCAGTACGGGTCGGCGAACGAGTGCGCGAGCCTGACCAGTTCCTTTGTCTTCATGAATCCATCCTTTCCTGCCGGGTGATCGATGAGCAGTGCGGGTGCGCGCCGCAATTCGCCCGTGATGACAGGGCGGTATCGCGATCATCTCACCGCCGGGTCGTACTTCACGCGGAAGAAGATTGTGTACAGCGACGGCACGAGCAGCAGGGTCAGCCCGGTGGCGAACGTCAGGCCGGCCATGATGGCGACGGCCATCGCGACGAAGAACGCGTCCTGCAGCAGGGGCGCCATGCCGAGCACGGTGGTCGCCGCGGCCATGCTCACCGGCCTGATGCGGCTGACGGCGGCGTCGAGCACGGCCTTGAACGCCGGGCTGCCGAGCGCGCGCTGCGTATTGATCTCATCGAGCAGCACGATGGCGTTCTTGATGAGCATGCCCGACAGGCTAAGCAGGCCGAGCAGGGCCATGAAGCCGAACGGCTGTTTCGCGGCAAGCAGGCCGAATGTCACGCCGATGAGCGCGAACGGCACGGTGAACCAGATGATCGTCGGAATGCGCAGCGAGTTGAACAGGACGATCGTCACCAGCACCATGATCACGAGGAACGCGGGGATCGATGCGTTCAGCCCCGCCTGCGCGTTCATCGAGTCCTCGTATTCGCCGCCCCACTCGAAGTGATGGCCGGGCGGCAGGGGCAGCGCCTCGATCTGCTGCCGGATGCGGTTGAACACGACGCTCGCGGGCCCGCTGCGCTGGTCGCAGTGCACGGTGATCGTGGGCATCCGGTTGCGCCGCCAAAGGGAGAATGGTTCGAAGGCGGAGTCGAAGCCCCCGACGGCCTGGCGCAGCGGGATCATCTGCGCCGCGGTCGGGCTCCATATCTGCAGATTGTTGATGTTCGCGACGTCCACGCGCTCATCCTTGGGCGGGCGGGCGACGATGGAGAGGAGCTTGTCCTTCTCGCGGTAGACGCCGATGGTGATGCCGTCGAAGGCGCGCTTGAGCGCGTCACAGACCTGCGGCCGGGTGATGCCCGTGCGCTGCGCGGCCTCCTCGACCATGACAGGGCGGATGTCGGCCACGCGCTCGCGCCAGTCGGTGCGCACGGTGCGCGCGCCGGGATCGGCGCGCATGATCCGCATGGCCTTCTCGCCCAGCTCGCGAAGCACGGCCTCGTCGGGCCCGCTGAACCGCGCTTGGATGCGTCCGCCCTCGTTCGGGCCGAGGAGGAAGGTCTTGGCGCCGACGACCGCGTCCGGCTCGTTGTCCTCGAGGTCCTTCTGCACGCGGGCGACGAGGCTGTCGATCTGCGTGTAGTCGTCCACCGAAACGATGAAGTGCATGTAGGACGAATCAGCCTTCTCGGGCGTCACCGTAAGCAGGAAGCGCAGCGGGCCCTGTCCGACGATGGTGCAGACGTCAGTGACATGTTCGAGCCCCTTGAGGTACTCCTCGATCCGTTCAGACCGCTGCGCCGTCACGCGGATGTCCGTGCCGGCAGGGAGCCAGAGATCAACCATGAACTGCGGCCTGGTGGACGGCGGGAAGAAGCTCTGGTCGACGAAGCCGAAGCCGTAGAACGCAACGGCAAGGAGGCCCACCATGATGCCGACCGTGATCCAGCGGCGGGAGAGGCAGCGGCGGAGGAACCCTCGGTAGACGCGGAACAGGCCGCCGCTGTACGCGTCCACCGGTTCGCCGCCCGTCCGCGCCTTCGGCTTGAAGAACATGACGCACAGCAGCGGCGTGACGGTGATCGCCGTCAGCCAGCTCATGAACAGCGAGATGCCGAGCACCTGGAACAGCGAACGGCAGTACTCGCCCGTGTTGTCCTGCGACAGCCCGATCGGCCCGAAGGCGAAGATGGCGATGACCGTGGCGCCGAGCAGCGGCCACTGGTTCTGCGTCACCACCTCGCGCGCCGCCTCGATCTTGTCGTCCCCGCGCTCGATGCGGATAAGCATGCCTTCGCACACGACGATGGCATTGTCAACGAGCATGCCGAGCGCGATGATGAGCGCGCCGAGCGAGATGCGCTGGAGGATCACGTCGATCCAGTCCATCACGATGAACGAGCCCAGGATCGTCACGAGCAGCACGGCGCCGATAATCAGCCCGCTGCGCATCCCCATGAAAAACAGCAGCACGACGATCACGATGACCACGGCCTCGATCAGATTGATGACGAAACTGTTGACGGACTGGACGACCGTGTCGCTCTGCATCGAGATGATGCCCATGGAGATGCCGACGGGGATCTGCGACATCAGACGTTTGAGCCGCTGCTTGAGGTCCTCGCCCATGGTGACCACGTTGCCGCCCTCGGCGGTCGAAATGCCAAGCGCGATGGCCGGCTTGCCATTGAAGCGCACCATCGCATCCGGCGGCTCCTTGTACCCGCGGGAGAAGGTGGCGATGTCGCGCAGGTAGACCAGGCGGTCGGGCGTCCTGCTGATCAGGATGCCGCCCATCTGGGCGACCGATTTGATCTCGCCGGTGGGCTGCAGGGGGACGCGCAGCGTGCCCACATCGGCGCGGCCGGCGTCCGTCACGAGATTCAAGGCGCGCAGCTTGTCGTAGATTTCCGCCTCGGAGATGCCCATCTGCGCCAGGCGCTCGCGCGAAATCTCCACGTACACCGTCTCGGGAATGACGCCGAACAGCTCGATGCGCTTCACGTCCTTCGCCAGCAGCAGGTCGCGCCGCAGGAATTTCCCCACCTCCTCGAGCTCGGCCATGCTGTACCCGTCGCCGTACAGCGTGACGAACACGCCGTACACGTCGCCATAGTCGTCGTTGACCAGCGACGGGCCGGCGCCGGGCGGAAGCTTCGCCTGGACGTCGCCGACCTTCCGGCGCAGCTCGTCCCACACCTGCGGCAGGACCTTCTTCCCGTACTTGTCCTTCATGGTGACGGTGACGGTGGACAGCCCGCGGTCGCTCTTGGACTTGACGCGCTTGAGCTGGCCGAGCGCCTGCGCCGCGCGCTCGATCAGGTCGCTGACCTCCTCCTCGACCTCGCGCGCCGTTGCGCCGGGATAGGGCGTGATGACCAGGGCGTCCTTGATCGTGAACTCCGGGTCCTCCAGCCGCCCCAGCTTGCCGTAGCAGATGATCCCGCCCACGGCCAGGACAACCGTGAGCACCAGCGTGATCAGCCGCTTCCTGATCGCCACTTCCGCAATGTTCATGGGTGCCCCCTTATTTGCCGTACTTGCTGACTTTCTGCCCCTCGGACAGCCGGTCGGTGCCCGCGGCGACAATCGTGTCGCCCTGCGCAAGGCCGCCCAGGATGCTCACGCCGCTGCCCGCCATGTCGCCAAGCACCACCGGCTGCTGGTGCACCGTCATGTCCGTCATGTTTACGAGCCACACGCACGACGTGCCGCTGGGCGCGCTGAACACGGCCGTTGCCGGCACGGCGATGCTTTCCAGTGGCACGCTGCCGTCAGGACTGAAAGGCAGTGTAACGTTGGCTGTCATGCCCGGCATGACCAATGCATTGGTCGGTGCATGCATGGTGAAGGTTGCTGCATAGGTTCGCGTGTCCGGATCGGCCGTGAGTGACACCTCGTGGAGCTTCAGGTCAAACGTGCGGCCGGGCAGCGCGGGAAGCGTCGCCGTTGCCCGTGCCTTCTCCACTGCCTTCTCCAGTTGAGCGCCCTTCCCGCGCGCAAGATCCTGCTCGGGTATGTTCACCGTGATCTTCAGCCGCATGATGTCCTGCAACAGGAGCACGGCCTGCTTCGGCTGCACGTTCTGCCTTGTCTCGATGTACCGCCTGGCCGCATGGCCCGCATACGGCGCGACGAGAACGGTGTCCTCGAGGTTCTTCTGCGCCGTTTCAAGATTGGACTTCGCGACATCGATGTCGCGCGTTGCCTTGTCGAAATCGTTCTTCGAGATCACGCCCTTGTCGTACAGGGCCTTCTGGCTGTCGAACTGCGTCTGCGCGAGCTTGTACTGCGCCTGCGCCGCCGCCACCGCGCTCTTGAACTCGCGGTCGTCAAGCCTGCCGACGACGGCGCCCTTCTCGAGCTGCTGCCCTTCCTTCACCGGCAGCTCGATCACCTTGCCCGCCACGAGGAACGAAAGCTCGGCCTCGTCAAACGCACGCACGGTGCCGGGGAAATTCAACGTGCGTCCGACGGCGTCGCCGCCGATGGTGAACAGCTTCGCCGGCCTCACCTCAGGCGGCGCCGGCGCTTCCACTTTCTTGCAGGACGCAAGCATGCCCGCCGACAGCGCCAGCATGCATGCGGCGCAGACATAGTGCGTCACACTCCGGATCATCGACACATACATGAGAGTCCTCCCTGATGTCAAGTTCACTGCCCACACCCGCGCACCGGCGCCAAAGCCGGCTGCGGCCCTGCTCACTTCCGTCGCTGTACAACATTATACCAAAAGAGGAGCGCGGCGACCATCATTGACGGCGGTCACCGCACACGCCGCCGGCGAATGTAGACGACGATCCTGCGCCGTACAGCGGATCGGCGGCCGTTAACGTTCAGCCGCCCTGTTCCCCTGGTCGCTCGAGATCGGTTGGGTCCGCGACTTCCCCGATCCGCACGTCTTGGTTCGGCCTTTCGATTTCCTGAGTCATCTCAAGATACCACGGGACAAATCCAGAGCTTCGGTAGAAGCGAACCACATCATCGAATCGCTTAGCGGCCGAGTAGACCCGCAAGTGACTGAACCCTTGCTGCCGCGCGTGTCTCTTGGCGGCCAGTACCAGTTCGTGCCCGATGCCCTGACCGCGGTGCGATGCCGCAACGACCAGGTCTGCGATTTCGAGCGTCCTGCTGTGAACAGGGAGAACGCTCTCTCCCGCGTACTCGCGGGGCATGCAGCAGACGAATCCGCAAGGGCGTTCATCTGCGACTGCAACAAACGTCCACGCCAGATCGCGACACGCCCACTCCTCCGCGGTGTCCGGGCAGTAGCCGTGCACCGAACCCTCCTCCGCCACGGCCCGTTGCATGGCGACGATGGCGGGTATGTCATCGTGTGTTGCCTTCCTGATCATCTTGTCATGCCGAACGTCGGTGAAGAGCCGCGACCATCAGGGGTAGGATGGCCATGTACAGCGGATCGGCGGCCGTTACCGCTAAGCCGTCCTGTTCCTCTGGTCGCTCGAGATCGCATGGGCAACGAGTGCCCGTCCAACGCCGTGCGACCTGAACGCTTCCGCGACGATAACAGGCTCCACCTCTGCCTCGTCGTCGTACGTGCCGATGAGGCCGGTCATGCCAATCACGGTGCCGTCGGCCTCGGCGACCCACGTGGCTCGCCTGCCGGGATTTGCCAGGTAGCCGTCCAAGCCGCGTCCGGGATCGTTACCGCCGATTGTCGGATCGCCGTAGATCAGCCGGTGTCGCTCGGTGAGCTGTGCCCAAAGGGCACGGCACGCCTCGCAGTCTGCGTTTCGGTACTCTCGAATCTCGAGGTCCATCTGGATCGTGTGTAGTTGAACAGCGCTCATCTGCGCCTGCTTGTTGGTGCCCCGCACATCGCTGGCTCACCGGTTGTGTTTCTCTTAGTCAGCATCCAACGTGAATGTGAACATGACACCATCATGCGGCCCTTCGACGCCTCCGAGCGATGCATAGAGGCGCATTGCGGCGATGTTGTCAACTTCGGTGAGCACCCATGCCTCGCTGCAGTCAAGATGCCGACCTTCCTTCAGGATCCTGTCGAGGATGGCCTTGCCAAGGCCGCGACCACGGTGCGTCGGAGCAACCCCGACTTCGTTGATCCACAGTTCGGGGCGCGGCTTGTCCGGGTGCAGATAATGCACCGCTGATATGAAGCCGACGACGACACCGTCGTCAACCGCGACGGCCAGATGATGATGCGCGTCATTCAGGAATTCCCGGGTGGCCCGCATGTCAATGGGGTCATCGAACGTTCCCA
>JAAYZF010000311.1 GCA_012514975.1 bacterium
CGCGGCGTGTGGCCACGACTGGAGTCGCGGCCTACCACGCACGCATGCAGACACGTGTCCGCCGCGGTTGCGTGGAGGTCGGCGTGCGGGATACGTGTGTTCGCCGGCGCGTGGGGTACGACGTGACTCCAGTCACGTCGACACGCGGGACACGCGCGTCTGGCTGACACGTTGACGCGGCGTGTGGCCACGACTGGAGTCGCGGCCTACCACGCACGCATGCAGACACGTGTCCGCCGCGGTTGCGTGCAGATCGGCGTGCGGGATACGCGTGTTCGCCGGCGCGTGTGCTCTTACGGCAGCGGCGGGAGAACGTAGCAGTAGGCCCAGTAGCGCATTTCGCTCCAGGCCGACTTCTCGGGGAAGGGCTTGCCCGGCCACAACTCGATGTCCATCGGCACGTGTTCGATGCGCACGCGGATGGCTTTGCGGCCCTCCGTGTGCTCGCTGCCGATGAGGAACTCGCTTTCGTAGAACCGGCGGTTGACCGTGCGTTCTTGATTGAACGGAGGCGCCGCTTCACGCTCAGGCCCCTTCTCGGCCGGCTGGGCGAAGACGCATGTGTTCGAGCCGGGTGTGAACCATACGCCCACCGGCTTCCATTCATCACTGCCGGCATCCGCGACAAAGACCCTTGCCTTCTGGTTCGGGTAGAGGTAGTCGAGTTTGCGCCGGAGCATTACGCCGACATTTTCCGGATCAAGCGTGAGCGTGAATTCGGAGACGCCGCGATGGTGGCGCCCGGTGTCTGTTGATGCCGGATAGATTTCCCTGCCGTTGAGATGGTCGACGCCCCATTCGTAGCGACTGGTGATCTTGGCCGGCTTGGACGCGCCGGGCGCGCGATAGGCATGGGCGCGTTCACTCTGCGCGTTCCCGATGTTGAGTTCGTCAGTGCGCACGAGCGATGCGCCTGGGAGGCCGTACCAATAGGTGACAGTCTCGTAATGCTCGTTGGTTTCGTTTTCGCCGCCGTGTTCGAGGCGGATGAGCGCGTTTTTCCCGAACGGCATCAGGTCGGCAAGAAGAAAACGGTAGGCCGAGTGGACCATGTCGAGCGGGTCGAGGCATTCGTGGCGTTCCTGGCCGTTCGCATGGTTGACCATGCGCTGCGGCGCCCGCAGGCCGCACGGATGGCCGGCGAGGGGGAGCGTCATGTTCAGCCCGCCCCAGTAGTCACCGCCGCCGCCCCATTCCTCGGTGCCGGTGCCGTAGCCTTGCGGCATGAGCGCATCGTCGAAGAAGAAGCGCGGGATGCCTTCGAGCGTCCCCAGGTAGTTCTGTTTCGTGAAAATCCAGCTCGTGCCGACGAATGAGCCGGTCCAGTCGCCGCCGCCCTCGACTTCGCGCGTGTCGAGCAGCACGAGGTCTTCGCCCTGCGCGGGATGCGGGTGAGTGGCGTAGGTCGCGTGGAAATAGCCGGCATGGTTTCGCGGCCCGTCGTACGGGCAGGTGCGCGCCGACCAGCGCACGTCGGGAATCACACTGCCTGCGCGGCTGACAAGCTCGATCCGCGCTGACCTGAAGAACGGCATCGGGAAGTAACAGGCGAGATGCACGCGCTTCGCATCGAAGCGGATGTGCATGGGCAGCGCCTTGACAAGATACTCTCGGTCGTCGCGGTTGTGCAGATGGGCCGCGCCGAAGAACAACGCGACAGGCGCATCGATCGATGCGTGCCTGCGGTTGTCCCATGTGATGCGGAGCCATACGGCGCCGAAATCGACGGCGTGTCCACGCGGCGCGGAGAATTCGAGTGCGCGGAGCATCGCGGGCGCGCCGGTGAGCTCAGTGAGCGTTGTCACTTCACCCGGCCGGAGCGCGATGACGCCGTGATGCGTACGCACGCCCTTCCTGCCCGATTTGGGCGCGATGTCCTTTCCCGCCCGGCCGAGCAGCGCGGCAACGTCTTTCGGCGGCCCCGCATTCCAGTCGAACGATCCGAGCGGCATCGACAGCGGCGTGCCGGGCATGATCTTGTGATAGATGCCGTAGCCCGTGCCGTAGCATGTGCGTCCGTAGGCCATGCGGAACGACTCGTTGAACGGGATCGCCGTCCAGTTCAAGTCCGCGCCGCGTGTGCGTGTCCACGTCCATGCGAGCGGCTCCTGGAACGCCGTGGACGGTTCAAATGATGACGGCGGGGGATCGGGCGCCCAGCGGAAGTCGCGAATCCATTTGACAGGGTCCTGCGTGGCGGTTTCCTCGACGACATGATCGACGCCATCGATTTCATAATGCCACGGGCTGCCATGCCAGCAGTTTGCGCGCCAGAAGTAGAGGACGCCCTCGCCTTCGGCGTGGGCGACGGCGTTGAAATCCGGGCGCTCTTGGTAGAGGTAATGACTCGCGCAGGCGGCTTCGTTCGCGCCGCTGCGGTCGCGCGTGCTGCGCATCGAGGCGCGGATGCCGATGCGTTGGAGCGGCCATTGTTCCCAGAGGCGATATGCGTCGAAGCCGGCGGGGATGACGGGAAGCTGTTTCCGTGCGCGCGAGGGCGAACGTTTCCTGGATGAGGGTTTCATGGGAGGGATTATAGCATATACGCCCGCGGGCACACGGCCCGTGGCGAAGCGTCCCGCGCAGATGGCGGCTATGTGTCCGTTCTCCTTTTCGCGGCGAAGATTCCGACAGCCGCAAGCGCGAGCGCCGCGGCAGGCTCGGGCACGGCGCCGGAGAAGATCAGCGCGTACTGCTGTTTTTCCGCCAGGACGCCCTTGTGCGTGACGAGGATCGTGCATGTACCGGACACGGTGCCGGTTTTCAGGAGCACCTGCTCGACATTGTCGCGGATATTGTCGCCGCGCTCGGCCGCCTTGTAGTATTCTTCGGGGTGGAGGCGGTACGGGTAGTTCGTCCCGCCATTCGGCCTGATGATGCGCAGGTCGAGATCGTTGACGAGGCGAGGCGACTTGTTATCGTCGGTCGTCGTTGCCGCGCCGGGCGGATCGGTCCAGCAGATGGTGACCCTGAAGGGTTCGGAGCCGTCGACTTCGCACTCGACGAAATCAGAGGCATCGTTGGAATCGAGCGAGCCCTGGCGTATGTCGCACCAGGGGTCTTCGGCATGCGCGCGGCGGATGATTTCGGCGGCGGCCCTGGTGTTGACGAGGCCCCATCCATGCACGCAGTCCGGCCCTTCGAGGCCGAGGTCGTCGGCAGTGTGGATGACGAGGCCCTTGAGCGTGCTCGACCACGGCGCATTGCTCGAGTGCAGCGCGGCATAGTACTGTAGCAGCAGCGCGATCGAGCCGCAGACATTGGGCGCCGCCATGCTCGTGCCGCTGAGCGTGGCGTAATCGCTGTTGTTGCCGTTGTCGGTCGAGTACACCTCGACGCCGTCGCCGACGACGTCGGGCTTGACGCGTATGTCGTCCGTCGGGCCGAAGCTGCTGAACTCGGCGATGAAGGCCGAGCCCGGGTCGCGCACGCCCGCGTTGACCGCGTCATAGACCGCGCCGACGGTGAGGATGTTCTTGGGCACGCCGTGCTGGTCGAGCGTGTCGTAACCGTTTTTGTATGCGCCGTCGCCGGCAGGATGGATCGCGGCGTTGTAGACGACAGACGTCCAGTGCGCGCCGCCGTCGCTCGTGTAATACACCGTGTCGCCGTTGCCTGGATTGTCGGTGCGATCGTTGCCGGCGGACTTGACGATGAGGTAGTACGGCGCATCGTACGCAATCGCGTCCCATTCGCGCGCCAGGCTGTCATACATGCCGAAGTACTTGTCACGCAGTGTCGAGATCGGCTGGAGCCAGTGCCACGCGCCGATGTAGTAGTATTCATACACCCAGCCGCGCACGTAGCCGTAGGAATGGTTCGAGAGGTGGATGCCGTTGGTGACGCTCACGCCGCGCGCGCCGGCGGCTGCCATCTCGATGTCGTCATCGGTCCAGTTGTATGAATGAATGCGTGACTGCGGCGCCATGCCCAGCGCGTTGGCGACGACGCCCGCGGCGCCGATCGTGCCGCCCACGTGCGTCGAATGGTAATGCGACGCCGCGCCGTCCTTCACCGTGACGCGGCCGCCGAACTCCTGGTGCGTCGAGAGCACCGACCCGCCGTCCCAGACACCCACGACCACACCCACGCCGCTGACGTTGTACGGCGCCGTCGTGCGCACCTGGTCCGCCGCGGTCGAGATCGCCGCGTTCACGTTGTGCGTCACATACACCTGAGGACGCCCGTCGGCGATCTGCATGATCTCGTAAATCCTGCCGCCGCGCTCCCAGCGCACGGGCACGCCGCGCTGCGCCGCCCACTGGCGTACTTCGAGCTGCCGGGCCGCCGCGCGGTCCTGCTGCGTCACACTGGTCTCCGCCGCCATCGCCGTGCCGCGGGCAGTCACGGAGAGCAGCAGTGCGAGGATGCACGCCGTAGTCTTGGTGTTCTGGTTCATGGTATCCTCCTGTTCAGCGTCTGACGTGCCGCGAACGGCACATTTCATAGCCGTGTTCCCTGTCGCACAGGAGCCGGCAGTCTTCCGCCTCATGTGGTGATCGCCTGCAGCGAAGCGTACGGCGCCGGATGCCGCTACGCGCTTGTTCTTCTCCTGGCGGAGAGGATGCCGGCCGCCGCAAGGGCAAGCGCCGCGTGCGGCTCGGGCACGGCGGCCCAGTCGAGCATCTGCTGGATGTACGTGTCCGAACCTGGCGAGAAGGAATTCGTTCCCGCGTTGCCCGTGTGGAACACGACGCGGCCGAGGCCGCAGGTCGCCGCGGCGACGGCGACGTAATTGGTGTTCGATGCCTGCACGCCGAGGATGTCGTACCCCGGTGCGACGTCCGAGTGCAGCACGCGTTCGAGATTCTGGCAGATCTCGCTGCCGGCCAGGCCCGCGGTGATGGGATGGAGCGCGCCGGCGGGAGTGATCAGCACATTGCGCACCGGGTCGGGCCCGACGTTCGTGCCGTCGTAGTCCTTCGACCAGATGGAGATGGGCAGCGATGGCGGGAGGATGGCGACGAGGCCGGTGACATTCGGCTGCTCGACGATCAAGCCGTTGCCCTGGCTGACCCATGAGACGATGGTTGCGGCTTCGTTGCTGAGTTTCGCGGTGTTGCCGCTGGTGACGTAGAGCACGTCCACGTTCGCGAGCGAGGGCGGCGTGATCTGCGCCGGCAGCCACCAGAACTCGGTTGCGTAGCCGAGAGAGGCGGCGCGGACGGGGAATGCTCCCGTGCTGCTGCCGCCGAATATGCCGACGACCGTCGCGTGGGCGGCGGGCGCGCAGACGAGAAGCGCGACGAGGCATGACGATGAGAGGCTCCGGGCGGGGAACGGGTTCATGCAGTGCTCCCTTGTGTTCTTGCTCTTGTGAAGAGGAAGCCCGCGGCGGCGAGCAGCATTCCCGTCAGCGGCTCGGGCACGGGGACGAACTGCTGCCAGTCGGCGCCGTCCCATTCCCACGTGTCAATCGGGTGCACCTGCGAGAAGCCGCCGGTGCTGTATTCTCCGCTGAAGAAGACGGAGACGGCGCGGAGCGGGTCGTACGCCATGGTGAGGAAGCCGCGGGCGGGGGCGGGTGAGTGGGCGGGCGTGCGGCGCGTCCACTGCGCGCCATTCCACGTCCACGTCTCGCTGTCGGTGGTGAGCAGGACGGCGTTGCCGCGCGCCTCGTCCCACGCGAGCCCGCCGAGCCATGCGTTGGTCGGCAGGCCCGTTGCGCGGCGCGTCCAGTCGCTGCCGTCGTACGTCCACGTTTCGGACGCATAGCTGCCTGAGAACCACAGGTCGTTGGTCGTGACCACGAGGAGGACGGCATTGGAGACGGGGTCGTACGTCATGAGCGCGCCGTCTTCGAGCGCGGGGGGCATCGTTGCCGTGGTTTTCTTCGTCCAGTTGGTGCCGTCATACTCCCACGTTTCGCTCGTGCCCTCGGCGACATACGCGACGATCCTGCGCCGCGCCCTGTCGTAGGCGAGTTCGACGTCGCCGCCGTTGCCGGCGAGCAAGTCGGGCTTCTGCTGCCAGGCCACGCCGTTGAATTCCCAGGTGACGTTGGTGTTGGCGTTCGGGAACCGTGTGCGGCCGCAGACGACGACGACGTTGCGGTGCGTATCGAGCGCGGCGCTGTGGTGCGTCATGCGCGGGCCGGCGATCGTCTCCTCCCAGCCGGTCATCGTCAGCAGCCATGCGTTCGAGCGGATGGCCCAGTCGGGCTCGCACCATCCGCCATGCATGACGAGCCCGCCGCTTACGGGGCAGTGGGCGAACGCGTAGTCGATATTGGGAAGGGGCGGATTGGTCAGGCCGAGTGCCCATAGCGCGGGTGCGAAGGCAATGGCGGCAAAGATGGCGCGCGCGGTGATGAATCCCATGGCGACCTCCTTGGTGTGTTGTTCACAACGGCTGAATGGACACGGCGGAACCAACGGCGGTCGACACCCGCCAGTCACAGTATACTCAAGTTCGGCGCGCGCGTCAATTCTTCCTGATTTGACACGGCGGCATTTGTGTGATATAATTGGTTTTGTTGCATGTTTCATGACGCACTTGTGGTTGGCGGCGCTCGCCGTTTTGTCTAGTCGATGCACGGAGATGCCATGAAAATTCAGCTCGTGTCGGTGGCCATTGCGTTCATAGTCGCTTCGCACGCCTGGCCCCAGTGGGTTACGCAACGAATCCCGTTGACGCCAGGCTGGAACGCCGTCCATCTCGACGTGCTGCCCGAGCCGAATGACGCGGACCATGTGCTCGAGGGCGTGCCGGCGGAGAGCGTGTGGGCATGGGATCGCAACGCATCCTCGATCCAGTTTCTGCAAGACCCGCGGGAGATGCTTGCGCCGCAGCCTGAGTGGCTGACATGGTTCCCGTCGAACCATCCGCAGGCGTTTCTCCGCGGCCTGCACCTCATACTCGGCGGCCAGGCATACCTCGTCAAGCTGCCGGACGATGCGTCGCCGGTGACGTGGGAGATCAGGGGCCGCGCGGCTCTGCCCAAGTACGTCTGGCATGCCGATTCATTCAATCTTGTCGGCCTGCCCGTGACGGACAGCGAGGGGCCGACGTTCCAGCAATTTTTCGCGCCGTCGTCCGCGCACAGGGGGCAGCCCGTATACACACTGCTGCCCGACGGCCGCTGGGAGCGCATCGCCGACCTGGCCGCGACGAGGATTTCCCGGGGGAAGGCCTACTGGATCAGATGCAGCGGCGCGTCGCGCTATGCCGGCCCGCTCGAAGTGAGCGCCGGGGGCGCACGCGCCATCGAGTGCGGGGAGAATGCCGCCGGCGGCATCCTGCGGATACGGAACAACGCGGCGGCGGCGGCGACATGCACGATCAGGCTGCTCGCCTCCGAGGCGCCGCCCGGCGGTTCGTCAGCCCCGCTTGCCGGGCCGGTGGCACTGGCATACTGGAACGCCGATTTCTCCCGGCAGCGTTTCGCCTGGGAGACGCTGCCGCCCGCGCTGACAAAGCCGCTCGGCCCCGGGCTCGAGTACGCGCTCGAGCTCCATGTGCGCCGCACCGACATGGCCGGGCCGGCGGTATCGAACGCGCTGTACCAGAGCATACTCGAAGTGACTGACGGCGAGGGCAGCCGCGTGCTCGTGCCGTTCACGGCCAAGGGCCTGCCCGTGCGCGGGCCTGGCGACGCGACGCCGCTGCCGCGGCCCGGCCTCTGGGTCGGCAGCGCGCTGCTCAACGCCGTCAGCGAAGTCAACGGATCGTCCAATCCCGTCCCCGCATTCGCTCCGCTCCGCTTCCGCCTGCTTGTGCATCAGGACTCGAACGGGGTGGCGCGCCTCCTCCAGCAGGCGAGCATCATGCCCCGCCTCATCGATGGCCGGACGAACTATGTGATCGTCACCGACGGCAGGCTGGCGGCGCAACAGGCAGGCGCCGTGACGGACGCGAACACCGTGCCGGGCCAGCGGTTCAGCTCGGCCGTCTTCGGGTTCGCACATCCCCAGATGCTCAGCTACAACCAGGCGGCGGGCTCGCTCGCAGGCACCGTCTTCATAGGCTACAACGACCCGCTCAATCCCTTCAAGCACCTCTACCATCCCGACCACAACAATCTTGACAACTACACGGCAACGCTCTCCGAGGGCGTTCAGTCCTACGACGTGTACCGCGCCATCACGCTGCGCTTCTCGACGAACTTCATCGGGAGCGATGCGACGGCCTCATGGGGCGACACGGTCGTGGGCGGCGAGTATGCCGAGACGCTCACGGGGCTGTACCACATGCCGCTGAAGGTCGCCGGCTCGTTCACGCTGGGGTATGTCACGCCGGTCACGCAGCTCGACCCGGCGCCCTGAGCGGACGGGCGGATGCGTGCGCGACGGAGCTGCAACCATTTGGTGTAATGCTGAATCCAGGTGTGCCATGAGAGCTATGACAATGCGACGGATCATCCAACTGTGCGTGTTGTGCGCGGCAGGCGCGGTGGCAGGCCCGAACATGCAGATCGGCCCGGGGCCCGACCCGTCGGGCTGGCCTGGGAAGCCGGGCACGGACGCCAACACCGTCAAGCTTGGCTGGAAGTTCCTCGACGCGTTCAACCCGATCAACGCGCAGTTGTTCAGCGGCTGGCAGTTCTATCCGCCCGGCTCGCCTCCGGCATGGACGTATACGCAGGACTACATCCTTCCCGCCTCGGGCAAGCCCGCCCAGTGGCAGAACACGCTCGCCGTGCCCCAGAGCTCCGACCCGAGCATGCCGTACACCATCACGTATGTCTGGTTCTCGTTCGTCTACGACTACAACAAGTACTGGGCCAACGGCCCCGGGCAGCGCAACCCCATCTTCTCCACCGTCATGGGCAACAGGCCCAACGGGTCGCAGGCCTACGCCACCTTCACCCCATATACCTACGCCGAGTCGTACTATGATGCCAACGGCAACCGGCTCAGCAACACCACGCAGCTCGACAATGCCGCCTACGCCTGCTTCACGCAATCGCTGATGATCAGCAACGACGTCCTGAGCTCGCTGCGCTTCTATCTCGGCACGGATTTCTACACGCAGAACGGCACCGTCTACCGCCAGGGCAGCATCTGGCAGCCGTACGTCCAGATGCTCAGCTCCTTCCAGCGCCTGCCCATTCCCACGCTCAAGGCCAAGGTGCAGCAGCAGTATGTCGTCACCACGGGCGGCACGTACACCGACGTCGTCACCATCGCCGTCTCGTGCGGCACGTTCACGAACGTCGCGTTCCGCTACACGGTGAACGGCAGCGACCCCACGCTGAGCTCGCCGCAGCCGTACAACTCGGCCGGCATGCTGCTTATCGACCTGACCAACAGTTGCACGCTGAAAGTGCGGGCCGACCTTGCGGGCTACGCCACGAGCGTCGCGTCCGCGCCGTTCGTGCTCACCGTGCCGCCGCCGATCTTCGCGCCGCCGTCCGATCTCGAGTTCAATGTCTTCCCCGTGAACATCTCGTGCAGGGACAACAACAACAATCTCTTCAAGCCCGTCTCGCTGTACTACACCGCGGACGGCAGCACACCGACGCCGTCGAGCACCGCCATCACCAACGGCCAGAACGTCATGGTGACGACCAACCGCGTGCCGCTCAAGGCGCTGGCCACGCGGCCCGGGTGGACATCGAGCGACAGCCGCAGCGAGGCGTACGTGCTGATGGTCTCGAACGTCGTGCTCAACCCGAACTCGGGGTACTTTGACACGGGCACGTACATCAACGCCACCTGCGCCACCGCGGGCGCAACGATCCACTACGAAGTCGGCGTCTCGCCCAAGACGCCGACGATCAGTTCCCCGGTGGCGGTCAACAACAAGATCTTCGTCTCGGGGAGCGTGGTCGTGAAGGCCAAGGGGTTCAAATCAGGCTGGGACGAAGGGCCCGAGACGGTCGGCTACTACATCGCCGGCGCGACCTACACGTATCTTGCGTCGATCATGACGCCGCCGCCCGGCGCGCGGGCCGACGCGAGCCATCCGCCCCAGTTGTACAGCCGGGACGACGGCGGCACGTATCTCACCAACGGGTACGTGATCGTCGGCGGCGTCACCAACTGGAACGTGACGTGGACGAACTTCGTCACGCGCGGCATCTATCTCTACTATACGAACGTCGTCGTGGCGATGAACCCGGGCAAGCTGCAGATCGACTGGTGGGACGGCGGCACGGGCATCGTCAGCTCGCTGTTTGTCGTCCAGGACGGCCCGCCTCCGGGCACGCGCGCAAAGAAACTGTACTGGACCGAGCCGCCTTCGCGCGGGCCGCTGGTGGACGTCACCCGCGTGCCGAAGCTGACCTTCTTCTACAACGAGGGCATCCCGGCCCCGAGCAACGTCGTCAACCCCGAGACCGTCTGGGTCGACTCGAGCGGGGCAAAGCAGCAACTGCGCGCGCGCAGCGGCATGGGGTATCTCGTCCTGCTGTATGAAGGCGCGGTGACCAACGGGCCGTTGATGGGCGTGGACGTCGTGCAGGTCATGCCCAACATCGGCTGGCGCGAATCGCTGGTGCCCGTCGGCTCGCGCATGCTGCCGCACCAGCTCGTCACGAATCCCGGCATGCCGTACGTCTCGGCCGGCATCAACGAGAATCTTGTCTACCAGAACACGATCGCCGGCAAGATGAACGGGGCGGTCTTCGCGATCGAGCAGAACCCGCTGGCGCCGCTGGCGGAAGTGTTCTGGCAGGAGATGGCGGGCTTTGGCTTCAACGTCAACTGGCCGTACGAGATGCACCGCTACATGGCCTACTGGCCGGATGAGAATGACAAGGTGCAGCCGGCGCGGCTCTACGTCCGCGGCGACAGCGACGACGATCTCGGCCCAGTGGTTCTCATCCCCGATGCGTTCAATGCGCAGTTGATGGCGGCAGAGCAGTACGCCGGCCAGTACGACCACGGCTATTACTCGACGAACACCTTCTACTCGAGCGGGCCCGGCAAGTCCCTGCTAAGATTCGCCACGGACAACGGCAACGGCCAGGCCGGCAGCGAATGGGTCGGGTTCGAAGTCATCAAATCCGTCGAGCGGTCGAGCATGTTGTGGAAGTACCGGCGCGTGCTGCGACTTGCGCCGCCCACGCCGCGCAGCAATTTCCAGATCCGCCTGGTGCTCTCGAACAACTTCAGCTACGCCCACTGCAAGCCTGACGGCGCGGACGTGCGCTTCTACGACAGCGGCGGCGGGGAGCTGGATTACTGGATCGAGCAGTGGCAGACGGGCGGCGTCTCGATCATCTGGGTCGAGATTGCCGACCAGGGCTCGGGCACGGTCTTCCTGGAATACGGCAATGCCGGCGCCATGTCGTTGAGCAGCGCGGCGTTCACGTTCGATTTCTACGACAATTTCCAGGGCACGCTTGACAAGTGGGACGTTGCGGGCAGCCCTTCGTTGAGCAACCAGGAGCTGTTCGTCCACGCGGGCGACGAGCTGATCGGCGAGCGCCCGGTCGCGCCGGGCTCGATCATCGAGACGCGCATCGGCGGCGCGGCGGTGACGCCGGTGTCGGGCACGCGCGGTTCGCTGTGCGGCGTGTCATCGCTCTTCGAGGCTGACGTGCCGTTCATGTCGGACATGACGCCGTTCGTCACCAATCCCGTCAGGTTCGCCGACTGGGACATCGGGCGCAACAGCTCGCTCAACCTTGCCGGCATCTGCGCCGACGGGGCGTATGTGAGCTACGGCCCGACGCTCGGCTCGGCGCCCAGCAACACGCTGCTGGGAGTGGCGGTCGAGACGGGGCGCGTAACGTGGTTCCGCGACGGCGTCCAGCAGGGCAGCGCCGCGACGACGCACACGCCTTCCGGGCTGCTCTATCCGCTGATCAACTCGTACGCGGCGCCCGCAAGCGCGACGTTCCGCATCCGCGAGGTGCGCACGCGCAAGTACGAGGCAGCGCCGCCTGCAATCATCATCGGCCCGGAGGAACCGGCGCAGACGCTGCCCTGGAACATCGGCGACGAGCTGCGCGACGAACACCAGCAAAGCCCCGGCGCCGGCTACCTCCACGTCTCGCAGGGCAACCGCTACGAGCCCTCGATCTACGCCTACCCGCAGAGCAACTCGCAGATATTCGCCGTCAACACAGGCACCCTCGAAGTCTGGTGGTGCTCATGGATTCTCAGCAACCGCAACGCGCAGGGCATCTCGATCCCGTCCTACGTCCGCCGGTATGACAACGTCTGGCCCACGCTCCACACCAACCACGCCCTCTATTACGATGGCGTGGACGACAAGGTCGCCTGCGGCACAGGCCCCGCCGCGATCCTCACCAACCGGTTCTCCCTCGAAGCATGGATCAAGCCCGTCGGCCAGAACAGCGCCGCCGCGATCATCGCCAAGAAGAACGGCGGAAGCAGCAATCCCGGGTTCGCTTTCTACGTCAATTCCTTCGGCACCGGCGACCGCCGGCTCGTGTTCGAAACGCAGGGCCAGGCGCTCAAGACCACCAACCCCGTCATCGTCACAGGCCAGTGGCAGCACGTCGCCGTCACGTTCAACGGGTCGAACGCGGCCATGTACGTCAACGGCATCGCCCAGCCCTTCAGCGGCTCGGTGAACCCCGCGCCCGCCGCGTCCGCCGCGCTCACGCTCGGCGCGTTCACCGACGGCGGCAGTCTCTTCAAGGGCGGCATAGACGACGTGCGCGTATGGGACGTCGCGCGCAGCGCATCCGCCATCGCCGCCGACATGTACCACGAACTGCCCTCGCCGTGGGACGACGCGGGCCTTGTGGCCTACTATCCGAACAACAACGGCGGCGGCACGCTCCTCACCGACGAATCCGGCTTCGGCAACAACGGCACGATCAGCGGCGCGCTATGGACGAACGACGTCGCGCCGATCGCCTCGGCCAAGGGGAACCTCGGTCAGATCATCGTCGCCAGCAGCCTCGGCGGCAAGCCGTATTACACCGGGTGGCAGAACAACTATATATATGTCCAGAACGACTCGGCACAGCCCGGCTACAATCCCAACGAGGAGCACGCCACGCTCCAAGGCGGCGTTCCGTACGCCCTGCGCAACGATCTGAACCGCCAGAACACCTCGTCGGCCTATACGTCCGAGCCGTTCGTCCTCATGCCATACCGCGACCCGGACAAGCAGAACCGCTGGCAGCTCCAGGTCTATCAGGTCGTCCCGACCAATGCGCAGTATGCGTTCCGCTACGGCGGCAATCATGCGGCGAAGAAGCTGGCGCCGCCCGCGCCGCTCTCCTCATGGCCGGGCACGCGCGAGACGATCATCGCCCAGGGCCCCGGCTGGCGCGACCGGAACAACCAGATCTGGGCGCGGTCGGCCGGCGCTGCCGGTCCCACCGCCCAGGCGACGATCGGCATGCAGTGGTACTATCCGAACATCGACCAGTCATGGTACATACCCACCTGGTACGTGCCGTCGTTGAGCAACAACAACATCCCGCTGCTTGACCGCTTCGCGGGGACGGCGGGCACGCCCGTCCCGGTCTACTATGACATCGCCTGGGAGCCGGGCTATCCGACGCTGTTTGTCGGCGACACGCTGACCGAGCCGAAGAACAATCTGCCCGCGATCATGCACCAGACGAGCGTCGACATCATCTACCAGCAGTACCAGGCGAGCGCGCTGTACGGCACGGGGGCGGCAGTGAGACTGATCGATCCCACCCGCTACCGTTCGTCGAACCTGCCGGCCGACTACAGCCTGCCGCCCAACGTGCTCCAGAAGGCGTCGAACATCCAGGGCCTGTACTATTTCAACGATCTGCCGCCGCACCTCAACCGGCGCCTGTGGTACGACCCGAACGCGCACCAGCTTGTCTACAAGGGCCAGTACGTCACGCTCACCTCGAGCCAGATCGGCCAGGCAGGCTACCTGCTGCTCAACGTGCTCAGCCCGCAGGAGCTCATCCTGATCACCAACACGTTCGCGCCGTACAACGACCAGAATCTCTCGGCCGCGGCGCTCCAGTTGTGCTACAACGCAAGCAACATCATCGAGGTCACCAACAACGCCATACCGTTCGATTCGATCGCGTTGAGCGCCGGCGAGGCGCAGAGCACCGGCTACGTCACCCTCGCCTTCAACAACAGCACCAACACCCTGATGCAGCCGCCCGGCAGTCCCGTCAGCCTCCAGGTGATCAACATCGCCCTCCCCCTCTTCAGCGGCGAGCTCGAACAGCCGGGCATGGACCAGAATCCCTTCGACGAGCAGACCACCGTGCGCCAGACCTGCGACTACTCGGGCCATCCCGAGCAGTTCATCTTCGACTGGCGTTATGTGGATCCGGACAACAACGGCCAGATCCCGGGGAACATGACCAACATCGCCAACTGGAGCGTCTATCCCGGCGTATCCGGCTCGTCCGGCCAGGGGGCCAACCAAGTCACCATCGAGGGCGGCGACCTCTTCGCGCTTAACAGCCACTACTTCGCCTGCCGCTACCGCCGCGCCAAGGCGGGCTATCCCGGCGGCACGAACTGGAGCGCGTGGACGCCCCCGGCGTACATCGAGGGCTGGGTGCAGCGCACGCTCGATGCCATCACCCCGTTCGAGCAGCGGTTCACCGACTTCTACAACAACAGCATCAACACCCTCGTTAACATGGTCGCCCAGGCAGGCAAACGCTGGGATGGCATGGTGCCGCTCGATCCGCAGTCGATCGACCAGTGGGGCCTGATCCAGATCTACATGACCATCCTCAAGACGGCGATGAACATGTCGATCACGGGCAACCCGCCGGTGCACGACGCGAACGCGAACCACACGATCATGCTCGCCGCCGGCCGCCTGGCCGACATGTACGCGCTTCTCGGCAACGAGGCCTTTGCCGACGCGCTCGACCCGACGATCGGCATCGGCACGAGCGACGGCGTCTATGCAGCCGAGGCGCCTTCGCTCTATTGCTTCATGAACCAGACGGCTTCGCTGCTCGAGGAAACGCTCTGCCTGCTCCGCGGCCGCGGAGCGGGCAGCCCCGTGCGCGCCGAAACGCCGCCCATCCAGCCGCCCGTGTGGACCACGCCCTACTATAACAAGCTCGTCTGGAATTTCACCAAGGACATCACCGGCGGCGAGGTGGCCTATGCGCTCAACTATGACATCCTTGACCAGAACGGCAATGCCGACGGCGTGATGAACGAGGCCGACGCCGCCATGCTCTATCCGCAGGGCCATGGCGACGCGTGGGGCCACTACCTCATGGCGGTAAAGCTGTATTACATGCTCGTGCACAACCCGTACTTCGACTGGGTGCCCGGCACGTACTCGGAGAACGTCGGCAGCGTGCCCGTGAACGTCAGCTATTATCACGAGCAGAAATTCTGCGACGTCGCGGCCGCCAAAGCCCGCACAGGCGCCGAGATCGTCAAGGACACCTATCGCGCCTCCTACACCGAGGATAACGCGGCGATCTGGCAGGGATACTACGACGGCGACACCAACCGCGCCTGGGGCGTCGGCGAATGGGCCGTCCGCGCCGGCATGGGCGCCTACTTCGACTGGGTGATCGGCAATGCCGTCCTGCCCGGCTCCTCGTCCGGCACGGGCATTCAGAAGATCGACCGCACGAACACGACAGAGCTGCTGCTGATCGCCACGGCGCTCAGCGACATACAGAACGTGGTGGACAACGCGGACCGCGGGCTCAACCCGCTCGGCCTTGCGCGCAACGTCGTGCCGTTCGACATCGATCCCAGCATGGTCTTCAATCCCGACTGGACGCCGCAGGTCTCGATGTCGCACTTCGAGCAGGTGTACGACCGCGCCAAGGGCGCCCTGGCCAACACGCGCACGGTGTTCAACCACGCGCGCAACGCCACGCAGGAGCTCCGCAAACAGGCCCGGTCGCTCAATGATTTCCACGCCGCCGTCATCCAGCAGGAATTCGACTATACGAACCGCCTGATCGAAATCTTCGGCTATCCCTATCCGGGCGACATCGGGCCGGCCGGCGCCTATCCCTCGGGATACAAGGGGCCCGACCTGATCCACTGGATGTACCTCGACGACTACTACTGGGCGAAGCAGCCGCAGGTGACGGAGACGATCGTCATCACCAGCGCCGTGTACTACCTGAGCGGCACCAGCGTGAACCACAGCAACATCGTCATCAGGTTCAACGTCCTTGCCGACAGCCAGATGGCCGTGCGGCCGAGCACGTGGACGACCCCGCGTCTCGCTCAGGGCGAAGTCCAGCGCACGTACGCCGCGCTGCTCCAGGCGCGCGGCGCCCTCGAGGCGAAGGTCGAGGAGTTCGATGCCCAGATCGACGTGCTCGAGATGCTCGTCGAGGATGCGAAGGCCAAGTACGACCTCCGCGACGGAGACTTCAAGTACAAACAGCATTGGCGCGACGGGATCAGCACCATCAACGGCATCATCATGGGCGCCAAGCTCGTCAAGCAGGGCCTCACGATCGGCCTGAGCATGGCCAAGGGAGTCGAGGACCTAGTCGACAAGGGCACGCCGATGAGCATCGTCGCCGGGCTGGCCGTGGGGGCCGACCCGTCGTTCCTCGCGCGCCTCGCCGCCTCAGCCGGCTACAAGATTTCGGCGACAATCCTCGAGATCAGCATGAACGTCGCCGAAGCCCTCGAGACCGTGCAGGAATTCCTCAAGGAGCTGATGGAGATCGACGTCGAGATCAATGAGGCGAAGACCGAGCGCGATCTCGGCCTGAAGGAAGATGAGCTCGAAATCGAGCGCGCAGCCCGCCAGCTTGGCGTCATACTGGCTGAGATCATGACACTCGAAGCCGCGCTCGACGAGGCGTACGGCACGTACTCCGCCAAGCTCCAGGAGGGGTACCGCGTGCTCGAAGAGCGCCTGCGCTTCCGCCAGCGCACCGCCGGCGCCATCCAGAACTACCGGTACCAGGACATGGCGTTCCGCATCTTCCGCAACGACGCGCTCCAGAAATACCAGGCGCAGTTCGACCTCGCGGCCCGCTACGCCTACCTGGCGGCGAAGGCGTATGACTACGAGACAGCCCTTCAGCCGCAGGACCCGCGCGGCGCGGGCCAGCAGTACCTCGAGTCGATCGTCAAGACGATCGCGCTCGGCATGGTTGACGATGACGGCACGCCGTCCACCGGCCCCGCGCGCGGCGATGCCGGCCTGGCCGACCCGCTTGCGCGCATGAAGATGAACTGGGACTACACGCTCAAGGGCCAGCTCGGGTTCAACAACCCGCAGCGCGAGACAAGCCGCTTCTCCCTGCGCTCCGAGCTGTTCCGCTGCGTGCCAGGCTCGCTCAATGCCGGCCTGAATGCCAACGCCGCCAGCATCACCGGCCTGACATGGAGCGCCACGCTCCAGCAGTGCATCGTCTCCAACATCCTCGAGCTGCCCGAGTTCAAGCGCTACTGCATCCCGTTCTCGCCGCGCGCCGCGCAGGAGCCGGGCATCGTCATCCGCTTCGCCACGTCCATCAATGCCGGCAAGAACTATTTCGGCTGGGACCTTGCCGGGGGCGACCACACGTACAGCTCGAGCCGCTTCGCCACCAAAATCCGCTCGGCCGGCATCTGGCTTGTGAACTACAACAATACCCAGCTCTCAGAGACGCCGTATTTCTACCTTATCCCCGTGGGCGCGGATACCCTGCGCTCGCCAGGCGCGGACGGCGGCAAGCTGCGCACATGGAAGATCGTTGACCAGGCACTGCCCGTTCCCTTCCCGATTGCCTCGCGCGATCTCTCCAATCCCGCTTGGATTCCGCTCAATGACACGTTCACCGAGCCCATCTGCGCCGTGCGCCGCTTCGACTCGCTGCGCGCGTATAATGACGGCGGCGAGTTCACCACAGACCAGGCGACCTACGCAAGCAGGCTCATCGGCCGCTCCGTCTGGAACACCGAATGGCTGCTCATCATCCCCGCGATCGAGCTGCATGCCGACCGGCAGTACGGCCTGCAGCGGTTCATCTCAACCGTTACCGACATCAAGATATTCTTCGAGACCTATGCGTATCCGGGGAATTGACGAGGTTAATCTCGAGAGTGAGGAGTGCTTCCAATGAAAACGCTCTCTGACGCACGCTTGGTCAGAACTGGCGCGGATGCCACATCGCCTTCCGCACATTCCGCCTCATGCCTGATGCCTCGCGCCTCATGCCTTATGCCTGTTGCCTCATGCCTGCTTCTTCTCTTCTCCTGCGCGGCGGCGTTCGCCCGCTTGTCCGAGCCGGCGAACATCTATTACGGGGAAGCGCGCGGCGCGCAGGGCGAGGTGCTTACAGGCGAGTTCAAGGGCGTGGTGACGGCATATGTCAACGGCCGCGAGTGCGCGCGCGCAACGACAGGCGGCTACCGTGCGCCGGACGTCAACTACGTGCTGCGTGTGCCGCTCGATGATGGATGGGAGACGCGCTACGCGCCGTATGCGGCGCGCGTGGGCGAGACGCCCGAGCTGCGCATCGCCTACGGCGGCAACGAGTTCGCCATCGAGCAGGCTGTCCCGCCTGTCGGGCCGCGTACGACGTTGCAGCGTGTCGATCTGCAGGCGATGCCGGAGCCTGCCGCGGCGGCCGCGCTCGTGATCGCGCTGCTGGGCGCTGCCCGGCGCGCCCTGAAGCGCGACGGAGGGCACGCCGCGCCATGAACCGATTGACACGCCATACCCTCCTTGCGGCCATGGCGCTCGGCGCCCTGCTGTCGCATGCGGGCACGTACACCGAAACGTTCGACGTCGGCGCCGCGTGGTACAAGACCGGCGGCGCAGGCGGCATGGATGATCTGAATGCCAAAGGCTACACGAACGGGATGACCGGGCCGTTCGCCGACCACTTTTCCTCGGACCTTGCGCGCCGGGCGACCAACGTGACGCACAGCAGCCCGTACGCGTGGCAACTGGGCGACGGCGCCCATTGGTTCCGCTACCAGTGCACCGTGTCGGTGACACGGTTCAGCGTGTGGCTTGCGCGCGCCGCGGGCTCGTCTCCCGACCTCCAGATCCGCTGGAGCAACAACGCCGGCGCCAGCTACACGCTGCTCTACCACGGCAGCGAGCTCCTCGCCCCCAGCCCCGAAAACACGTACACGCAGTACGTCTCGCCCGTCCTCGACATCTCGCCCCGGAACAACAGCGCCATCTACCTCGAAGTCAACAAGCTCCTCGGCGCCTCGATCTTCGTCGATGACATGGCCATCGAGTACGTCGACCCGCCCGCCAGCCTCGTCTGGCTCGTCGCGCCCGCGCCGGCAGTTACCACGACCGTCGGCGCTCCCATCACGTTCGTCAGCGAGAGCCTCTCCGACGGCGAGGCCCAGATCGGCTACGGCAGGTCGCCCGCCAACGCGGGGTGGACCTGGCTGGACGGAGAGGTGACCGCGGCGCAGATCGGCTACATTGCCACCAACCGTTTGTGGCTGATGCCCGGTCTGTGGTACTATGCCGCGCGCTGGATTCTCCACGGCGGGGCGACGACCAACTATGCCTGGGACGACCGCGGCC
>JAAYZF010000312.1 GCA_012514975.1 bacterium
AACTGACGACATTCCCCCAGAGCTTCTGGTGGACGAAGGACGGCGAGGTGGCCGCGTGGGAAGGGTCGGCGTGCTGCCAGATCATCCCGAACATCCACACCATCTGGTCATCATTCCAGCCGCTGCTGTTCTTTCCCGACCTGTATGTGCAGATGAAGCGGCGGATGGCGGCGTTCGGCAGGGAAGGCGATGAAACCTGCCGCGCCGGGTCATCGCTGTTCCTCGAGCTCGAACAGCAGCGCCGCAGAATGTCGAACCAGGCGAATCGCGGCGCGCTTGGCGGCTGGTTTGCCCAGCGGTACAAACAGCTTGGATATGATGAGAAGGACTTTGTCCCGGGCGGCAGGCGCAGGACGAGCAAGGCGTTCCTCCACATCGGCTCGGCCGTGCAGCTCCTGCGGGACTACCAGTGGACGGGTGACGGCGCGCTCCTCGATGACGTCTGGCCCATGGTCCGCGAGAACATCGAGCATGGCATGAAGGCCGATGCGAACGGTGACGGGCTGCAGGACGGCGCGATCTCGTTCCTGACGTACGACCATTGGTTTCCCCCGGCAGCGAACTGTTACAAGGCGACGATGTGGCTCGCGGAGCTCTCGGCCGCAGCCGCGCTCGCCCGCCTGCGCGGCGAGAATGCGTTCGCACGCAAATGCCAGAAGATGCTCCAGACCGGCGCGCAGTCTTTCGAACGCCTGTTCTGGAATGGGGAATACTACAATCTCTGCCGCGACGATCTCAAGGGCGCCGACGACGCCGGCTGCCTCGCCGACCAGGTGAGCGGCCACCTCTACCTCAGATTGTGCGGCCTGCCGCCCGTGCATGACGAGGACCATGTGCGCAGCGCGTTGCGCGCGGTGAGCCGCCACAACTGCACGCCTGAAGACGGAATGATCAACGGCGCCGACCCCCGCGGCAGGGACGACTGGCGCTACTTCGCCCGCTACTCCGCACGCGGCGATGATGAACGCTGCGCCGGCCAGTGGGTGACGCCGTGGACGGGCACCGAATACTACGTCGCCGCGGTGATGCTCGCCGAAGGGCTCGTGGATGAGGGCTTTGCCGTGGCAAGGGATGTCTACGAGCGCCATGTCGCGATGGGCATGCTGTACAACCAGATCGAATGCGGCGAGCACTACTTCCGCCCCATGGCAGCGTGGGCCATGTTGCCGGCGCTGCAGGGCCTTGTCTATGACCGCACGGCCGGCGCGTTGACCATCGCCCCGAAAACGGATGCGGATGCATTCGATTCGGTCTTCATCCTGCCAGGCGCATGGGGCAGGGTGAGGCATCGTCGGGATGACGGGACGCGTCGCTTCACGCTTGAACTGAAGGCCGGGGCGCTTGCCCTCCAGTCGCTGGTACTGCCCTTGTGGAAAGATGTGCGGCAGACGCGCGTGACTGTCGATGGAACGCACGTCGACACAACCGCGCAGCCTGTGGACGGCGCGCTGCGCATCGCCTTGGGCGGGTGCCTGTCTCTCACGCCAGACGCCACGCTCGAAGCATGCGCGGAATAAAGGACATGGAGGCACAATTCTGCACGTCATAATGACACGCAACGGCGTGGAAGAAGCGCATAATCCTGAGTGGCACAAAACTTGCAGAAAGCCAATTGGTAATAACAACACTGCTAGGAGCACCTATGAAACCATTGGCCATTTCCATGGCAGCACTCATCTGCACCGCCGGCCCGGCATGCGCCGCGGGAGTGGCGGACGATGTTGCCGTGGCACAGAGCGTCGAGAACGCGTTTGTCAGCGTTGCCCAGGCAGCCGGCCCGGCGGTTGTGAGCATCGCAACGAGCACCGAGCGGACCGTCGGCGTGTATCACTCGGACCCCTACACCGACCAGATCATGCAGTACATGTTTGGCAGGCCGCAGATGCGGCTTCGCCAGAAGGGGCTGGGTTCCGGGATGATCATCAACAAGAAGGGATTCATCCTGACGAACACGCACGTGGTCGACAACGCGGATGAGATCCTGGTGATCCTGCCTGATGGGCGGACCTACCGGTGCGAGGTTGTCGGCGCGGACACGCGGTCGGACATTGCGGTGATTCGCATCACGGACATGAAGAAGGATGACGCGGAGCTGCCCGTGGTGACGCTGGGCGATTCGGACGCGGTGAAGCCCGGGCAGTGGGCGATCGGCGTGGGCAACCCCTTTGGCATCAGCGAGGAAGGCTCGCCCGAGCCGACGGTGACAGTCGGAGCGATCAGCGCCGTACGCTCCTTCAAGCCGCGCAACCTGCGTGCGATGCAGTCAATGCCTGCCGACAAGGATTTCTCCGAGCTGATCCAGACGGATGCGGCGATCAACCCGGGCAACTCGGGCGGGCCGCTCTGCAACATCAAGGGCGAAGTCATCGGCATCAACACCTTCATCGTCTCGGGCGGCGCACAGCAGAACGCCGGCGTCAGCTTCGCCGTTCCCATCAACAAAGCCAAGCGCATCATCGACGACCTGATCGCCGGCAGGGAGATCACGTACGGCTGGCTCGGCGTCATGATGCAGCCGGTGACGCCCGACATCGCGGCCTACTTCAAACTGCCGTCCGAGGACGGCGTCGTGGTGGCGGGCGTCGTGCCTGACGGCCCTGCCGCACAGGCGGGTGTCAAGGCCGGCGATGTCATCACAAAGGTCAACGACACCCCCATCACCGACCCGTCGAAACTGCTGGCCACCGTGTCTGCGTTGCCCGTGGACAAGGAGGCCGGCGTGACCGTTGTCCGCGACGGCACGGATCACGTGATCACCGTGAAGGTCGCCAAGCGTCCCGATACGGGCGGCCGGTATCTGAAACCCAAGATCGACCATTGGCGCGGCCTGCATGTCGCCGACCTGCCTGCGGACGACGAGCGGTACAAGGACAAAAAAGGCGTGCTGGCCGCCAAGGTCGACAACGGAAGCCCCGCGTACGACGCAGGCATCCAGCCCGGCGAGATCATCCTCGAAGCCGGGCAGAAACCCGTTGCGTCCGCCCGGGAGTTCTATGACGCCGTGAAGGATGCAAAGGGCGGCATGCTCGTGCGCACCGAACGCGGGTTCTTTGTCGTGAAGCCGGAAGAGGAGAAGGAGGCGGAGAAGGAGTGACGGACGGTGATCGGTGATCGGTAATCGGTGATCGGTAACCACTATTCAGTGTTCAGTATTCGGCAGGCTCGTTGCGGGCAAGGAATCTATTGACTAACGCCATCTGCGGACTACTATGTTTCTCTTTGATCCACGCTACATGATGCTGGTTGCGCTGCCGTCCATGCTGCTCGCGCTGTGGGCGCAGTTCAGGGTGAAAAGCGCGATGGCGCGGTACAGCCGCGTCGCCAGCCGGCGCGGTCTGACGGGCGCTGAAGCGGCGGCGGAGATACTTGACACGAGCGGCGTGAACAACGTCTCGATCGAAGTGACAAACGGCTGGCTGAGCGACCACTATGATCCCTCGAAGCACGTGTTGCGCCTGTCGCCGCAGGTGTACAGCGGGCGGTCGCTCGCGTCGATAGGGATTGCGGCGCACGAGGCGGGGCATGCACTGCAGCAGGCAGCGAACTACGCGCCGCTGGTTGTGCGGAGCAGCATCGTGCCGCTTGCCGCGGTGAGCAATCTGGCGCTGCCGATACTGATACTCGGGCTGGTCCTGGGCAAGTTGATGCTGGTGAACATCGGGATTCTGCTCTTCCTCGTCATCGTGGTGCTCCAGTTCGTCAACCTGCCCGTCGAGTACAATGCGTCGCGCAGGGCGCGCGAGGCGCTGCTGCGGTGCGGGATCATCGCCGCGGGCGAAGAGGGCGGCGTGAAAGCAGTGCTCAACGCGGCGGCGCTGACGTATGTTGCCGCGGCGCTCGGCGCGCTGCTGCAGTTCTTCTACTTCCTTGGGCTGGCGCGGCGGAGCGATTAGCGGAGGCGCGAGCCTTTTGCTATACTAGGGCGGTGATTCCCAGAGCGACGGACCTTGGCGAAATCAAGGAGGCAAAGGCATGAAGTACTCGTTCATGAGTTTCTCGACACCGGCGGCACGCCTTCAGGACATGCTTGCCATGGCGAAACGGTATGGCTACGACGGGATCGAGCCGCGACTTGACGCGGGCCATGCGCACGGCATCGAGGTGGCTGCGTCCGGCGAGCAGCGAGCCGCGTACAAGGCTGCGGCGCAGGAGGCGGGCATCGCCATTGCCTGCCTGGCCACGTCACTCACCTACGCCGATCCGGCGGCCGCGGATGCCGCGGTTGGGCAGACGCACGAGCGGATCGATCTTGCCGGTGACGTCGGCGCGCCGGTTGTGCGTGTCTTTGGCGGCAAGCTTCCGGCCGGCGTGACGCGCGACCGGGCGATTGAAGCCGTCGCTTCGAGCCTTGGCGCCGTGGCAGGCCATGCCGCCCGGCGCGGCGTCGTGTTGTGCATGGAAACTCATGACGACTGGTGCGACCCGAAGCACGTTGCCGCCGTGATGACTCGCGTCAATCATCCGCATGTCGCGGTGAACTGGGACGTCATGCATCCGGTCCGCATGCGCTTTGCCACCATGGACCAAGCGTACGGCACACTCAGCCCGTGGATTCGCCATGTGCACGCGCACGACGGAGATGGCGAGGGAGGCACACTGAGGCCGATCGGCGAGGGCGTCTACGACCACCGGCGCGCGCTCGAGCTGCTCCTTCGCCACGGATATGGGGGCTTCATCAGCGGCGAATGGATCAACTGGGAGCCGGCGGAGAAGCACCTGCCGCGCGAGCTGTCGACGTTAAGAAACTATGAGCGCGAGCTGCTGGTCGAGCTGCTCGAAAAGAACCTGTGCGCGCTGCACACCGAGCTGAAAAACGCCCCGGCGATCGACGCTGACATGCGCGCCGTGCTCAACGCGTTGAGAACCGAGGTCGAGGCCGCGCTCTCCAGGCCGGCGGGTGAACGCCATCTCGCCCACCGGCCCCTCAGGGAGAAACTGGTGATCGGCATCGAGCAGCTTGAAGGCCAGCATCCCGCGCTTGCGGTGACCATGCGGCGCGTGACGGACATGCTCTCGGGAATCGGCATCTGATGCCGGCGCGCCGTGCGCACAACACAGAAAGCCAGCCGGGGACCCGGCTGGCTTTTTCACTGCCTGTGTGTCGCACCACACTAGATCTTCGCCGGCACGCACAGATTCTTCTTGTTCTTTGCCACGCGGCCGCATGCCTTGCAGACAAAACCGCCGCCGGCAACGAGCTTCTTGTACGCGGCCAGGTTCTTCTTGACAAAGCCGATGTTGTCAAGATAGCAGAGATGCTCCTCATGACTGGCCTTGGGTGAACATGCTCTTGCCATAGAGTCTCCTTGTATATGAGGTTACGGGTGATGCTGTCGCACCCTGACGTGCCCCTAGTATACGCTTCCCGCGGGGGAAAGTCAATCAAAAGAGAACCGTGTTGCGCGGAGCATCTCGTTGAACAGCTTCCACGCGCCGTCCACCGGCAGCCGGTGGTTCAACGGGTCGATGACGAACGCGGCGAACGCCTTGTCCTTGTCACCCTCGAGCGCGCCTTGCACGATCAGTGTTTGATTCACCGTATGGGGATGGACGAGCGCGTTGACTGCCTCGGGCAGCGAGCCGCTGACGACGGGCTCGACGGTGTCGCGCGAGAAGACGGCGTTCGTCTCGACCACGGGCCCGAGCGGAATGCCGCCCATCTGCCCGCGATTCGGCAGGTTCACGTTCGTCCGCAACGTGCACAGGCCCGCCAGCGCCGCCATCTGGTTCATGTACTCCTCGTCGGAGCGCTGCAGGACGATGGGCTCGGCGCCGGCAAGCTGCCTGCGGAACAGCCTCGGCGCGCTGCGCCACCGCCCGATGCGGTACGAATACGGCGTCAGCCGGAACCCCCAGCGGTAGCAGCTCGTCCTGCTCGTGAGGAACCATGGGACGAACTCTGCGAGATGCCGGTCGCCTGCCGCGGCGAGGATGCCGAAGCGATGGAACAGCTCGTTCGTGACGCGGCCCATGCTGTGGAACACGGAGCTTGACTCCTTCAGCAGCCCGGCCTTCGTGTAGAACCTCAACGCCCCGGGCCGGGCGAGACGCGTGCGCACGAGAGCAAGAAGATCCTCGCCTTTGTAGTGCGCCCTGTCGATCCACGTGAAATGATTCACCCCGAGCACGTTCACCGTGATATCCGTGCGCGGCGGGCGCGGCACACCGTGCTCCCCGGCATACAGCCGCCCGAGCATGTGCTGCGTGCCGAACACCTCGTGGCAACATCCGAACGCCTTGATCGCGGGAAACACCTCGTGCAGCGTCCGCGTGCAGATGGCCATCGGATTCGTAAAATTAATCACCCACGCCCGCGGGCAGTGCGTGGCGACCGCTTCGGCGAATCCCTTGTAGATACGGGCCGAACGCAGGCCGCGCACCAGACCGCCCGGCCCCGTGGTGTCGCCGACCGGCTGATAGACGCCGTACTTCATCGGCAGTTCGAGATCGTGCTTCATGAACTCGATCGGCCCGGGCTGGATCGAGAGGAAGACGAAGTCGGCGCCGGCGAGGGCTTCCTTGAGCGTCCTGACCGCGCGATAGCGCCAGCGTGACTGGGTGCCTGGCAGCGACTGGATTCTGGCGCCGATGCGCTCGTTGAGCCTGGCCGCTTCATAGTCAATGTCATACAGGCGCACCTCGCCGGTGAACCACGGGCAGAGCGCGAGGTCCTTCATCAAGCCATGGGCCCAGCCGCGGCTGCCGCCGCCTATGTAGCCGATCTTCAGGGCAACGGGCGCTGCCGGCATGACGAACGGCGCGTCAGCGGGCGCGTCGCCTTTTTGTTCCTTGAGAAGCACCTTGGGCATGAGAATCCTGGTGGAGATGACGGATGAGCATGTGTTAACGACTGCCTTTCACCGCGGGTTCCTTCGGCGAGGCGCCGTCGGGGTCGTTCAACACCGCCGTCTCAGGCAGCGGGATGCCGCCGGCGAGCAGGGGATCGCCCGTCTCACGCATCCAGCGGGCAAGCCGCGCGCGCATCTCGTCCAGCGCCGCCGCGTAACGCGGGTCGCCGGCAACGTTGTTCGTCTCGGCGGGGTCGAAGACGAGGTCGTACAGCGCTTCGTCCGCCGGCGCGAGGTCATTCCAGCCGCAGCCCATCCAAAGCGATTTGCTCGGGCCGTCGTCGCAGTTGGGCAGCACGGGATGCCGCCTGCCGTCATACCGTCTGATGTACTTGTGGCGCGTGGTGCGCGCGCAGCGCATGGGCTCGAACGCGGCGTGGTAGTTGACTTCAGCGAATATCTCGTCACGCACCGCCCCGGCGCTTCCCGTGACGAGCGGGACGAGGGACACGCCCTGCAGCCACGGCGGGCGCGGCACGCCGGCCACGTCGCATACCGTGGGAAAGACGTCCACGTGGCTGACGAGCGCATCAACCACCGTGCCGCCGGTAAAGCCTCCGGGGCCGCGCATGATGAGCATGACGCCAATGCCGCCGTCAGTGAGCGAGCATTTCATGCAGGGAAAGGCGATGCCGTGGTCCGTGGTGCAGATGACGAGCGTGTCGCCGTCCAAGCCTGCGTGGGCAAGCGCATTGAGCACTACGCCCATCTTCTCATCAAGCCTGCGTGCGGAGGCCTTGAAACGGGCCATGTCTTCACGCGTCTCCGGCGTGTCAGGCAGCGGCAGCGGCGGAAGGCAGTACCGC
>JAAYZF010000313.1 GCA_012514975.1 bacterium
GCTTGATTCATGCACGATCATTGACAACAGGGCGAATTACGCCAGTGGCGGCGGCGTGTACATTGACGGGGGAACCGTAACGAACTGCCATATCTCCGGCTGCACTGCCACGGCGGGCGCAGGGGTGTACTCGGTGCGAACGACGATCATTGCACAAAGCGCTGTTACGGGCAACGTCACTCATGCCGGCGGAGTCGGCGGCGGAATCTACCTTGGAGACAGCGCGGTGGTCCATGCGTGCCGGATTGACGCCAACATCGCCGACGGCTGGCATGGCGGCGGCGTGTACGCGGCAGCGAACAACACGATCGTCAACTCGCTTATCACATGGAACCGTGCGGAACGCGACGGCGCAGCGGCATGGTCTGATGATTATCTCAGCCTCGATCTCTGCACGGTCTATGGCAACATCACGAGCAACGGCGCTGGCGCTGGCATCCGTTTCGGCTGGTTCGGCGCCATCGGCGGGTGCATCGTTGTCAACAACGGGGTCACAAACGCCTATTCCACCGGCATGAGCATGGTTGTTGACTCGTGCATCCATCCGTGCGATCCGGACATGGGCAACATCGATGCGGACCCGTTGTTCATCTCAGCCGCCTCGGGCGACTTCGGCCTGCGCACCAACTCGCCGTGCAGAGACGGAGGCGGCAGCGGCATAGGCAGGCCACAGCATGACCTTGGCGGAAGCAACCGCCTTGTGCATGCCGCGTGTGACATGGGCGCGTTCGAATCGCCAAATCATCCGCCGTTCAGGCCGCTGAACATCTCGCCCGCCAACAGCCAGCGGATGGTCCCCGTTGAACCGTATCTCGCGTCAGGCCCTCTTGCCGATCCAGACCCTACGTCTGCGCTGAGCGGTGTTGCCTGGCAGATCGCGGATGGCAGCACGGACATTGTCTGGGATGTCGCATACAGCAAATCCACGAATCTTGCCGTGCGCGTTCCGGCGGATGTCCTGCGCCTCGAATCGGTCTACCTCTGGCGCGCCAGGCACAAGGATGAATACGGCGCATGGGGCGAGTGGTCTGAGTTCACGTGGTTCGAGACGGAGAGCAACGCGGTGCCGTTCGTTGCGCCGTCTCTCATCATGCTCAACACGAATCAGTCCGGCGCGACGGTCGATCTGCGCAACAGGGGCGGGTGGCACTATGCGTACACGGCCTCAGTGCTTTCCGGCTCATCATGGCTGAACATCACTCCGCAAGCAGGAACCGTATCAAATCAAACTGACGTGCTCGTGGTGTCCACGTCACGCGCCGGGCTGACGAACGGGCTGCACACCGGGTATGTCAGCATCGTCCCATCAGTCGGCGCGCCGTTCACGGTGACGTGCGTCCTTGCAGTCGCCCGCGCGGCTGTGTCTGCCGATGCAGGCGGGCCGTACCGCGTGTCGCAGGGTGAATCACTCATGCTTGATGCGTCGCGCAGCAGGGGAGACGGCCTGGCATTCCAGTGGCTGCTCGGCACGAACGTTCTCGCTGAGTACGCCGCGTCGAACGTGCAGTTCCATTGCACGCTCTACGCGCCTGGCACCAACCAGGTCATTGTGAATGTCACGGACACCAACCTGCCGCCGCAGAATGCATCGGCAACGACGGATGTTGTTGTCGCCAATGTCGCTCCGGCGGCGGAACTCGACGGGCCGTTCTCCGCGCGCACCGGCATGCCCGTCATGATTACTGCGCGCATCAGCGAGCCGGGCA
>JAAYZF010000314.1 GCA_012514975.1 bacterium
TCCCGCGGAAGATCTCCTTCTCCCCGTCATCCAGCCTGAACGTCCGGTCCACGATCCGGCTCACCACGTGGTAATGCCCGACGCCCTCCGCCTTCACCCGCGCGTGCCGCATGCCAAGCCTCCTTCCTTCCGCTTCCAAACCTAAACCAAACCTGCCGCCCGGTTGACCCCGCCATCAACGCGTTAAAACGTCGTCACTTTATCACGTCCCGCAATCAATCGGCAAGCCGTATTTATTCAAATTACCTGTCCCTTAGTAAATAGGCGGAACCCGAACAGCCTGTGGGCCTCGCTGGCGGCGAAGGCGAAGCTGTAAGGCGGCGTGGCGGAGAGCCAGCGCCGCAGGCCGTCTGCCACCTCCTTCGGCCACGGCGCCGCCCGGTCGCCGCCGGGGACGAATGTGTCCGCGCCGCCTCCCGCCGAAGCCGCGAGGTACTTCGTGTAAAGCTTGTACAGCCCGCTGCGGGACAGCCCGAGGCGCTCGGCCGCCTCGTCGGCAGAGATCATCCTGTTCCTGAACTGGGAGAGAACGTCGCGCACCATCTCGGGGGCGACCCGGTGTGTGAGTTGGGGTCTATTCATGCGCCACAGGGTAAGCGGAATCCGGGGCTACTGTCTCTCCCGTTCCCCGCCCCCGCCTCCCCTTGGCCCTCCGGGCCACCCCTTCGGGGACGGGGAGGCGGGGGCGGGGAACGGGCCACCCGCGCGCTGACCTCCACGGGCCGAAACGCACGGCCTGTCCACTTATGCCCGCTACGCCCTGTCTACTTTTGATTTCACCTCGACACTCCTTGACGCCGGTCTTGCCGTGCGCCCCTTTGATCGGCTATGGTAATCGCATGCCGATTTATGAATACACCTGTTCGGTTTGCGGCCATGCCTTCGAGCATCTGGCCCGAACGCTTGCCGATAAACCTGCAACATGTCCCGCCTGCGGCGCAAGGAAGCTGGCCAAGCAGCTCTCGACGTTCGCGCCTGCAACGGCGGTTCCCAAAGCGTGCGGCGATTGCGCCGGCGCGCCTTCCTGCCCGGCTTCGCGCACGGGAGGCTGCGGTGGAGCCTGCGGCCTTCCGTGAAGAAGGGGCGTTTTTCAAAGTCGATGCGGTACCCGTTATAGGGGCTCAGTATTTTTCGGCAATGGTGTCAAGAGGCTGGCGCAACAGGCCTGCCGATCAGTGACCACTTCTTTTTCGGGCCGAACATGACGTTGTAATCGAGGTCGAGATACTGGCGGTCGTCCTTGAAGCGGAGCGTGAGCGTGAGGCGGTAAGGCGTCTCGCAGAAATAGATCACTGCCTGAAACAGGTTGGGCGCGAGCCACGCGCCGGAGGCAGCGACGGGTTGTCGGCCGTTGGTGGTATTAAGGGGCGCCGTCAGGCTCTTCTCGAAGGTCAGCTCGCCTGTCGACCAACGGCCGAAACCGCAGTCGAGCCGCTGCTCGCCGTGGGCGTTACGGATCGTGAGATACAGTCCTTGGCCGTCGCGATTCAGCGAGAGCGCCTGCAATCCTTTCTCGTTGTTGTCGAAAACAAACGTTTTGCCGAGCGTGCCTGCGGATGCTGCGGATTCGCTCTGACCTTGCGCCGGACGGAGCGTGAGCTTTGAGAGCTTGTCCGTCAAGCGGGCCTGCGAGGCGTCGTCCGCAGGCAGGGCCTGCGCGCGGATGCCCGGTAGCAGATTGGCCCATATTAGATTCAGCACCTGCTGCATGTCTCCCAGCCCGCTGGTGATCGCGAGCACCGCGTCCTGATCGGGCATCACCAGGCAGTACTGGCCGAACGCACCGTCGCCGCGGAAGGCGTTGTGGCGGCAACGCCAGAACTGGAAGCCATAGCCCTGGCTCCAGTCACTTTCAGGATTGTCGCCGTTGCTGATCTGCCGGTCGGTGGCGGCTGCGACCCACTTCTCAGAGAGCAGTCGCTTGCCGTTCCACATCCCCTTCTGCAGGTAGAGCTGGCCCAGCGCGGCGATGTCGCGGGTCCTGACCTTCAACCCGTAGCCGCCCGTCGTGATGCCTTGCGCGCTGGTCTCCCACGCCGGCTTCTCCATGCCGAGCGGCGTGAAGAGGCGCGGCTTCAGGTAGTCGGCTACCTTCTGTCCCGTGGCTTTCTGCACGATGGCTGAGAGCATGTAGGTGACCCCCGTGTTGTAACGGAAGAAAGTGCCGGGCTCATGTTCCACGGGCTGCGCGAAGAAGACCTTGATCCAGTCCGTCTCCGCGCCCTCCTTCATCGGCGTGAAGGTGTCGTTGGCGTTGCCGCTGCCCATGCAGAGCAGGTCGCGCACCCGCATCTTCGCGAGATTTTCTGAGGGCCGTTCAGGAACCTTGTCGGGAAAGAAGGAGACGACGGTGTCGTCGAGACTCAACCGTCCCTCTTCCACAGCGAATCCGACAGCCGTGGACGTAAAACTCTTGCTGAGCGAGTAGAGCATGTGGGGCCGCTCTTTTTCGAAAGGTGCCCACCAGCCTTCGGCAACGATCTTACCGTGACGCAACAGCACAAAACTGTGCAGCGCGTCCACATTGGACTCCACGGCTTCGACCCAGCCGAGAATCGCTCCGGAAGAGATGCCCTCCATTTCAGGTTTGGAAACTTCA
>JAAYZF010000029.1 GCA_012514975.1 bacterium
ATGAACGCCTGGATGCCCGCGTCGGTGTAGATTGGCACGCTGTCGAGATCGAGCGTTAGGCTAAGAGCGCGCGTCATGTCCGCAAGCCGCCGTTCGAACTTGGCCTGCTGGGCCTCCGGCTCGTACTGGTTGCCCGGCCACGTGAACCATTCGTGTTTGCTCCACGAGTCCTCGCATTTCCCGTCCAGCACGACCTGCTTCGGCGGGTAGAAGAACGCGCCGCGTATCTGCGCCGGCTTCTTGCTGCGGGGCGCGGCAAGCAACGGCGAGCCATCGGCTGCATACGCGTCCGTCAGTACACCTGACGCCAGCAGTGCCGCCGATGTTTGCATGAAAGACCGGCGATTCAGTTCGTTCATCATGGTCTCAACCTCCCCCAAGGTGTGCTGCGTTGCGGTTGCGCCCAGTATAGCGGATTCGCGGGGCAAAACGCCGCACGGCAGGGCCGTTCTATTCAGGCCTGGAAGCCGGTTTCTCGCGGTGCCAGATCTTGTTGACGATCTTCCACTCGCCGTCGATCTTCAGCAGCGACAGGTAGTCGATGTAATGAACGCTGGGCCAGTCGAGGTCGGTCTTCACGACGGCCGCGCGGCCGGCAATGTCGATCGAGACGATGGTGTTGTTGCGGCCCGTGGGATCGGGCGCATCACCTCGCGTATAGACCACCCACTCCTGGAACGGCTCCCAGTCTGCCGCGCCCTCTTTGGTGGTGCCAATAACATTGGCCTTGGGATGGAACGCCTTTCGCAACGCTTCTTCGTCGTATTTGATGATCCCATCGAAATACAGTTGTACGACGGCGCGGATGGCCTCTTCTTCCTTGTTCGCATCCGGCGAAGTTTCTTCGTTTGCCGCAGCCAGCAGAATGCCTGCCGCTGCCACCAGCACACACGCCAACGCTACCACTTGAATTTTCATTGCCCATTCCTCCATTTGGCATTCCGCAGCGCACACTACCCACTCGCCAGAGCCTCGTCATTCTCTCCAAATACACTCGACGGCACAAGGAAGCATGGACAGGCGCCGGGAGTGCAGTAGGGCCTCAAACGGCCCGCCGCTCGTGAGCCCATCGCGTGATCCAGCAGGTATTTGCGCGTACAATACGCCGCGTGAATACGCAAGCGGCTTACGATGTCACGATTGCATGGCTAACGCGCAACGGGGGGGCGGTGTTCGAGCGGGCGCTCGACGCTGTCGCGGCCCAGGAAACAGCGCGCTCGGTCGAACTGCTGGCTGTGGATTCGGGTTCGACCGACGGCACGGTCGAATGTCTTGAAGCCCACGGCGCGCGGGTTATGGCCATTGAGCCGGCCACGTTCGATTTCGGCACGGCGCGCGAGCAAGCCTTCGAGGCGGCGCGGGGGAGCGTTGTGGTCAGCCTTTCACAGGATGCCGTCCCTGCCCACGCGCGCTGGCTCGAGAACCTCCTCGCCCCGCTGCAGGAAGAAGGCGTGGCGGCGTCGTGCGGACGTTCGATACCCGATCCGGACCGGCCCGAGCCGCAGTTTCCGTGGGAGCGCAACGGCTATTTCTATTTCACGGCCGAGATGCGCAAATTCCGCGCACGCTATGGCCGGGGCCTCTCCAACGCCAATTCGGCCATCAAACGCGCGGCATGGGAAAGACTGCGGTTCGGGCCGCAGCCCATAGGCGAGGATTTCCACTTTCAGACCAAACTCCACGCGGCGGGGTATCGCATCGCCTTTCCCGAGAACGCCCCGGTATTGCATCATCACAACTACACCACCGGCAGCCTTTGGAAACGATGCCGCAACGAGGGCCTGGGCCTGCGCGAGCTCGGCTGCCCGTACACCGAACTGGATTTGCTGATGGACCTGCTTAGTCCGGCAAAATACGCGGTGTGGGCGCGCGACCTGTTCCACGGCCGCCTTACCACGTCCGCAAGCCTCCTGTTTCCGGTCCTGCGCCCGTGGGCCGTCTACGCAGGCAGCCGGTTCGGCAAGAGGTACCGCCCGTGAGCAAACGGTTTCAGGAGTACTACAAGGCCAACCCCGACATGGTCAGCTCGCCCTTCGGGGGCGTCGACGGCATTCACCGCGAGATGATGCTCAAGATCTTCGAGCTGCTGGGCATCGAACTCGAGGGACGCCGCGTGCTCGACGTCGGTTGTGGACGAGGCTTCACCGGCGACGTGGTGACGGCATGCGGTGG
>JAAYZF010000315.1 GCA_012514975.1 bacterium
CATAGTCGTAGATCACCGCGCCTTGCGAGCCGGGCGCGAACGTCACGCCGGCGAACTCGCCCTCGATGCCCGACGTCGAGTACAGGAACCAGTTCGTCGTTCCCTCCGTGCTCGTGCTGAGGAACCTGACCGTGGTGTTTCCGAGCAGGACGGATTCAGCGAAGTTGGACAGCACAAGCAGGTCGCCGTTCTCGATTTCGAGTGCCAGGGCGTCGCCGGGCATGCCGAGGAGCACCACGCCGTCCGCGCTGTCAATCGTCAGCGCGCCGGGGCCGAATCCGGGGGCAAGCGTGCCGACAAGGATGTTCGTCATGCCGTTGGCGGTGACGAACAAGCCGGTGCCGGTGATGGTGCTGGTGAAGACGATGGTGTAGCCGCTGCGCTCGTCATTGGACCAGTCGCCGTTGACCGCGATATCGTCCGTGTTGGTGAAGACGGCGGCGATCGTGGGCGTCACGGCGGCGAAGGTGGCGCCGAAGCGGAGCTCATCGATCCAGCCGTCTGCGGGCGTGTCCCCGGGATGCCAGACGATCTCGGTGAACCGGAAGAGCTCATCGGCCAGGTTCATACTGACCGTCGCCGCTGGCGTGGCGGGCGGTGCGCCTGTGAGGGCCGGGTTGATGAACAGCTCGACCGTATCGGTGTCGCCGAAGATGAAGTGCAAGACCATCAGGTAGTTGGTGTTGGCGGCGACACTGACGCTGCTGGTCGAGGCGTATGCATCGTTCATGGCCGACAGGTACCATCTGCCGTTGACCTGTTTGACGCGGCAGCGGCCATTGTTGTCATGGAAGACCGAGGCGCCGTCATCGAACGCCACCTTGCCGTGGAAGCTTGTCGAGGCGAGCCGCGTGACATAGCTTATCCACAGCTCCGTGCCGTTCCTGCCGACGTAGTTGACGCCGCCGATGTTGGTCGCCCACGGTGCGAAGGTCGAGATGCGGTCCACGTACCTGCCACTCGGCCTGAATATGAAGCCTCCTTCGGCCCTGTTGCCCTTGGTGACGAGATTCCCGTGCTCGAGGCTGCCGTTCACGACGAGGTAGCCGACGTTGGTCGCCGCTCCCTCGACGAGCCAGGGGTAGTTGCTCCAGCCGGTGCCGGTGCAGATGCCGTAGAAGAGGCGCTGGGTGATGTCAAAGCCGTCGTAGCACACGGCATGGGCCTGGGCATCCTTCTCCCAGGCAGTCACACCGCAAGGAGATGCGTCTTGCGCGCTGCAGGTGATGGTCGCGCTGCCGTCAATGGCGTCAGCATCTTCTGCCGCGGCAAGGGTGACCGTCTGCGGCTCGTCCCAGTCGTCCGGCGTAAACGTCAGCGACGCGCCGGAGCTGACCGTGATGTCCGCGTCGCCTGCTGTGCGTGCGACGGTCACCAGGACATCGGTGGCGACCGCTTCTGAGAACCACACCTTGAACGTCGCCTCGCCGCTCTCGGGTACGGTGACGATCGGACGCGACACCCGGATCGCCACGGTGCCGCTGTAGCTGTCGTTCTCGTCCTCCGTTGCCGTCACGTCCACGTCGGTCATGCCGGCGGACGAGCAGCGTATGCTGGCGCTGCTCTCCGTCATGTCGGCGTCTTCAGCGGCATGCAGCGTGACCTGCTGCGGCGTGTTCCAGTTTTCCGCGGTGAAGACGCGCGTTGCACCGTTCTGCACGCTGATGTCCGCATCGCCGTCCACACGGCTGACACCGACCGTAGCCGCTCCTTCCGGCGCGGCAGTCAACTGCACGTCGAAGAGCTCAGTGCCACCCTCGGGCACAATCACCTCCGTGTCGGAGACCACGAGCGCCATGGCATCGTTGTCGCTCTCCGTCACGGCCACATCAACGTCTGACGAACCTGCGGACGCGCAGCGGAACACAGCGACACCATCCGACGCGTCGGCGTCCTCGGCAGCTTGCAGCGTCACGGGCTGGTCGATGCTCCAGTTCGCCGGCGTGAAGTATAACGTGCCGCCGCCGGCGACCGACAGATCAGTATCGCCACTGATGCGCGCGACGGTCACCGTTGCCACCGCGGCGGGCGCGACTCTCAAGCGGACATAGAGCCGCGCTGTCCGCCCCTCGGCTATCGCGAGCGCATTCGTGCTCACGACCACGCGCGGCTGGACGGTCGAAATGCATACGCCGGCCCGGTTGTTCGCCGGGTCGTAGATCACCTGGCCTTGCGAGCCTTGCGCGAAGGTGACGCCGGCGAACGAGCCCTGGATGCCCGACGTCGAATAGAGGAACCAGTTCGTGGCGCCCTCCGTGCTCGTGTTGAGGAATGACACCATGGCATCGCCAAGCGACACCGCGTCGGTGCAGTTTGACAGCACGAGCAGATCGCCATCCTCGATCTCGAGCGTCAGGGCGTCGTCGGGCGCTCCGAGGCGCACCACGCCGTCCGCCTGGTAGATGGTCAGCATGCCCGCACCAAATCCGGGAGCAATCGTACCGATAAGTACATTCGTCATGCCGTTGGCGGTAACGAAAGCGCCCGTGCCGCCGATTGTGCCGGTGAAGATGATCGTATAGCCGCTGCGCTCGTCATTGCGCCAGTCGCCGTTAACCGCGATATCGTCCGTGTTGGTGACGACCGTGGCGATCGTGGGCGTCACGGCGGCGAAGGTCGAGCCGAAGCGGATTTCGTCGAGCCAACCGTCAACGGTAGTGTTTCCGGGGAGCCAGTTGACCTCGATGAACCGGAAGGCGTTGGTGGCCGGCTTCACCACCGCCGACGGTGTTGCGGGCGGCGCGCCGGTCAGAGGCGGATTGATGAACAGCTCGGCGGTGTTCGTGGCTGCAAAGACGAAATGCAGCACCATGAGATAGTTGGTGTTGGCGGCCACGCTCACGCTGCTCGTCGAGGCGTATGATTCATTAATGGCCGACAGGTACCATCTGCCCCCCAACTGCTTAACGCGGCAACGACCGAAGTTATCAAGGTAGGTTGGGGTGGTGTCATCGAACGACACTTTGCCTTCGTACGTTGCGACGGGGAGCCGCGTGACATAGCTCATCCACAGCTCCGTGCCCATCCTGCCGATGTAGTTGACACCGCCAAGGTTGGTCACCCACGGCGCGAAACTCGAGCCGAGGTCAAGGCTTCGCCCGCTCGTCTTGTAGTCCAAGCCACCCTCAGCCTTGTTGCCCTTGGTGACAAGATCTCCGTACAGGAGGCTGCCGTTGACGACAAGGAAGCCGTTGGTCGGCGCTCCCTGAACCTGCCATGTGTTGTTGGTCCATCCGGTGCCGGAGAGGGCGCCGTGGAGGGCGCGCTGAGAGACGTCAAAGCCGTCGTAGCACACGGAATGCATCTCGAAGTCGCGTTCCCGCGCGGTTACATCGCACAATACGGCGCCTTGCGCACTGCAGGTAAACGTTGCGCTGCCGTCAATGGCGTCAGCATCCGCCGCCGCGGCAAGCGTCACCGTCCGCGGCACATTCCAGTCGCCCGGGGTGAACACGAGCGATGCGCCGTCGGCGACCGTGATGTCCGTGTCGCCCGCCGTGCGCGCGACGGAGACGGTTGCCGGCCCGCCGGGCGCGGCGGCGAGGGATAACTGGAAGGTGGCGTTGCCGCCCTCGGGCACGGTTACCGCGCCGGGCGCCGCCAGGACGGCCAGCGTCTCAGCGTCATCCTCGGTCGCCGTTACATTGGTGTCGGACAAGCCGTCGCATGCGCAGCGGATGGTGGCTGTGCCGTCGGTCGCGTCGGCGTCGGCGCCGGCGTCCAGCGTCACTATCTGCCACGCGGCATGGTTCTCCGGCGTGAACACGAGCGTCGCGCCCGCGCTCACTGCGATGTCTTCATCACCGAATGCGCGGCCGACGCTTACCGTGCTCGCGGCCAGAGGCGCCGCGGACAAGCGGACGGCAAACGCCATCGTGCCGCCCTCGGGCACGGTGACCGCGTCGTCCGACGTTTCGATGACGAGCACGTCGCCGTCATCCTCGACCGCGGCGACATCCGTGTCGGCCAAGCCGGGCGTCGAGCAGCGAATGGTCGCGACGCCGTCATCCGCGTCCGCATCCATCGCAGCCTTGAGCGTGACGCGCTGCGGCGTGCTCCAGTCCGCGGGCGTAAAAACGAGCGTCGCGCCGGATTTGACGGCGATGTCCGCGTCGCCATCGGCGCGCGACACCGTCACGGTCGCGGAGGACGAGATCACGTCGGTGATGTAGACGAGGAAACTGTTGGTGCCGCCCTCGGGCACGACAATCGTCTCGGTGGAGGTGCTGATGCCGAGCGTGTCGTCGTCGTCCTCGGTGGCGGTCACAATGGCGCCCGAGACGCCGGGCGCGGCGCACAGGATGGCGGCGCTGCCGTCGCGGATGTCCAGATCATCGGCGGCGCTGAGCGTGACTGTCTGCGGCGTGCTCCAGTTGCCGGCGTTGAAGACGAGCGTTGCGCCGCTGCTCACAGCAATGTTGGTGTCGCCGCTCAAGCGGCTCACGCTCACCGTCACGGCCCCGCCAGGCGCCGTGCTGAGCCACACCTGGAACGTTGCGTCGTCTTCCTCGGGCACGGTAACGGCGTTGGTGGACGTCATGCACATCATGATGTAGTAACTGCCGGAGACGACGCTGCTCGAATCCATGTCGTCCCTGAACGCGACGGCCGAGAGAACCATGTTGTTTGAGAGCGCAAGCGCGCCGGTGTAGAGCTCGCCGTGTTCATCGGTTGGCACGCTGCCGTCGGTCGTATAGCGGATCGTGGCGCCCTCGGTCTCGGTGCTTATGCTCACGTTGGTGATTGGCAGGAAGCCGGGCGCGGGCGTGAGTACGGGCGCCGCGGCGCGCGTGGCGGGGGACACGACTACACCGCCGACGCTCGCCAGCGAGAATCGTCCTCCCTCGTTCCTTACACGGACGCCGTGGACGCCCTTGCAGAGGAACACCTTGGCGCAGGTGCCCGAGACGACGTGCGTCTCGCCTTCGAGCAGCGCCACGCCATCAACTTCGAGGCGCAAGACGCCGCCGGAGGTGGCATTGACCTGGACGGTGTAGTTGCTTGCCACCCCGCAGGTGATGAGCCACGTCGCCCATGCGCCGCGGTTGGTCAGATTCCTGGATGAATCGACCGTGCCGTATGTCCACGCCCAGTTGATGATTGCGTTGGTGCCGAGCGAGGCGGGGGTGGGGATGCCGTTGCTGCCTTCGGCGCGCAGCCGGCTGCTCAGGTCTGCCAGGCTCTGCATCAATGGATAGTTGTCCGCGCCGACGATGTCGTATACCGGCCAATACGCGTAGACGCCCCAGACATTGAGATGTCCGCCGGAACCGGTGAAGATGTCCATGGCGGTGTTGTTGAGGTACCGTGTGCGAGCATCGTGGAAGTAGACGTGCCTGTGGATGGGGCGCGCCAGGAAGTCACCGCCGATGGATTGGCCGGCTTCGTACGCGACGGTTTCGAGGCCGAAGACCTTCGCATACGCAGCCTGGGTGTTCAATTGGTTTGCATAGTTGGCCTCGGCAATCTGGCCGATCGCTCCTCCCGCGCCGAAGCCGCTGTCCATGATCTGGTCAAAGCTCGCTATCTTCATTGCATCGAAGAGCGTGAAGTTGTTCGTCGTGGACGAACGGCCGATGAACGTGACCGTGTGCAGGCCCGTGTTGGTGATGTTGAACACGCAACTCCCGTAGATTTCCGAGAAGTCCACCATGCTGCGCCCATAGCCGTAGCCGATGCTGCGCGTGCTGGCGGCTTTGACGCGATCATCCAATTGCATGTAGGGGGTCATGCACACGCCGTCCACAAGGATGTCGAAGACGCAGAAGCCGGGGTAGGTTCCGGCGCCATCGCCCGCCGCACTGAATGTCAGAGCAAAGAGGCCCGTCGACGTGAAATTCACGCTGGTGCTCACCGCGCCGTTGCTGACGATGAACGCGGCCTGTTCGTCAAACGCAGGCCACACCTTGTTGAACCGGGTGGTGGGGAGTGCGAGGTTCGTGCTGCACCAGAGGCCCACCGGCCCGTGGCACAGATTTTCGCCTGGAACGTCCGTGAAAGTCCACAAGGTCGGGTTGGTTGTAGTGCCGTTGACGATAGCGGACACTGCGCCGTCCACAGTGAACCACTCACACGGACCAACTCTCGTGTTAGTCCTGCAGTAGTCCGACGGGATTTCTTGAGACACTATATAGTACTCCGTGTTCGTCTCGAGCACGAGAGCTACTGACAGATTCGTTTCGGGTGCCTTGACGTCACCGTAGCGGAATATACTTCTGTCTTGTACCCCGATCCCTCCAGTGTGCGCTTCGGCGAGAAGGCATTTGTCGCTCACACGCACCACCTGGCACGTGTGAAGGCCGCCTTGGCCCGCAGCATACCAGCGGCCCAGTTTGCGGACACGCAGCGGCGTGCTGCCCGTGCGGATTCTCATACCGATGGCCTTGTAGGCGTATGGCGTAGCCTGACCACCGCCATTCGTGGTGGAGAAGGTGACACCAAGGGACCCGTTGCGGTAGATGCCTGCGTCATTCGTGAACGTCCAGGCGCCGCCTTGCGTGCCTGGAGTCGTGCTGCCGTCTGGCACAACCGGCGAGGCGAACTCGGGATCGCTGAACACGATGTTCGTCTGGTTGCCCGAGGGATCTCCCATGCCGTAATACGTCGCGCCGCCGCCGCCCCAGAGGTAGTAGCGCACAGGATGCGGGTTCGTTACGTGCAGCCCGTCCGCATTGTTGAAATAGCTGTCCAAGAACCGGTATGCATAGTAGCTGTCACCATTTGGGTTGGTGTATTGCTGCTCGAGCAGCATCCGCACGCGGCTTCCCATTCCCTCGTCGCCGAACACGCCGCGGAATGCGTCGCTGCAACGCACTGACCGCAGGACGAGGAAACGCCGTTTCATGCGGAACGCATTGCTGCAGAAGAGCCCGTCGTAGTTCAAGATCGCGCCATCCACGGTATTGCTGGCAACCTCGAGTATGCCTTGCCTCAGTGCGTAGCCCGAAGAGGGGAATAAATCATCGCGATCCTGCCAGATTTCGTTCCCAAGCTCGATGTGCACGGCCAGATTGGGATTCAAGGGCGGGTAGAGGGGATCGACTTGATACGTTGTGTAAGGCTCGCTGCCGTCAGAACCATACTTGAACAACTGCGCGAGTTTCAGAAAGTACTCGTTGTTGGCCTGGATGGGCGCGGTGATGTAGAGGTCCTTCCCGCATTCATTGGCCAGCATGATGAGATACTCCCAGCATTCGCCGCAGTTGACGAAGGTGTTACTTGGTTTACAGCCGGTGGTCTCGAAGAATCTCATTTGTGCGGGCCGCGTGCGGTGCTGCCATTCATTGTACACCGGATCCAGGTTGGCTACCTGCAGCCAGCGAAGTACGGAATAATGCCGGAACGCGCGCCTTACCGGCTCGTACACGACCGTGCCGAGCTCGTGCGGCACGTTCGTCCCGGGCACGAGGGGGCGCATGAAGCGGATGTCGGTGATGCCGGTGTTGGTTGGCGATTCGTTGTCGCGCTGCGTCGCTGTGAAAGAGAAGAACCAACCCGAGTCAACGACGCTCGTCTTCACCTGCGTCCGCGTGGTGTTGCTCTGCGCATCGTAGCACAGCCCGTTGGTCAGCGTGGTGATCCAATTCGTGCCGACCAGGAACGAGGCACCGCCGACCGACGACACAACGGTCGCCCTGCCCTTGAACTCCATCAGGTAGGTGCCGTTCAGATTGTCCACGCCATCGGCGAGCACCATCTGACCATTGACCGTCAGCCAGCCGTTTGAATCCGTCTTTGGCAGCTCATAGTTCCACCTCGCGCGTTTCACCAGGTCCGCAAAGCAGTAGTTCGCTCCCCAGGACGCCGCGTTCAGGCCGTGCGCTGTGATCGGCTCGATCACTTCCTCCGGCGTGCTCGGGCTTGACCAGAGGAGTTTCGCGAACGCCGTGCCCGTTTCCTCGACGTATGAAATGCGGATGTCGTAAGGAACGCCGGCATCGAGCGCAACCGCGGCGGATATGCCTGTCGTCGCCGGGCTCTCGATCGAGATCAGCGGGGTCCACGACACGTCGTTCGTCTCTTTGTATTCGACCACGAAGGAATCGTCGGCGAATGCTCTGAATGTGTACGGCTCGGAGAACCGCGCCATGATCTGCCCCGTCCACCTGATCGAGAAACTGTCGCGCGGGAACGATGCGAACGCAGGCGTCCGCGAGCCGCCGACGGGCAGAAGCGTGCCCCAGTCGAAGTTGATGCGCACGTCCTGACGCGTGAACGACGGCGCGCCGCTGAACGACGTGTTCGGGTAATACTCGCCGCAGAGGCCGGCTTGCAGGTACCCGCCGCCGGTCGCGCTCCACACCGAGCCTGTAGGCACGTACGCGGCATGGGACATCAATGACGGGACCACCGCGAGCAATGCGGCGGCGCAGACCGATGCACACGGATGCAGGAACGGGCGAACAACGGCATGGCTTCTCTTCATGATGCGTCTCCGGGAATGGTGAGAGTCGGGATAGTGTTCGTGACGTTTCCTCGAGCGCTGCACTTGGCGAACGTGCTGTTCGCACCTCCTGCTGCCGGTCCCTGCCCCGCACACCACCCGTCTGCAACACCCCCGGCGGAACGGAATCCGGCAGTTACGGGGAACATCATACAGGACGGACAGGCATGCGTCAATGGCAGCCGTTGACATGTATCGCCTGATGTTTCGTGGTTATCGGGGTGTGGATTGTGCGTTGTTGCACTAATTGCGAAGAGTTACTATACTACCTGCGGCAACTTGTCGAAACAACTGTCCAGATGCAGCGCGGCCCGCATGGTTTTGGCGGGCCCGACGGTCAACTGTTTTGCGGAGCAGTCAATGCGCCATGTGTCGCCACGCACCAGAGATCGCGCCGTGCCGGGATTGCGCGAAGTGCTCCCGGCCGTGCACCTTAATCCGCGCGGCCTGCCGCAGCTTGATGAGGATCGCATCACGCTCGCGCCGCGCTCCGCCGCGCAACCGTTTAACGAGGGCAGTAACGTTGCCCAGCATCCCTCGCTCGATTTCCCTGTGGAGGTGATGACCGTGGGCCACTCATGCTGGTACCGCGGTGACAGTTGCTCGCGCCAGACCTCGTGCATCACCGCCATCGAACTCGTCACCAGCGGCGAGGGTGAACTCGAAGTCAATGGCGTCCGTCACGCCCTGCCCACTGACTCGATGTTCGTTCTGCACCTCGGGGAGAACCACTGCTACCGGGCACGCTCCGTCGCGCCGTGGTGCAAGCAGTTCATGCTCTTCCGCCCCGGCTCCGTGCAACCCGTTCTTGCGGCGTTGCGGATCGATGCGGTATCCGTCTTCGGCCTGCCGGACCAGTTCCTGCCACGCGTCCGCGAGCTGTTCAATTCCGCGCTCGACCTCGCGCGCACGAAGCCGCCGACCTACCGCCAGACCATCGCCGCCGCCGCGTACGAAGCGCTGCTCATCGCCGCCGAGACGGCGGCCGTCCGCGGCCCCGCGGCCGATCTTCCCCTGCCCGTCATCGCCGCGCTGACGTTCGCCAAGGACAGCAACGGCGTGCGCGTCACCCCTGCCGCCATGGCTCGCGCGGCGCACATCGGCCTCAGCTATCTCGACCGCCTCTTCAAGGAGCACATCGGCATCACACCCCACGAATGGCTCATCCGCTACAAACTCGAACAGGCGCACCAGCTCCTCAAGTTCACCGACCTCAGCGTCACTGCCGTCGCCGACCGGCTCGAGTTCTGCGACTCCGCCCAGTTCTGCCGGCTGTTCAAGAAACACACCGGCTGCACGGCGCTCGAATACCGCCGCAGCGTGCGTTGAATCGCCGGCGTGGCCGTTCCCGCCGCCTTGTCATCGTTGGTTGACTTTTGTATACTAGGACCCAGTCAGGAATGAACGGGCATGGCTGGACGCTCTGCCCCGCGGTCAAACATCAGAATGAAGGCGGTCGTCATTGACATAGGCGCGTTGCGCGCCGACCGGGTGGGGTGTTACGGGTACCACCGGCCCACGACGCCGGCGATCGACGCGCTTGCGGCCGAAGGGCTGCGGTGCGACGCCGCGTTCTCGTCCGACGCGACGACGGCGGGGGCGCGCGCCGCGCTGTTCTCCGGCCGGTTCGGCCTCGAGACGGGGATCGTCACCGACGGCCTCGCGGGCGACGTGATCGAAGGGCATACGCCGGTCAGCGTTCACGGCATGCACGCGCCCAGGCCGCTTCTGCAGGAGCTGCTCGCCGCGCACGGCGTGCGCACGGCAGCCATCACGCCTTTCGGCCGCCAGCCCGCCTCATGGTTCTATCATGGCTGGTGCGACGTGCTCGACCCGTGGTGCGCCAGGACGCCCGCGGAAGTGACCGCGCGGGACGTGAACGCCGTGGCGCTTCCCTGGCTTGAAACAAATGCCGGCAGGGATTTCCTCCTCTATCTTACGTACAACGACCTCTACAGCCGCGCCGACACGCCGCTTGACGAGCATGCCGCGGCGCACGGAACGCATCTCGCCTCGTTCGGTGAAGCGCCCGTGCCGGATGAGTCGTCGATCGCCGCGCATCTCGAGCTGCACGCCGCGTTCGCCCCGCGCGCACACAGGAGGCCGACGCGCGAGGCGCTGTGGAAGCTCTCGCACGACTACGACGCGCGGCTGCGCGCCGTGGACGACCGCGCGGCCGAGGTCCTCCGCCACATCGACGCGCTCGGCATCCGCGAGCAGACCGCCGTCATCGTCACGAGCGACCACGGCGTCATGTTCGGCGAATGCGGCTGCTATGGCGGCCATATCGCCGCGCATTACCATTGCATCCGCCTGCCGCTGGTCGTGCGCGCGCCGCGGATGGCGAAGCCGGGCGTGATGAACGGGATGTGCTATGGGCTGGACATTTCGGCGACGCTGTGCGAGCTTGCGGGCATCGAGCGCCCGGCGGGCTACCAGGGCCGCTCGCTCTTCCAGCTTGCCGCGGAAGGCAGGCATGGCGGCCGCGACTGCGTCGTCTGCGGCCACGGGCAGTACACCGCGCAACGCGCGATCCTGTCTGACGGGTGGAAACTGAATCGCACATGGCATGCAGGCTTCTGGCAGTTTCCCGACACATCGCTGTACCACACCGCCAGCGACACGGCCGAGGGCGACGATCGCGCGGCGGCCGAGCCCGACCGAGTGCGCGAGCTGCTGCGCAAGATGAAGCAGTGGATGGATGAATGCCGCGGCGACCAGCCTGACCCGCTGGCCCGGATTGCCTGCCAGGAGCCGCCGGGCTTCCTGCGCTTCGGCCAGGAACTCCGCGCACGCGTCCGCCGCGGCGAGCTGCGTGCGCCGGAAGGGTATCAGGGGCGCTGGGCGTGAACTGCGTGCTTCCATGCCAGAGATTCATGTGATCAGCCTGCTGCTTCTGCCGTTTCTGTTCCTGCTCAGCGCGTTCTTCTCGGGATCGGAGACGGCATTGTTTTCCCTGAGCCGCGCGCAGGTGCGCCTGCTGCGCGACACGGGCGGCGCGGGAGGCCGCGCCGTTGCCGGCCTGCTGCGCCAGCCGCGCCGCGTGCTGATCACGATCCTGACGGGCAACATGCTCGTCAACACCGCCGCGTCGAGCCTGATCGCGGCATATACCACCACGACATTCGGCCCCGAGGGCGTCACCTACGCCGTGCTGGCCACGACACTGCTGCTCCTGCTGTTCGGCGAAGTGACGCCGAAGACGCTCGCCATTTTCCGGCCGGTGGCCGTGGCGCGGCTGACGGCGGTGCCGCTGTCGTTCTTCGCCGTGCTCTTCGCGCCCGTGCGCGGCGTGCTCCGCCACGCCACCAATGTGCTGCTGCGCCTGTTGCGGCAGGGGCATGTCGAGAGCGACCCGCTGCTGACGCACGAGGAGTTCCAGAACACGCTGCGCACCGGCTCGGCCCAGGGCGCCATCGACACGGACGAGGCGGAGATCATCCACTGCATCGCCAGCTACCGCACCATGGTCGCGCGCGAGATCATGGTGCCGCGCACGGAAATGGTGTGCGTGCCGGAAACCATGCCGCTCAAGGACGCCGTGTCCATCGCGCGCGCGACCCGGCACCCGCGTCTGCCCGTCTATGCGGGCGACGTTGACCACATCTGGGGAGTGCTCAACGTCAAATGCGTGCCGGCATGGCGCGACCTCGTGCGGTTCGACCAGCCCGTGAGCGAGATCGCCGAGATCGTCCGCTCGACGCCCACGGCGCGCCTTCCGCTCGTCCGCGACGCGTTCATCGTGCCCGAGCTCCGCCACATCGATTCCCTTCTCGTGGATTTTCACAAGCACGGGTACCACACCGCGATCCTTATCGACGAGTACGGCGGCACCGCCGGCATGGTCACCATCGACAACATCCTCGATGCGCTCGTCGGCGGCCTGACGGATGACGCGCCGCACCGGCGCATGCTCCACGTCCAGCGCTCGGGCGACATCATCGCCGCCGGGCGCATCCGGATTCCGCAACTTAACTGGGAGTGCGGGCTGCATCTGCCCGAGGACCAGGACGACACGCTCGGCGGCTACGTCACGCGCCTCGTCGGCGCGATTCCCAGGCCGGGCTGCGTGGCGAAGGACGGCGACCACGAGTACCATGTGCTCAAGATGAACGGCCTGCACGTGGGGGAAGTGAGGATCAAGCCCCGGCGCAAGAGCGGGGAGGAGGAGGCATGATTGCCGCGCTGCTCGTCATGCTGGTGTTGCTCTGCCTTGTGCTCGAGGGGTTCTTCTCCGGCGCGGAAACGGCGATCGTCTCGGTGAGCAAACCACAGGTGCACGCGAGGGCCCAGCGGGGCGACGCGCGGGCCAGGGTGGTTGACGCGCTGCTGGCACAGCCGTCGCGCCTGCTCGCCACGACGCTCGTCGGCACGAATCTCTCGGTCGTCACGGGCACAAGCATCGCCACACTGCTCATCTCGCGGTTCACCCCGCCGGAATGGGAAAGCGCGGTGACGACGGCGGTGATGGCGCCGCTGATCATCGTGTTCGGCGAGCTGCTGCCGAAATCGATTGGCCGCGGCAACGCGGAAGGATACGCCCTGCGCGCCGGCGGCACGCTTCTCCTTGCACAGCGGGTGATGAAGCCGCTCGTGGCATTCGTCTCCGCCCTCTCGACCGGCGCGCTTCGCCTCGTGGGCCTCAAGAGCGCGGATACGAACCCGTACGTCAGCCGCGAGGAGGTCGAGGTGCTCGCCGACATCAGCGCCGAGGCGGGTGTCATCACGCCTGTCGAGCTCAGCATGATCCGCCGCGTCTTCGACCTCAACAAGACGACCCTTGCCTCCGAGATGGTCCCCCTCGTCAATATCGTCTCCGTCCCGGCGACGGCATCGCTCGCCGATGTCCTCCGGCTCGCCGAGAAGACCACCTACTCGCGCTTCCCCGTCTACGAGGACCGCGCGGACAACATCGCCGGCCTCGTCAACATCGTCGATGTCGTCGATGCAGCCGCCAAGGCTGACAGGCCGCTTGACCGTGTTGACATCGCCGATCTCATCGACCGCACGGTGCCCTACCTGCCCGAGACGAAGCTTGTGAGCGCCATGCTGCGCGAGCAGCCCGGCACACGCGCGCCCGCCGTGCTCGTGGTTGATGAGTATGGCGGCGTCACCGGCATGGTCACCATGCAGAATCTCGCCGAGGCCGTCGTGGGCGACATGGCGCTCGAACGCCCGGACGAACGCGCGCTGGTTGTCGAGCACCGCGACGGCCTCGAATGCGAAGGGCGTGTGGATGTGGATGTGATCGGAGAGCGGCTCGGCGTGACGTTTGACAAGGATGGGTACGACACCGTGGCCGGCCTCGTGCTCAAAATCGCCGGCCGCGTTGCCCAGCAGGGCGAGGAGTTCACGTACCGCGGCCTGAAACTCACCGTTGTCCGCGCCACCCGACGCCGCATCATCCGCGTCCGCGTGAGCAAAGGGTAGCACTGGAGGGGCACCGTCCCCGGTGACCGCACGGAGGTAGGGGGACGACGAGTATTCAGTGTTCAGTGTTCAGTAACGGCAATCGTCCTCGTAATCGTAATCGGCCGTTGCGACCCGCCGGGCTGCGCGGAATCGCCTTCTGCATCTGCCGGGTCTACTCGATGGTATACGTGAAGTAGGTCGCCGGGTTCTTCCCCGGGAAATCCTTGTCGCCAGCCCATATACCTGCCTGCCCCGGCGGAATGTATTCGCCACCGCCGCCAACGTCGGGGACGACGGCGCCGTACGCCATGCCGTTCGTGCCCGTCGCATCGGCATTGGCCCAGCCGGTCCCATAGCAATACTCGACCGAACCGTCCGGATTCGTGAACGCCGGGAGCGCCATGTTCGCCCCTGCGGCGACATAGACGCTGTCGCCAACCGCCGCTCCCAGGTCGGCAAGCGGGATTAGAAACGTGTCTTCATACGGAGAGGAGACCTCGCTGAACGCGTGATTGTAGGGAAGCTGGTCCATCGCCAGCGCGCCCGGAGGCGTCTTCGACGCGTACACATGCGTGTCCACCAGCTCGCATGACCATTCGGCCGTGAAACGCACGGAAAGGAATTCACCTGTGACGGCCACGGTGATGTAACCGCCCGGAAACACCCCGTCGAAGTACATGTCGTACCAGTGCAGATAGCTTACCGTCACGGGAAGATTCGTGATGTCGGCAGACGTGTTGCCGGGAAGATACCCGCCATCGCACTGGGCCGAGACGTGCGCGGCGATGCAAAGGGTGTCACCCGGCTTGGCCGAGCCGAGGGAAAACTCGGCGCGCCAAGGGTCGCTGTCGATTGAGGCAGCGAATTTGCCCTGCTGCGGATTGCCGTTCTTCTGGGGAATGCCCTCGAGCGTGGCGGCGGCATGGGCCTTCATCGCCCTCATGTACCACAAGGTTGCGGGCACGCACTCGACATAGAGCCGCTCGGCCGTATTCCATACGCGGACGGCGCCCACCGACGTTCCGTCGTTGGCGATGAGCGGAGTGCTGCTTTCAGCCATACCGCCCATCACGCACATGCCGGCGATGATTGTGGAACAGACGAGAGTGCCGACGTTCATATCTCCTCCCGGGACTGATTACTGAACGAATGCCGGGCGACTCGGCGGACCTGCAGCCGACCACCCCGCCATAGTGGAGGCAACATATATGCCACCCGGCATGCCGATCACGCAGTACGGCCCGCCGGAACACCATGGCCGCCCTTGGGAACAGCAGTTGCGGGTGCATGGACGCTACGTTCATCCGCCTTGTCCTGCGCCGCGCGAAGCAGGTTTTTTTCGCAGCGATGCAAGCGATTCGCCGCAATGCGCGGGTCTGCCTGGCCTGCTCGCTTCAGCGGGGCCGTTCAGCCGCCACATGCCATGGATGCCGCGCAGTCCAGCGGTATCGACGGCCGTTGGCGGCAGCGGATTCCAACGGCCGAGCACGAGTACGAGTACGAGCACGACCACGAAGGCGAGCCGGTACCGATCACCGATTACTCCTCGCGCCGTTTTTGCTATTCCCCCGCCTTTTCTGTATAATTCCAACAAAGACAGTCTCTCACGTGGGTATGCGTGTCTGTGCGCATGCTCGGAGCACCAGCGAGAAACGACCATGTGGCTTGACGTGGACGTGCGTCCCGAGGAAACAGACGTTGAAACGATTCTCCGGCGTGTGCAGCACCGGCTGCGCCGCCAGGCGGGCGAGTCGCTGCCGCTTTCGGCCGACGAGTACGGGGAGAGCGCGGCGCCGTCATTTCAGAACCTCCACATCGGGCCCGACGTCTATTTCCAGCTCGATTACGCGGCGCGCATCTACGACCCGCGCACCGTGCCGGGCAACACGCGGTTCGTCTGGTTCAAGTCGTTTGTCATGCGCGTGATGCGCATCTACACGACGCGGCAGGTCGAGTTCAACGCCACCGTGCTGCGCATTCTCAACCGGTTCTTCGACGTGCTTCAGGATGTCATCGACCGGTTCTCGTATTTCCGTGAGGCGGAAGTGCGGCTGCAGAAGCGGCTCGAACGCGCCGAGCACAAGGCGGGCGACCTTGCCCAATGGCTCGACACGCACCGCGAGCGGCTCGAGCGCGCCGAGGAGAACGGCCGCGGGCTCGACCGCCGGCTGCGCGTGATCGAGGATCTGCACAACAAGCTCCAGTACGCCCTGTCCGAGAATGCCGTGCTGCGCCAGCGGCTCGAATCGATCATGCGCCGGATCAGCGCGGGCGCGTACGCGGCGGAGCGGCCCGGCGCGCCAGGTGCGCCGTCGTCAGCGGACACTGCCGCCGTGCTCAACGACCAGTTGTATTTCCCGTATCTCAACGAGGACCGCGGCACCGAGGACGACATCCGCGCGCGCATGACCTCGTACATCACCGTTCTCAGACAACAGCATCTCGATGCGGCTGCCGCCGCGGCGCCCATCATCGACATCGGCTGCGGTCGCGGCGAATTCCTCGATCTGTGCCGCGAGGCGGGCCTGCCGTGCCGCGGAGTGGACATCAACGAGGACATGGTGGCGCACTGCCGCGCCAAGGGCCACGAGGCCGTGAAGGACACGGCCGTGGCGCACCTGGGCAGCCTGCCGGACAATTCGCTGCGCGGGGTGATCGCGTGCCACGTGGTCGAGCATCTCCCGCCGGCGGAATTCCTTGCCTTTGTGAAGCTGACGGTGCTCAAGCTTGCGCCGGGCGGCATTGCCATCGTCGAGACGCCCAACCCGCAGACCGTGTTCGCGATGACGCTGTTCTACCGCGACATCACGCACCAGCGGCCCGTCCATCCCGACACGCTCAGATTCCTGTTCAGGGAGCTCGGCATGCGCGAAGTCACCGTGCGCCCCGCGGCGCTCGTGCCCGACGAATTCCGCCTCAAGCCCTGCAACGAGCCCTGCATGGATGAAAACATCGCGAAGCTCAACGACTTCCTGTTCGGCTGTCTCGACTACACCGTACTCGCCGTCAAATGAACGAAGCATTGCACACTCCAACCGCGCCGGACGTCACGATCGTCATCCTCACGTGGAACGGCATCGAATACACCAAGCGGTGCCTCGATTCGCTCCGCCGTGAGACCGCCGCGGCGTCCTACCGGCTCATCGTCGTCGACAACGGCAGCACGGACGGCACCGTCGAGTATCTCCGCGCCATGCGGGACGTGACGGTGATTGCGAACGAGACCAACCGCGGGTTCGTCGCCGCGAACAACCAGGCCATCGCCGCCGCCGATCCAGCCAGCGACATCGTCCTGCTCAACAACGACATCGAAATCCCGCATGACCAGGCCGAATGGCTCGCACGCCTGCGCCGCACGGCGTATTCCGCGCCGGACGTCGGCATTGTCGGCTGCCGGTTGCGCAGGCCCAACGGCATGCTCCAGCACGCCGGCGCCTACATGCCGCTCAACACGTTCTGGGGCCAGCAGATCGGCAGCGAGGAGAAGGACATCAATCAATATCCGTACGACCGCGACGTCGAGAGCGTCGTGTTCGCCTGCGTCTACATCAAGCGCGCCGTCATCGACGCAATCGGCCCGCTCTCCTCGGACTACTTCGCGTATTTCGAGGACACGGATTACTGCCTCTCGGCGCGCGAAGCCGGGTTCCGCACCGTCTGCTGCGGCGACGTGACGATCATCCATCTCGAGAACGTTTCGACGCGCGAGAACATGGTGAGCCACCGCGAGCTCTTCCTGCGCTCGCAGGCCGTCTTCAAGAAGAAGTGGCAGAAAAAACTTGAGCACAGGTACACCCGGCAGCTCGTCTGGCAGTCCACCGTCATCAGGCCGCACGGCTACGCGATGACGTCAAAGGACATGCTGCTCGAGCTTGACAGGAGGAACGTCGAGGTGGCCTACCGTTACCTCTACGGCCGCGGCACCGTCTTCCCGGTTGACGAGCCGGAGAACACGGGGATCTACCAGATCAACGCCATGAAATCCCGTGGCATCCCTCGCGGGGCGCCGCACGTGGTGTACGGCCAGGGCGACGCCTTTGCCGCGAACCAGGGGCCGTACAAGATCGGCTTCACCATGCTCGAAGTCAACGGCCTCCCGGCCGAATGGGTGCGCCAGGCAAACCTCATGGACGAGATCTGGGTGCCCACCGAGTTCAACCGCAAGACGTTCAGCGAATCAGGCGTGAAGCGCCCGATCCACGTCATGCCGCTCGGCGTTGACATCAACTACTTCAACCCGCTGATCGCGAAGCATCCCGTCGGCGACGAATTCAAGTTCCTCACCGTGTTCGAGTGGGGCGAGCGCAAGGCGCCCGAGGCTCTGCTCAAGGCCTTCAACGACACGTTCCGCGCCGACGAGCCCGTCGTGCTCCTCTGCAAGGCCAACTGCACCGATCCGGGCGTCGACATCCGCGCCATCATCGATTCGCTCAACCTCTCGGCGCAGGGCGGCCGCATCGAGTTCATCCTCAGCAAGTACGTGCCGTACTACCAGCTCGGCTCGCTTTACCGCTCGGCCGACTGTTTCGTCCTCACCTCGCGCGGGGAAGGCTGGGGCATGCCCATTCTCGAGGCGATGGCGTGCGGCCTGCCGGTGATCTCGACCTACTGGAGTGCGCCCACGGCATTCATGACCGACGCGAATTCCTATCCCCTCCAGGTCAAACGCCTGGTCGATGCAGTGGCCAAATGCCCATACTACAAGGGATTCCAGTGGGCCGATCCCGATCCTGACCATCTGCGCCACCTGCTGCGCCATGTGTTCGAGCACCAGGACGAGGCGCGCGCCAGGGGCGCCTTTGCCGCGCAGGACGTTGCGGCCAACTGGACCGTCGGGCGCTGTGCCGACCGCATCATGGCCCGGCTCGACGAGATCAAGGAGGAACGGGCCGGAACCGCCGCGGTGGTCAAACAGGCCCGTGCCGGCCGCCCGGCCCGCGTCGCCATCGACGTCTCGCGCGCGATCGGCGAGCAGATCACCGGCGCAGGGCGCTATGCGCAGAGCATTGTCGACGGCCTTGCCGCCGCGCCGCCCGACGACATGGAGTTCATGCTCCTCCCCGGCTTCGGCGCATTCGTCCATCCCGAGTACGGCAGCACATACCGCTACACGCCGCCGCGCAGCGACCGCATGATGCTCTACCGCGGCCCGCTGCCTGCGTTCTCCTCGCGCGACACGATCATTCCCGGCATCGATCTCATCCACAGCACCGCGTTCATGGCGCCCGCGGCGCTCGACCCGGCGACGAAGCTTGCCGTTTCGGTGCTCGACATGACGTTTGTCACGCACCCGATGTACCACACTGGGGAGAACATCACGTTCTGCAGGTCGAACATCGAGAAGGCGGTGCGGCAGGGCGCGCATTTCATCTGCATTTCCGCCTCGACGAAACGGGACCTGATGCGCATCTGCAACGTACCGGACGACCAGGCGTCCGTGGTGTACATCAGCATCGACACACAGGCGTTCAGGCCGCGTGAGAAAGGCGAGATCGCGCGGTTCAGAAAGAAGCACGGCCTGCCCGATGCGTTCATGCTCTTCGTCGG
>JAAYZF010000316.1 GCA_012514975.1 bacterium
CGAGTCGAGGAGCGACGCATGCGTGCCGCTCATTTCCGTGGCTCCTGGCGCGGGGTGCCGCCCTTCTGCCGCTCGCGTGGGGATTTCTTACCGATGCCCCAGAGGCGGGTGACATCGAGGATGCCGAATTTCCTGAAGCCGAAGAGCGTGACGAGAAGAAGGACGAAGAGGACGACGCCGGCATACTGGTTTTTCTTGAACGCGAGCACGAGCGCGGCCACGCCCAGCAGGATGCAGAACCCGTAGAGGATGAGCACGGTCTCGGGGTGCGAGATGCCGCTCTGCATGATCTTGTGGTGGATGTGCTCGCGGTCGGCCTGGAAGGGATTGCGCCTCCGGGCGGTGCGTCGGAGGATGGCGAGCACGGTGTCGAGAATGGGCAGGCCGAGGGCGATGACGGGGACGACGAGCGCGACCGTTGTCGAGCTGATCTGGCTGCTGATGACCGCCGTGCAGGCGATCATGAACCCGAGGACGAGGCTTCCCGTGTCGCCAAGAAAAATCCGCGCGGGGAAGAAATTGAACCGCAGAAACGCAAGCGACGAGCCGAGAAGCACTATGCTCGTCACCGCCGCGAAGACGAACAGCTCGTACTGCTCGGGCCGCGTGTGCATCAGGTTCAGTGTGATCGCGAACGTGACGCCCGAGACGATGCTGACGATGCCCGTGGCGAGGCCGTCGAGCCCGTCGGAGAGGTTGACGGCGTTGGTGATGCCGATAAGCCAGATGAACGTCCAGTAAATGCTGAAACGGCCAAGCTCGATCGTCGGCCCGAAGGGATTGGTGACCTTCTGGATGATGACGCCCTGGCGGATGACGATTGCCGCGGCGACCATCTGGAACACGAACTTCGTGAGCCACGACGCGCGGAACAGGTCGTCGTAGATGCCAAGCCCGAGCATGACGCACAGGCCGGCGAACACGGCGATCGAGCGCGGCTGGAGAAGGACGTGGCGTGCCATGGGGCTGATGGCGCACGCGAGCGCAAGGCACACGGCGATTGCCGCGAACAGCGCGAGGCCGCCCAGCTTGGGCACGGGCTCGCGGTGAATCTTCCGCTCGTCCGGCAGGTCCATGACGCCAAGCCGGGGCATGACCTTGATGAGCACGATCGTCAGGCCATACGTGATGCCCGCTGCGCTGAGGCCGAGCACGGCGTAGAGGTAATAGGGTATCTCCGGCATCATTGCTTCGTAATCTCCTCGTAGACACGCATGGTGTCGTCAGCCATGCGGTCGGCGGTGAAGTCTGTCTCGACGCGGCGGCTCGCCTGTGCGCCCAGCCGCGCGCGGAGCGTCTCGTCGCCCAGGAGGGCGTTCAGCGCATCAGCCAGCGCACCGGCATTGCCCGGGGGGACAACCAGCCCCGTTTCGCCGTCGCGGTTCACCCACGGCACGCCGGACGGCAGGTTGGTGCTCACCACGGGCTTGCCCGCGGCGAACGCCTCGAGCTGCACGATGCCGAACGCCTCGCTCCGCGCGGTTGACGGAAGGCAGAACACGTCGCATGCATGGTACGCGGCAACCAGGTCGTCCTCATCGAGCGCGCCCATGAAATGGACGCGGCCGGCGACGCCTGTGCGCGCGGCGAACGCTTCGAGCTTTGCGCGCAGCGGCCCCGTGCCGACGATCATGAACTGCGCGTTGACGCGCGCGGCGGCGCTGATCAGCACATCCACTCCCTTGTAGTATACCAGATGTCCCGCGAAGAGCACCAGAGGGACGCCGAACCGGGCGCGCATGCCGCGCGCTGCCCCGATGGCCGCTTCCGTCGGGGCGAACCGCGCAGGGTCGATCCCGTAGGGGATGACGGTGCAGCGCTCGCGCGGCAACCCGGCGAGGAACGGCGAGAACTCGATGTGCCTTGGCGTTGCCACGATGATCCTGGACGCCGCGCGCAGGAACGCCCTGTGCAGCGGCTTGTGCAGCTGCAGCAGAATCCGCTGACGGATGATGTCGCTGTGAAATGACACCACCAGCCGGCCGGGCTTCCCGGCAAGATACCAGCATAGTTCCGCCCACGGGTTCGGCAGATGGACATGCACGACATCAGGCCTGAGCCTCCGCAGCTCGATCGGGAGCGAAGGGCAGACGCTCATCGAGCTCAGCTCGCACAGGCGGCCAAGCCGGGTGACGCGGACACCGTTCACTGTGTCGCGCACCGTGCGCAGCGAATCATGCGTGACGAGCACGTCCAGATTCACGTGCCGCGCAAGCCGTTCGCTCAGCAGGCGCAGGTACGTCTCGATCCCGCGGTGATACGGCCAGTAGTATTTGCCCAGGTGAACTACGTTCATTGTCCAGTGTTCAGTGTTCAGAGACAATCGTCGTCGTCCTCGTCGTCGTCCTCGGTCGTCCTCGTCGTCGCCCTCGTCCTCGTCCTCGTCCTCGCCGTCGTCCTCGGTCGTCCTCGGTCGTCCTCGGTCGTCCTCGGTCGTC
>JAAYZF010000317.1 GCA_012514975.1 bacterium
CAGTCGGCCTCGTAGCGGTCCATGGTCGTCACCATCCGCCCGCCGCCCGAGGCGACGAAGTAGCGCCTGCGTTTCTTGTCGCTGAGGCCCTTCGCACGGATCGACCACAGAAAATCCTCGAGTATGCCGAAGAACTGGAGCGCGCTCAACGGCGGCACATCCCGCCCGTCAAGCAGGCCGTGGACGTACACTTCCTCGACGCCCTGCCTGTCGCATTCGCCGATCAGCGGGATGAGCTGCGAGATGTTGCTGTGCACATTGCCGTTCGAGACAAGGCCGATGAAATGGACGGGCGTGTGCTTCTCGCGCGCGTTGGCGATGATCTCCTTCCACGCCTGCCCGTTGAACAGGCGGCCGCTGTTGATCGAGTCGTTGACCAATTGCGCGCCCTGCGAAAACACGCGGCCGGCGCCCATGGCATTGTGCCCCACCTCGCTGTTGCCCTGGTCGTCGTCCGAGGGCATGCCGACCGCGGTGCCGTGGGCCTTGAGTTTCGCGACGATCCTCTCGTTCTTCATCAGGCCTTGCAGCACGGGCGGCTGGGCAATATCGATCGCATTGCCGGGATAGCCCTCCGCGCGGCCCTTGTAGAGGCCCATGCCGTCAAGAATGATGAAGACGAGCGGCCCTTTCACGCCGTCGTAATTCGGCAGTTTCCCGAGTGTGAAATCCATGTGAATCTTCCATGCGCAGTTAACGGCGCCAGGCAGCCGGTGAATTATACACAAGCGTGCCGCACCGGTCAAGACTGCCGCGGCCGCCGGCTGCCGCGGGAACGATTGCAGGGCGTCTCCGCCGCTTTGTATCTATTTCCCGAACACCTTCTTTCGCGTTTCGCAGTCGCGCGTCGAACTCTCGTAGAACTCCCAGTTGAGTTTCTTCAGATCGACGGTGGGCTCTTTCCCGACAGCGGCGAGGAACTCGTCTCCGTGTCTGTTCAGCTTCGCCTCTTCCGCGGCGCCGAGGTTGAAGGCGTGCATCGCCATCTGCCAGTCGATCCCGTACAGGCATGGGGGCCACGTGGGCGTGATCGATCCGTGGCGTACGGCGAGCCTGCCGCCCTCGAACGAGTCCGCATGTCCGAAGCGCTTTTCGTAGTTAGCCAACTGTCGTTTCATGCGTTCGTGCGCCGCAAGCGCCTCGCCCTGGACCTGCCCGCGGAGGAGGTTGTTGGTTTCCGCCGCGTCGTGTTCGAGATCGTACAATTCCTCGCGGCCCTCTGAGAACCAGTAGTTGTACTTGTAGCGCTGGCCGCGCAGCGAGATGAAGCGGCCGGCGCCGCTGCCGTTTTCGGCGTAGTGCACGCTGCGGTCCTTGATCCCCCGCCCCGCGGGAATGAGAAGCGATTCGCCGGGCAGGTCCCAGCCGTCCGGCAGCGGCACGCCGCACGCATCGAGCGCCGTCGGCAGTATGTCCACCAGGTCGGCAAAATCGGAGCGCCTGCTGCCGGGGGCGCATGCGCGCGGATAGCGGATGATGAGCGGAATGTGCACCGCCTGGTCGTTGGGCAGCGACTTGTCGTACGCGCCGTTGTCGCCGAGCATGTCGCCGTGATCGGACGTCATGATGATGAGCGTGTTGTCGAGCTGCCCGGTCTCTTCGAGCGCGGCGATGACCTTGGCCATGTTCCTGTCGACAAGCGTGATGGCCGAGCAGTACAGTTCGCGGAAGCGGCGCGTGTTTTCGGCGGACCTGAAGTCCTTCGTGCAGCGCGATGATTCGAGCGCCGGGTTCGGCTCCCGTTCCTCGGGCGTCGGCGCGGGGATGGCGCGGCCTTTGTACAAGTCGGCATAGCTGTCCGGCACGGCCACGGGCGGATGCGGATGTATCCAGCTCGCAAAGAGGAAGAACGGCCTCGAGGCGTTCCGCCGGACCGCCTCGGCCGCCCGGTCCCCCACCCAGGTGGATGGATGATGCTCCTCGGGCAGCAGCGAACGCTGTGGATGATGGTAGACCGGGTTGCGTACGCCGTGCGGATTGCGTATGTGGCCGAGGCCGGCGCGCTGCAGGTACATCATGTACTCGTCGTCGCCGGGGTCTCGCGTAAGTTCCTCCTGCAATTGCATGCGGTGGAACCCGTGATGCGTGCGCGCGGGCTGGAAATGCATCTTGCCCACCACTTCGCAGTGATAGCCGTTGTCAGCCAGCAGTTGCGGCAGGCGCGGCATGGCCGGCGGGATGACGGCAGAGTTGTTCGACGCCATGCCGTGATCCTTCGAGTACAGCCCCGTGATCAGGCTGTGCCGCGCGGGAACGCATACCGGGTTCGGCGTGCAGGCGTGCGTGAACGCGCAGCCTTCGCGCACCAGGCGGTCGAGCGTCGGCGTGATCATGTGCGTGTGGCCAAGCGCGTTGATCGTGTCGTGCCGCTGTTCGTCGGTGAACAGGATCAGCACATTCGGCCTGTCAGCCGGCCGTTGGCGCTTGAAGAAGGGGAACGTGTAGCTGGCTATGTCGTCGGCCATGGCGGTTCCTGGGCTGTGTTGCATCAAATGATCATCACCATACGGCAGGAATCATACAAAGATTCCGCAACGCTGTCAATGCTAGCGTCCGCCGCTTCCTTCCGCTATGGAGCTGCGAAACCTACGCGCAGACGGGCCGCATGATGCCGGGCGATGGTCTCGAGACGCTGAGGGCGTTCGACGCAATCTATCTTGGTGCCGTCGCCGTTGCGCAACGCGCGGCCGGAGAACATCGACTTCATCGTCATCCGCGAGAACAACGAGGGGGAATATTCGGAGATCGGCGGCCGCCTCTACCAGGGCACTGACGACGAAATGGCGAGCCAGACATCCATCTTCACCCGCAAAGGCGTTGACCGCGTGATGCGCTACGCGTTCGACCTCGCCATGAAGCGCAAGGACAAACACGTCACCTTGGCCACCATGATGCCGCCGCGGAGGCGAAGGGCGTACGGCGCACGACCGCAGGCTGGCCGGAAAAGGGCGCGGCGCAACCGCGGTCGCCCGTCGCGCCGCCTGCATGGTTCATGAATCCATGTGAGCCCGCGGGCGGCCCGCATGGATTTGGGTTGCATTTGCCCGCTTCTTTTGCTATAATCCGTCACAGATAAGCGATGGTAGTATGGAGTGTGCTGGACATCATGCGAACGAAGCAGAAAAAAGAAGCGCAGTCACCCGAGCAGGACGTGCCGTACTCGGATGCGCACCATATCGAGTTCCAATGCGCAAGCTGCGGACGGAGCATCGTGTTTTCGGTGCTCGAGATGGCCAAGGGGCGGCTGACGTGTCCGCATTGCGCAAAAGGCTACATGTTCAACGAGCAGCTTGTGGACAAAATCCGCCGGTTTGAGAACCTGCTGGGCGCGGTGCGCGAGGCGAAAGACCTTCTCGGGTCGGCGAACGTGGGGATTTCGCTCGGAGGCGAGGAAGTCAAAGTCCCCTACCGGCTGCTGTTGACACGGCTGACGAGCACGCTGACGCTCGATGTCGGCGGGAAGCAGACGCACTTCCGCTTCCGGATCGAGCCGCTGAACTTCACGGAGCTGGGGAAAACGTGATGTTCAGGCCCCTGCGCCGTTTGTATGACTGGACGCTGCATTGGGCGGAGACGCCATACGGGCCGTTGGCGTTGTTCATAATGTCGTTTGCCGAATCGTCGTTCTTCCCGGTGCCGCCTGATGTGCTGCTGATCGCCCTGTGCCTCGGGGCGGTGACGCGTTCGTTCCGGTTTGCGATGCTGTGCTCGATCGCGTCGGTGCTGGGCGGGCTGCTCGGGTATGCGATCGGGCATTTTGTCTGGTATGACGGTTCGGGCCAGTACTCGGTGGTTGCGTCGTTCTTCTTCAAGCACATCCCCGGGTTTACCGAGGAGCTGTTCAAGCGGGTGCAGACGAACTACGACCGGTACGGCTTCTGGTACGTCTTCGCCGCCGGGTTCACCCCGATACCGTACAAGGTGTTCACGATTGCGTCCGGGGTGTTCGAGATGAACCTTGCGGGCTTCACCGTCGCCTCGGCCATCAGCCGCAGCATGCGGTTCTTCCTGGTCGCCGGTCTGATCAGGGTGTTCGGCGAGCATATCAAGAGTTTTATCGACCGGTATTTCAACCTGCTGACGGTCGTGTTCACCGTGCTGCTTGCCGGCTCGTTCCTCCTGGTGAAGTTCATGCCCGGGCGCGAGCGGCATGGCGCTGACAGTGCGCCCGGCGGGACAAACATGGCGGTATCCATCACCAACATACTCGAGGTGACGAGATGAAACGGATGATCGCGTGCGGAGTGTTGGCTGTGTGCGTTGTTGCCGGCTGCACGTCCATGCAGCGCGGCGGGCTGATAGGCGCGCTGATCGGCGCGGGCGCCGGCGCGGGCATTGGCGCCGCGGGCGGCGGTGTGGGCGTTGCCATCGGCGCGGGCGCGGGCGCGGGGGCAGGCGCGCTCATGGGCGCCGTTGCCGGCGAAGTGTATGAAGTGCACCGCACGCGGCTCAAACAGGAGTACGCGCGTTTCGATCCCGACTCGGGCGAAGCGATTGTCCGCACGAAGAACCTCGCCGACTACGAGAAGCGCCTCACGCTCGTCGAGGCGCGCAACCGCGAGCTCATCGCGCGCAATGAGCGGCTCATCGCCGAAAGCTACACCCTTGCGGACGCAATAGGCGCCGACGGCCGCTACCTGCGTGTCGAGTCGACGCCGGAGGGCGTGATGCAGGTCTCGATGATCTCCGAGGTGCTCTTCGAGCCGGGAAGCGCCAAGCTCAAGGAGGCAATCTACCCCGTGCTCGATGAGATCGGCCGCACGATCCGCGAGGACTACCCGCAGTATGCAGTCGCCATCGAGGGCCACACCGACGCCATCGAGGCGGCGGACACCGGCTACCGTTCTCAGTGGGAGCTTTCCGCGGCACGCAGCCTGTCGGTACTGCATTATTTCGCGGACCAGAATCTGATCGACCCGGCGAGGATGGCGGTGGCAAGTTACGGGCCGTACCGTCCCGCGGGGGACGGCAGCACGCCCGAAGGGCAGCGCTTGAACCGCCGCGTGGTGATCACGCTGGTGCCCGAGGGGCCTGGCGGCATGCCGATGCCGGCTACGCCTCCCCCGCCGCCTCCGCCGCCCGAGCCCGCGGGCACGGGCATGGGATCGTGAGACGTTTGACACGCGCTAATGGACCATCCAGGGAGCAAGCCATGCGTACCTACTCGAACACAGTGCGGAGTCTGACGGCGCTTCTCGGCGCCGCCTGCGCCATCCTCTCGGGATGCGCCACGCGGCAGATCACTACGCCTGCGCCGATGGCCGTCACCGGCCGCGGCCACCAGGAGAAGATTCTCGCCATCATGCCGCTCGGCTCGGCCAATCCATACAACGAAGAGGCAATCGCAAAGGAGCACCGCGCCTCGTGGTTCCCCCGCGTCATGTACGGCAAGGGCGAGGTGAGCTTCCTCTCGAACACGTACGAGGAAGTGGGCCTGGCCATCTACAACCGGTTCCGCGGCTACAATGCGTTCCGCCGCGTGGTCTTTCCCGTTGATTCAAGGAGTGAAGCGGACTCGATGCGCGCGGACCTGCTTCTTTGCTACCACGTCAACACATGTTATGCGCGCGGGCTCGGAGCCAACTGGAATTTCGTCGAATGGGTCTCCTATGAAGGCGCCGTTGACATTGATGTCGCGGTGTACGACCTCACGCGCAACCAGCGCATCTATTACAAGCGCATCCTCTCGACCGCAACAACCACCTCGCCATGGTCGACCTACGACGTGCGCGCCTACATCCGCCGCCAGCATCTTCGCGGCGTCACGCTCAACAATGCCATCGCGCAGATCGATTTCTGAGGAACGGCACACCCATGGTTGAAGTCAGCAATCTAGTCAAGACCTACGGCGACCTCGTGGCGGTCGACCATATCTCCTTCTCGGTCGCGCGCGGCGAGATCGTCGGCCTGCTCGGGCCGAACGGCGCGGGCAAGTCGACCACGATGAAGATCATCACGTGCTTCATGCCCGCCACGGCCGGCGCAGTGACCGTCGCGGGGCTTGATGTGTTCACGCGCTCGATCGACGTGCGGCGTCATGTGGGCTACATGCCTGAGAACGTCCCGCTGTATCCCGAGATGCGCGTGAGCGAGTATCTCAGGTATCGTGGCAGGCTGAAAGGCCTTGGCGGCGCCAACCTGCGCAACAGGATCGATGCTGTCGTCGACGCATGCCAGATCGATGACGTCTACACGCGCATCATCGAGCAGCTCTCGAAGGGCTACCGCCAGCGCGTCGGCCTTGCCGAGGCCATGATCGCCGACCCCGACCTGCTGATACTTGACGAGCCGACGATAGGGCTCGACCCGAACCAGGTGCGCCAGGTGCGCGACCTCATCAAGGCCATCGGCAAGGACCGCACGGTGATCCTCTCGACGCACATCCTCCCCGAGGTCGAGATGGTGTGCGAGCGCGTGCTCATCATGCACCAGGGCCGCCTTGCCTTCCAGGACACGATGGCGAATCTGCGGAGCGGCGCGGAGAAATCGTTCATCTGCGAGGTGAAGGCGGAGGCTGAAGCGGTCGCCGATGCATTCAAGAAGATACCGGGCGTGCGCCAGGTTGACGTCGAGGCGGTGGACGGGTGGATGCGCGCCGCCGTCAAGGCGCGCCACAACGACGACGATCTGCGCGAAGCCCTCTTCGCCGCTGTCAAGGCGCACAACTGGCCATTGCGCGACCTGCACGCCACGGCCCCGACACTCGAAGACGTCTTTGTCAACGTAACCACGCGGTAAGACCCATGCGGACGTTTCTCACCCTGTACAAGCGGGAGCTGGCCACGCTGTTCTTCACGCCCGTCGGCTACATCATCATGTGCGTCTTTCTTGGCGTGCTCGGCTGGGTGTTCTGGCTGCTTGTCCAAGTGCTCAACCTGCCGGCTTCGTACCGGTTCAACGAGGACGTGTTCAGCATCCTGTTCGGCGGCACGTTCTTCTACTGGATAGTCCTTGCGGCGGTGGCATCAGCGCTGACGATGCGGCTGTTCGCCGAGGAGCGCCGCTCGGGCACGATCGAGGTGCTGATGACCGCGCCCGTATCGGACCTTGCGGTCGTGCTCTCGAAGTACTGTGCCGCGCTTTCGTTCCTACTGCTCATGTGGGCGCCGACGGCGGTGTTCGTGATTGTGCTCAGCCGTTTTGCCACGGTGGACTACGGCGTCGTCCTCTCGGGCTATGTGGGCACCGTCCTGCTCTGCGCGATGCTCACCGCGGTCGGCCTGCTCGTCTCGTCGTTCACCCGCAGCCAGATCGTCTCGTTCATCATCTCGTTCGTGGTGATCCTGATGCTCTTCTCGCTCAGCTTCATGCAGACGGTCGTCTCCCCTTTCTGGCGCGCGCTCTACAGCTACACCAGCATCCTCGAGCAATTCAAGGATTTCCCGAAGGGGGTCGTCGATTCCAGGCCGGTCGTCTACTTCATCAGCGTGACGCTCTTCCTCCTGTTCTGCACTGTTCACAGCCTTGAATCGAGGAAGTGGCGGTGATGGATGAGTGGTGGGTTCGCCACACAGTGTTCAGTATTCAGTGTTCAGTATTCAGTGAAACAGCGACGGCAACGACAGTATGCACACAGCTTTCAAACGACGCCTCACCTACGGGACGAATGTCCTTGCCGCCATTGCGCTCGCGCTTGCGCTCGTCGTGATGGCCAACTGGATCGCGCGCAAATATCCGCGCAGGCATGATTTCCTTCAGACGAGCGACCTGTACCAGTTGTCTCCGAAGACGAAAAGCGTGCTCCAGTCGCTCGACCAGGACATCCGCTTTTACGTGTTCAGCAATCCGCAGGACTCTGAGCTGTACTCGAGGCTCGAGCGGCTTCTGAAGGCCTACCAGGTCGAGTCGCCGCGCATCAGCTTCGAGATGACGGACCAGGTGCGCGACATCTCACGCATGCGCCAGCTTGTCAGGGAGTTCGGCGTGGATGAGCCGGATACGGTGGTCATCACGTACGGCGACCGGAAGAAGCTTTTGACGGAGATGGACCTTGCGGAGTTCAACTTCCGTCTCAACGACTACACCGGCGGGCAGATAAAGGAGCTCCGCCAGCTCAAGGCCGAGCAGGCGATCACATCGGCCATCCTCGAGCTCGTCAACCCGCGGAAGATCATCGCCAGCTTCACCGTCAAACATGGCGAGAAGAGCATCTACGGCTATGACGACAACGGCCTGACCGATGCGAAGCGGTTCCTCGACCGCGACAACATCACGCCCGAGCCGATCGAGCTCGTCGGCATGTCGGAAATCCCCGTCACCAACTGCGACATACTCGTCGTCGCCGGCCCGACGCGGAAGTTCCTCGATACGGAGGTCAATCTCATCCGCCGTTATCTCAACAGCGGCGGCCACGCGCTCATCATGCTCGATCCGCGGATCGAGTCGGGGCTCGAGCAGCTTCTGCCCGAGTACAATCTCAAGGTGGGCAACAACGTCGTGGTCGATCCCGAGCGCCAGATTCCCGGCGCAGGCCCGCTTCAGCTCGTCGTCGGGCTCTATCGCGACCATCCGATCACGAGCAAGCTGCAGACGTTCACCCTCTTCTTCCTCGCGCGGTCGATCTCCGTCCTCGACGAGGCCAACAACGTCAACGTGGCCGCACCCGTTGCGCTTACCGGCCAGCGCGGGTGGGGCGAAACGCGGAGCGAGCTCGATACGTTCAAGCACGACAAGGGCGCCGACCTCGACGGGCCCGTCAGCATCGCCTGCGCAGTGGAGAACCAGAAGACCGGCATGCGCCTCGTCGTCTTCGGCGATTCCGATTTTGCGAGCAACCGCGACATCGGCACGGGCGCGAACCGCGACCTGTTCATGAACAGCGTGAACTGGCTCGTCAAACGCGAGATGCTCGTCTCGATCGGCCCGAAAACCGTTGCCGAGATGAAACGCCTCAACCTCGGCCAGGCGCAGTTGCGCCTGATCACCATCATGGTCGTCCTCGTCGTTCCGTCCTGCGCCGCGGTTGCCGGCTTCTTCGTCTTCCTGGCGCGAAGGCGATAGTGGCCGCGTCCTCTCCGCCTCCGGCACGGACACTTAATTCCGAACCGTGACACTCCGATGAAGTTCCGCACCACCCTGATTCTCCTCGTGCTCGTCATTGCCTGCGCCGCGTATCTGTTTTATGTCGACCGCTACAAACCGTCGACGGAGGAGCTGAAGCGGGTCGAAAAGCGCGTGTTCAGGGATTTCGAGCCCGCGCAGGTCGTCCGCATACTCCTTGACGTCACGCAGCGCGACAGTGAAACCGGCGCCGTCACCGGCACGCAGCATTTCGAGCTCGACCGCGACAGTGCCGGCTGGAACCTTCTCAAGCCGGTGAACTTTCCTGCGGATGAAACGCTCGTAAGGCAGGTGCTCGACCTGACGAAGAAGCTTGACCAGGCCGCCGTGCTCATCGGCGACGAGTACGAGTCGCTCAACCGCGCCGACGCGGGGCTTGACACGCCGGACGTCATCGCCACGTTCGAGATGCCGAGCACGAGCATCACCGTCAGGATCGGCCTCAAGGACAGCGTGGGCTGGAACTGCTACGCCGAGATCGAGGGGCGCAACGCAGCCTATCTCGTCCCGTCGAACTACAAGGAGCTCCTTGCGCTCAAGACGGACGACGGCTATACCGACGCGCGCCGCCGCCTCGTCTTCGACGTCCGCCCGCTCAACGTCTCCGGCCTCCTGGTCGAACGTCCGGGCGCGACGATCGAATGCCGCCGCGGCGACGACACCATGTGGCGCCTTGCCCAGCCGGTTGCCGACGCGGCCGACGATCTCCATGTCCAGAAACTGGTCGACAAGCTCGCCAATCTCAAGGTCTCGTCCTTCGTCGACGAACCAACGAATTTCGGCCCGGTGCGCCTCACGATCACGCTCGTCCAGGGACCGCTGTCGCAGCGCCTCCAGATCGGCTCGCAGCAGGGAGACAAGCTGCTCGCGCGCCGCAGCGAGTACCAGCAGTACGTCGAGATTCCCGCCGCCGACCTCGCGGAATTCATGCTCCCCGCCGAAACCTACCGGTCGAAACTGCTTGTGATACGCAACCCGTTCGAGGAGCCGGTCCACCTGACGCAGGAGGCAGGCGGCGAGACGCTCGAATTCGACCTCGAGGACGGGGCGTGGCACTTTGCCGGCTCGTCCTCCCCGCTGCTCGACGAGCTCAGGATTGAGGACTACGTGGCGCAGTGGGGCGAGATCACGATCACCAACTTCGTCGACGCGGCCGTGGGGCGCGCCGCGCTGTCGTCCGTATGGATCGCCCTGTCATTCACGTACAAGGACATCGACAAGCCCGTCGTGTTCACGCTCAGCGAGCCGGCAGGCGGCCTTGTCTATTCCGAGCGGACGCCCGGCACGTTTGTCGCGCTTGATGCGGCGGCCGTGGCTGCTCTCCTTGCCACGAATGAGCTTCCGTTCCTCACGGACGAGCCCGTCGCATGGGCTGCCGGGCAGATCAAGGAGATCAAGGCGGAGACGCCCGCTGCGTCCGTCAGCTTCGTCAAAGGCAGCAATGGCTGGGTGCGCATCACCAGTGAAGGCGCGGCGGACAGCGAGGAGGACATCGACGCGGTCCTTTCTCATGTGCTGCCCGTCGCCGCGGCGCGCTGGGTGGCGAAGGTGGACGAGGGCGGCCTTGCCCGTTACGGACTTGCGCCCGCGGCCGCAGCGTTCACGTTCGTCAATGACATTGACGGCTCGGCGGCAGTCCGCGTCGGAAACGAGTGCCCGGACGGGAGGCACGCGCAGATCGCCGGGCAGCCGTATGTGTTCGTCCTCGCGGAAGACAAGTATGATGCGCTGGCGGAGCTGCTTCCGCCCGCGGGTGCGAATCCTTCGTCCGCACCGTGACGCATGGCGGCGCCCGCGTGCTGTTCTTTTCATGTCCAACCAAAGGAGCCATGAACGACTGGTTCGAGAAGGGAAAGTATCTGGTTGAGATTCTTACGCCCAAACAGGCGACCGAAGACATCGAAGGCGACCTGCAGAAATTCGCCGACAAGTACGCCGCGGCGCTCGCGCTCGATTTCGTCGTCTGCATCACCGACAACCCGATGGGCATGCTCAGCTTCACCGCGGTCGAGACGATCGAGGCGACGGGCGTGCCGGTCAATCCCGAACGGCTTCTCGTTCATCTCAACACCTTTCACCGGAAGCAGGACCTTGACGCGATGCTGCGCACCATGGCGGACCGCGGGGTGAAGTACCTGCTTGCGGTCAGCGGTGACGGCACGGAACGCCTTCACCGGCTCGAGCCTGACGAGCTGGGGTATGAGGCCAACAACATCACGTCCGTCGAGCTTATAAGGTACATCAGGCGCGAGTTTCCCGGCGTGTTCACCTTTGGCGTCGCATTCAACCACTACGAGCCGCAGGAGAGCGAACGCGAGAAGATGCGCCGCAAGCTCGATGCCGGCGCGGCGTTCGTCATCACGCAGCCCGTGATCAAGCGCCATGACAACGTCGACTGGCTGCGGTCGCTCGGCGTGCCGCTCATTGCCGAGGCATGGATGTCCAAGCGCATTGATCTTGTCGCCGAGTGTGTCGGGTACAAGCTTTCGGAGGAGGAACTGCGCTACGATCCCATCGACAACCTGAGACTGCTGAAGGCGAACTATCCTGATTTCGGGTTCTACCTCGCCCTTCTCGGCATGAAGAAGCAAGTACTGGAGGTCAAGGCGCTCGACTCATGAACAGCGGCCGCGTTCCCTTCGTTCATCTCCACAGCCGCTCGGAATATTCGCTTCTCCGGAGCGGGCTGCGCATGCGGGATCTCGTGCGTCTTGCGGCGGCGCACCGCATGCCTGCCGTTGCCCTCACCGACGTGATGAACATGCACGCCTGCGTGTCGTTCCACGACCAGTGCTACCGCGAAGGCGTCAAACCCATCCTCGGCGCCGAGATCGCGCTAGAACCGGTCGTCCCGGCAATCGATGTCGACCCGCAGAATCCCACCGTCTTCGAGCTTGTCATCCTTGCCGAGGACTACGCCGGGTATCAACGCCTCTGCGAGGCGCTCACGCGCGCCCATCTCGATGCGGGCGCCGTCACGCCGCGGGTCGCCACCGCATGGTTCGAGGAGCTTGCGGGCAAGTGGATCGTCCTCAGCGGCGGCGCGGGCGGCGAAGTGTTCAGGCACCTCGCCGCGGGCGAACGCGGCAAGGCGCGCGACGCGGCCGCATGGCTTGCCCATGCCTCGGGCCCGGGCCGCTTCTTCCTCGAGCTCCAATGGCACAAGCTCCCGGAGGAACGCACTGTCCTCCCCGCCCTCGTCGAGCTCAGCAAGCAGCTCGCCATCCCGACGGTCGCCACGAACCAGTGCGCCTATGCCGCTCCGGCGGATGCATCCACTCTCGAGCTTCTGGCGCGCATCCGCACAGGCTCGGCAGTCAGTTCCATAGATGATCTCGCGCCCGCATCAGACCAGTTCCATTTCAAGTCGCACGAGGAGATGGCCGACGCGTTCCGCAACCTGCCGGAGGCGATCGCCAACACTGTCGCCATCGCTGACCGCTGCGCCGTCGAGCTCCCTGTCGGCAAGGGCCACCTGATGCCCGCGTTCGACGCGCCCGGCGGCATGCAGAACCGTGCCTACTTCGAGCAGTTGTGCCTGGAGGGCCTGCGCGCGCGGTATCCCGACTGGGAGAGCGAGGACGCCGCGGCGCATCATCTCACGAAGAAGAAGCGGGCGGAGATCGAGAAGCGCCTTGCGTTCGAGACCGAGACGATCGTCTCGATGGGCTTCATCAACTACTTCCTCATCGTCGCCGATTTCGTCCGCCATGCGAGGCAGCAGGGCATTCCGGTCGGGCCCGGCAGGGGTTCCGCCGCGGGCAGCCTTGTGAGTTATCTTCTTGGCATCACCGACGTCGATCCTCTGGATTTCGGGCTCGTGTTCGAGCGTTTCCTCAATCCCGCGCGGCGGAAGATGCCGGACATAGACATGGATTTCTGCGAGCGCCGCAGGCCGGAGGTGATCGAGTACGTGCGCACGCGCTACGGGCGCGACCGCGTGGCCCAGATCGCCACGTTCAGCACCATGCGCGCCCGCGCAGCCGTGCGCGACACCGGCCGCATCCTCGGCACGCCCGCGCAGAAGGTTGAGCGCGTCTGCGCGCTCCTCGGCGACCACTACCGCGGCCATCCCCACCTCCGCTTCGGCGTCATTGCGGACGCGCTGGACAAGCACGAGCCGCTGCGCGAGGCATACCGTGAAGACAGGGACATCAACGTCCTCATCGAGTTTGCGCGCCGCATCGAGGACATGCCCCGCAACCTCTCGACGCACGCGGCGGGCATCGTCATCGGCGCGCAGCCGTTGCGCACCCTTCTCCCCCTCGCGCGCAGCAGCGACGGCGAAGCGCTCACCCAGGTCGACATGTTCGGTGTCGAACGCCTCGGCCTGCTGAAGATGGACCTGCTCGGGCTTACCAACCTTACCATCATTGACGACGCGCTGAAGCTCATCAGGGACTGCTCCGGCGAATCCGTCACACTCGCCGCCATCCCCCTCGATGATGCGCCGACCTACCGCCTGCTCCAGCGCGCCGACATGCTCGGCATCTTCCAGCTCGAAAGCGCCGGCATGCGCCGCCTTGCGCGCGACATCGGCATGGAATCCTTCAACGACGTCATCGCGCTCGTCGCCCTCTACCGCCCTGGCCCAATGCCGATGCGCGACACCTACGTCAGGCGCAAGCATGGCGTCGAACCTGTTGCCTATCCGCACGAGAAACTCGAACCAATCCTCAAGGAAACCTACGGCATCATGCTCTACCAGGAGCAGGTGATGCAGTGCCTCCACTCGCTGCTCGGCTATTCGCTCGCCGATGCGGACATCTTCCGCGACATCATGTCGAAGAAGCTCGCCGACAGAATTCCCGAGCAGAAGGCCCAGTTCATGCAGCGCGCCGCAAAGAAGAATCTCGACCCGGGCCTCGCTGAAACGCTCTTCGAGGACATAGCCCGCTTCTCCGGCTACGGCTTCAACAAATCGCATGCGACAGCCTATGCGCTCGTCGCATACTGGACCGCATACCTCAAGGCGAACCGGCCTGCCGCGTTCTTCGCCGCGCTCATGGCGGGCAAACTGCAGGACGAGGCGAAGCTGGCCGAGATCGCAAGCGAATGCCGCGCGCGCCGCATTCCCCTCCTGCCGCCCGACGTGAATCAAAGCAGCGCCCTCTTCACCGTCGAGCGCGGCGCCGGAGCGATCAGGTGCGGCCTCGCCGCAATCCGCAATGTCGGCCCGCAGGCAGTCGGCGAGCTTCTCTCCGAGCGCAGCGCGCACGGCCCATTCAACTCGATTGACGACCTCTGCCTGCGCATCGACCGCCGCACGGTCTCGCGCAAAGTGGTTGACAGCCTTGTCAAGGCGGGCGCATGCGACTCGTTCGGCATTCCGCGCCAGCGCCTGTCGTTCATTGCCGACGACATCACCGCCGGGTGGGAACGCGGCGCAGAGTCCGAGCTCCAACGCTCGTTCTTCGATGCGTTCGACACTGCCGCCACGGCTCTCTCCCCTACCCGTGCGAAGCTCGATGCAGTGGGCGAATGGGACGTGCCTACGCGCCTCGCCTTCGAGAAGGAAATGCTCGGGTTCTACGTCTCAGGCCATCCGCTCGATGCCATTGCGCCCGTATGGCGCGCCCTCTCCACCGCCGATGCCCGCCAGACAGGCTTCCAGCCTGAGCAGGCTGACGATGCAGGCGATACGGCCGAGTTCTTCGCCGAACAGCGCCGAGTCGTCATGGGCGGCCTCGTCACCGCCACCGACTGGCGCAAAAGCAGGAAAGGCACCTCGTACGGCATCCTCTCGATCGGGGATTTCTATGGAACGTCCGAGGCGCTCATCTGGTCGGAATTGTTCGACAAGTACCGCGCGCGCGTGAAGCAGGGCTCGCTCTGGTTCCTCGAAGGCACGCTCAAACGGTCGTTCAACCGCGTATCACTCTGGACAGACAGGCTTGCGCCCGCAGGCGAGGCGATCGAGCAGTGGCCTGACGGCGTCCGCATCCGCATTGGCGAGGCACACGCCAACGAAGGCGTGCTCGAAGCGCTTGCCTCGGTCTTCGCCCGTCACAAGGGGCCGCTGCCCGTTGACCTCGTCTTCGTTGACGAGAAAGGCGAAGCCCCCGTCGTCCGCCTGCCCGACGAACAGCGCGTCGCGCCTTCGCAGGAGCTCATCGCCGGGATCGAATCCCTTTTCGGCGAAGGATGCGTTTCGTTTGCCGTACCGTGAGAAGACGCCGCCCGTCATGTGAATGAGCGGGCCGGAATCAGCGTCAAATTGTAATGAGACAAGAGGATGACGAGCTTTCTGCCGTTGCGCACCAACCCGGGAACGCCACCATGAGAACATCATTGATAGCCGCCGCGCTTGCCGCACTCGCCGCTTCACTGTGCCTTGCGAGTGAATGGAAGGAACAGCCGCCACGCGACACGAACGCCCCGCCGGCGAAGGCTCCGCAGACCGCCAGGCCGGCCCAGGAACGCCATCTCCCCTCAGCAGCGGAATCGAACACGCTCGAGCATGTGTTCAGCGCGATCGACCGTACTGCCGCGCATTTCCACTCGTTCAAGGCCGCGTTCAAGCAGTTCGACACCGATCCGATTTTCCAGGAGGAGAACGAGTCGTCAGGCGTGTTCCATTTCCGCAAAGTCGGCGGCGACGGGGACGGGGCGGCGACGTTCCAGCTCCGTTTCGACTACGTGACGCCCGAGCCGTCAACATTCATCATCAACGGCTCGAAGATCATCCAGTACGACCCCACGATGAAAGCGCCCCAGGAATCTCTCCTCGTGGACAACGTGAAGCTTGATGCCATGCTCGCCGGGTTCACCTCGACCAAGCGGATGCGCGAGCACTACGACGTCATGCTCGACAAGGCTGCGCGCGACTCTGTCACGCTGTTCATGATGCCCAAGAAGACAGTTGTGGACAAGAACTTCCGTGAGCTTCGCGTGACGTTCAGCCGCGGCGCGTGGTTGCCGGTGAAGATCGACCAGCTCAAGCTCAACGGCCAGCGCATCACTTTCACGTTTGACACTCCGGAAGTCAACCGCACCCTCCCTGACAAGCTTTTCACGCGCGAAGGCATCGCGGTGGCGAAGTAGGAGGCGCATCCCTGCGGCGACCAGCCGCGCACCGCGGCGAAAAAGCGCATCCCTGCGGCGACTAGCCGGCCGCATTGATGCGGCATGTAGGCGATGCTGCCAAGCACGGATGCTTGGCAGCAGTCGGGACAAGGATGTCCCTCCTACGCTTCGGGACAAGGATGTCACGGGTGCGCTGCACACCGCTTCCGCGCCGCTGTCGCAAGTGCCAGAGCAAAGAGCACTGCGCCAGGCTCGGGGATGACCACCATCGTGAACTGCTGCTCGGCGGAAGCGCCTGCCGTGTCGGTGACACGCGCCGTGAATTCGTACGAGCCCATCATCATCGCGACGCCGCTGATAACGCCATTGCTGCCAAGGTCAAGCCCCGCAGGCAACTCCCCAGCCGCGACGGCCCATTCGTACGGCGGCGCGCCGTGGCTGGCATGAAGCGCCACCTCGTACGGCACGCCCGCGCCCGGGCCTGGCAGCGCCGATGAAGTGACCACGCGGAGATTCGTGCTGCCATAGGCGAGAAGCGTGCCGTCGCGCAGCGCAACGAGGATGTCGCCATCGCGCGTAATCGCCAGGCCGTTCATCACCGGCTCGGACGGCAGATTGGCTTCCCAGAGCGTCGAGCCATTGCCACGATCGAGCAGTGCGATCCGCCAGCCGGAAATCGGCGCGCTCGGCGGCGAAGCGGGGATGACGGCATAGGCGGCCACAAGGGCGTTTGGCGACAGGGCGGTCGCACTCGTCTCCTTCGTGAGCGGGCCCCAGAGGCGGAACGACGCCTGGTTCGTCATCATGTAGCGGTTGGCCATCCAGGAGGGATAGGTGAAATTCGAGCTGGTGACGTACCCGGCGAGAAGCGCGGCATCCAACGCGGGCGTCGACCATCCTTCGAGCTTGGTGTTGTATGACGACGCGACCACGGTCACGCCATCGTCCCATGCAGGCGTCAAAGCGCCCTCGGGCAGCGGGCAGAGCTCGGGGTACATGGTCTTGCCCTCGCTGTTCAACCGCGCGAATGTGAAGAGCACGTCGCGTCCCGGATACGTCCGTTCAAGATGGTCGCTGTGGAACGGCCTGCCGCCGTAGATGAGGTACTTGCCCCTGAACACGCCTATGTCGGAGCCGCGCAATCCGGCATTGATCTTCGCGGGCAGCGGTTCGAGCACGCCGTTCGTCATGCCGTAACACGTCGTCGGCATGCGATTGCCGCCCATCAGCCACACTCTCCCTCCCGCAACGGTCATCGGCCCTGAGATCGTGCTGCCATAGCGCGCGGGCGGCGTCGAGCGTATGCCCGCCTCGTTGTTCTGCCAGACGAGATGGCCGGTCTGCGCATCGAGGGCGTAGGCATACGTGCCGTTGAAACTCTGAAGGCCCGCCGCCGCGTACACGATCCCGTTGGTCACCACAATCCCGCTCGCCACGGGCCACGTGCTCGAGAACAAACCGTACGACATGATACGCCGCTCGACCGGCGCGGCGCGGAACCGCCAGAGCAGCCTTCCGCTCACCGCCTCGAACGCATAGAGATATCCGTCATTCGAGCCGGCGAACACACGCCCTTCGCTCACCGTGGGCGACGCGTGTATCCTGCCGCCTGTCCAGTACGACCAGACGACTGTGCCGCTCGTCGCATCGAGGCACAGCACGCGGCCGTCCGAGCCGCCGGTAAAGACGTAGCGGCCGACGGCAACGGGCTGCGTCGGCTGATGATCGACTTCGATCTTCGTCTGGCCGGGCGACGTGCGGCGCGACGGCGCGTACGTGTACGGCACGGCGGGCGTGTACTGCCAGAGCACCACCGGGTTCGTAGACACCGTGGCGGCGGACGATGCCTCGCGCGCATAGCTGCCGCGGTACGTCGGCCAGTCATTCCCGAGCGCGTTCAGAGGCGCCACATTCAGCGTGTCACCCTCGCCGCGTTCAAGGCATTCGTCGTCGGTCACCCTCTTATTAAAGGGAAAGTTTGTCGCGGCGGACGTATAGACGCAATACCCCTTGCTGTCCTGCGAGCACCTGCAATGGCTTGGCGTGTTGTAATAGATGCCGCCGCCGATGAACGTGCCGAGGTCGCACGGCGGTTTGAAATCGCCATTCACCACGGGTTTGCTCTGCGCGATATCATAGCAGGGGCCAAGCATGCCGTACACCATCTCTGGCCCGGCGGTGTACATGCCGCATCCGCCGCCGTTGAAGGTCATTGACCGCACCTTGACGCCGGTTTTCAGATCGTAGGCTGCGCCGGAGAACCAGAGCTGCGTGCCGTTAAGCAGCCATTGCGTCGTGCGTCCCTGGTACGACCCGTGCGTGAACGACCAGAGGCTCCGGCCGTCATCCGCCGAGAAGGCCACGGTGTTCGAGTTGCCCTGGAGGCCCATCACCAGCACGTCTTTCGTGGCCATGAACGCACGCTGGGTGCCGATGCGGCCGCCCCAGCCCTCGACTTCCTCGAGCTTCGCCATGTCGGCGGCATTGGTGTTCTGCCAGAGCAGCCCGCCGGTGAAGAGATCAAGCGCGGCAAGCCGGTTGGTGCACGAGTAGAAATAGACACGCGCGGCGCCGTCCGTCGAGTAGTCAGACACGCCGAACATGCGCACGTCGATGGGCGCGGCCTCAGTATGCATCCAGCATGTCGTGCCCGCGGCGATGTCGTACGCGGCGATCTGGGTGCCGCTGGCCCACACGACCATTTTGCCCTGGTTGCCTATGCCATACGCCTTTGCCCACTCGGTGCCCTGCTGCGCTCCCGCAAGGACAACCATGATGCCGCGATGGATGCCGAGCCATTTGCCCTGCCCGGCAAGCCCGGGGAACGTTATGCGGCCCGTATCGGCGCCGGTCTCAGGGTCGATCACGAGCACCGTGTTGCCATCGAGCACATAGACTGCATTCGACGTTGCCACCATGGGCGACACGCCGGCGAAGATATTCGTCGGCAGCTCGTGCCGCCAGAGCAACTGGCCGTTGAACGCGCTGCGCGCCCAGAAACCTGTGACGAACGTGTACTGTGAATCGAGGCCGATCGCGATCACGCGGCCGCCGGCGATCAGGTGGGTGCTGTGGTAGCGCAGGTCGTAATGCGGCTTGCCGGTCCATTGCGTCACATACGGCCATTTCAGCGCAGTGTCGCGCGACTGGGGATTGCCGTCCGCGTAGTGGCTGCGATGCGTCCAGTCGTCCGAGCCGTCGAGCGGGCCTTTGCGCATGACCGCCCAGAGGCCGTCGGGGCCGTCATCGATCGTCCACGTGACGCCTGGATAGCCGGACTGCGCGCACCAGTTCGACAGCGCCGCCCGCGTAAGCCCGCTCACCGGCGCAGCCTGGCCGGCGATGGCGCAGCCGCGCGACGGCGAGATCACGCGCGCAATCTCCCCGCGCGGAATGCCGGCAAGCTCTCCGTCAGTCAGCCCGGCCATCACGAGCAGATCGATCATGTTGTCGGCATAGACCAGCGTGTCCGTCATGGCCTGCTCGATGTAGACTGAGCGGCCAAGCGTGCCGTCGGCTTCCGCACTCGCGCGCGCAGACGCCACATTCGCCGGCGATGCATCGGTCGCATGCACAATCATGCCGGTGGCCGCCTGGGCGATCGCACGTGCAAGCGCGCCGTCGCCACACCGGGGCACCGCGCACACGCCTCTCGATATGCCGGCGGTGCGCAGAAGTTGCCAGGCGCGCTCCGCCGTGTCACCATGCGCAACCGGCGCCGCGGCGAGAATGGAGAGTCCGAGAAGCGCGAGGCGGCGCCGAAACGAGTTGGAGATCATATCGTTCACCAGTTCTTGTCAGCCGGCGCGTGTGTTTCGTGGAACGCACGCACACCGGCGCAGCATTGTTCCACTAGTCTCAATTATACCATAATAGCCGCAGGAAAGCACTAGACTTGGGAATTCATGTCTGGAATATCCATTTTCGACCATTTACCGGTGTTTTTCAGCCACTTGTTTTAACCCGGATGTTTTGCTACAATACGTTCGGTTTTCAGAAGTCTAATCCACAAGACGTTGTGGCTGGCGCCACACTGGGTTTCCCATGGCTGACGATGCCGTTACATACCTCCGCGACGACCTTGCCCTCACGCCGCAGCCCGACCTGTTCCGCGAGCTTGCGCCGCAGCCCACGTTCATCGAGAGCGTCCCGCTCACCCAGTTCAGTTTCCTGGCCACGGAACGCAGGCTCGTCTATGCGACGATCCTCTATTACCTCTATCTCCGCCGCCAGTCCCACGAGATCGAGAAGTATCACAACGACGTCTATGACGCCGTCCAGCCCACGATCGAGGGGTTGATCCAGAACGACTATTCGCTCGCCGCCTTCCGCGCGGACATGGACCAGCTTGTGGCGTGGCGCAACATCGAGCGGCGGCTCGAACCGTACCGGCTGCAACGCATCTCGGACCGGCGTCTCCAGAAATTCCTCTATCGACTGTCGAACGAGACGCGCTGCCTCATCGACTCGCTCGCCACGCTCCGGCCGCCGCAGGACGCCGAGCGCGTGTTCCTCGACCAGGACCATCTGCTCGATGTCGAGGACTACCTGCTGCGCGCCGAGCGCATCCGCGAAGCGACCGGCGAGCGCGACGAAGACACTTTGCGCCGCCTCGCCCGCTGTTTCGTCGAGATCGACACGCGCTGCCGCCGCATCGCCACCGAGATCACCGAGTTCGGCGCGCGGATCGCCGCGTTCAACAACATGCCGTTCCAGCTCGAATCCCTCGCCGATATCATTGACTGGCTCGACCGCTACGTCGAGCAGTATCTTCAGCGCGTCGCGAAACTGGGCCCGACGCTCTATCACCGCCTGCGCGAGTGGGAATACGGCCCTTCGCGCGAGTTGCTCGAGCAGGCCGAGCGCGCCACGCGCGAGCACTTCATGTCCAATCCCCTTGCGGGCCAGTGGGCCGACCGGCTGCGCAGCACCGACGAGGTGTTGTACGAGATATGCCCGTTCTTCGCCCCGGAAGGCCTGTTCGCCGAGCTGTGCGAGCGCATCAACGAGCAGGTCCGCAGCCTCGTCCGCAAGATCAGGATGCATCTTGACGACATCCGCAGGCGGAACATACGCATCCAGGCCTTGCGCAAGCGCACGCGCGAGCTCATGCGTGCGCCCGAGGGGCCTGTTGACCAGGTACGGCGCTGGCTTGACGAGCTTGTCGGCTCGGGCCACCAGGTGAACGATGCCGCGGGCGGCACGCCGCGCCGCCGCGCCGCGCCGCCCCGGCCCACCTATTACCGCAGGCGCATGGCCCGCCCGCCGTTCCAGGCCAATCTCCTCGAAGCCAAGAGCGGCTCGATGGACCTGTCGCGCGAGCTCGAACGCCAGCGCACCGAGCGGCTCACCCAGTTCGTCGTCCGGAACCTCCTCGATGAACAGCCGATGCGCACCATGCGGGGCGCGCAGCTCGAGAAGCCCGACGACGTGCGCTCGTATCTCGATGCCGTGAAAACCTATTTCATCGGCCGCCGCAAACTGCGCGAGCAGCTCGGGTTCGTCTTCATCCCGCCCGGCGAGCGGCAACTGACGCTCGATGGCGACGAGGAGACGTCGGCTGAATTCCGCGGGGACGGCTGGCGCTTCGTTTCGCCCAACTACCGCGTCGAGGCAAAAACCCAGGAGACGCCCGCCGCCGGGCCTGCGTCTTCGTGATCACGCACACTGCATCCTGCCATGGACACCCCTGAACATTTCGTTGAAGGCGCGGACCGCTACCTGGACCACCTCAATCCGCACTACGTCCGCGCGCTCCACAACATCCTCACCGAGTCGCCCTTCTTCTATCGCACGGACGACGTCGACCTCTTCGGCTACCTGCGCAGCCACGAGGAGGACTTCCACCAGTTCTTTGCCCACTACTTCGGCTGGGAACTCTACGTCGACCGGCGGCTTGCCCGCCTCGTCAAGCCGCATGAGCATAACCCGGCGCTCAGGCCAAGCCAGCGCGACCTGTTCGACCTTACGCGGCGCGAGGAATGCACGGTCTTCCTCCTCCTCGTCGAGTTCTACGAGAAAACGCTGCGCGACCTCAATGTGAGCTACGATGACGAGGGCCCGCTGCGGTTCCTCCTCGCCGATTTCGTCCAGTACTGCCTCGACCGCTTTGCCGAGGAGATCGGCGAAAACCATCCGGGCGACCGCGTCGTGCTCGCCGCCTGCCGCTCGCTCTTCCCGAAGCTCATCAAGTACCGCTTCATCGAGCAGATCGAGAAGGAGGACGCCGCGGCCGACGAGCAGCTCCCCGGCGGCATGCGCGAGCACGTCATGTACGAGTTCCAGCCGGGCATTCACTGCTACCGCCCGGACATTCTCACGCTCAAGGAAGTCATGCAGTTGTACACCTCATCCGCCCCGCCGCAGGATGAAGTAACCGACGATGAACCGGAAGCCTGATCTATGGATGCGCATGTGCTAGACACGTTCAGCGGGTACGCCCTTCGCCGCGTGCGGCTGATCAATTTCCACAACTTCGTCGATGAAACCATAGCCGTCCACGGCAGCCTCTTCCTCATCGGCAACAACGGCACGGGCAAGACGACCATCATCGACGGCGTCCAGCTCGCCCTCACCGGCGGCCAGCAGTTGACGTACAACGCCGCCACCCTCCTCGGCGGCCCGCGCTCCGATTCCGGCCGCACGCTCGCGGGCACGATCCTCCAGCACGACTTCGAGAGCGGCCGCGTCGGCAGGCAGAACGGCGCAATCGGCTACGCAGCCGTCGAACTGCACAACGCGCGCACCAACGCCACCGCCACCATCGGCGTCGGCGCATTCGCCCAGTCGCTCGACCAGCGCCCGGAGCTCTGGGGATTCATCGTCGACGAGCCGCTGGCTAATGTCCCGCTCACCGTCCGCGCGAGCGGCGCAGAGGGCGGCGCGCCGCGCCATCGCCCCATCGACCGCAAGGAGCTCATCGATCTCGTCGGCCGCCCGCATGTATATGACATCGGCCGCTATCGCACCCAGATCGCCAACCGCTTCTTCGGCGGGCGTGAGAATTTCGAGCGCGTCGCCGACCTGCTCAAGGCCAGCAAGGCCTACAAGGAGCTCGTCGTCAAGGCGCGCGACTTCGAGGGCCTCTTCGCCTACCTCCTCCCCGCGCCCGACCACCAGGTGTTCCAGGACATCGAGGCCACGCTCCAGAGCCTCGACAAGATCGAGGTCGACCTAAAGGCGCTCCGCCAGGAAAAAGACCTGCTCGATGAAGCCATGACGGCGCTCAAACGCATCGCCGGCGCGCGCGAGGCGATCGAACGCCTCCGCTTCATCCAGGCTCGCGCAGCCTGCGAGTATGTCGACAACGAAGCCACCCAGCTCCAGCGCGCCGTCCAGCGCAATGAACAGACCATCGCCGATGCGCGCGCGCGGCTCGAACAGGTCGTCCCGCAACTCGATCGCTCGCGCACGCTCCTCGCCGAACTGCGCGTCGGCGAGCCCGCGCGGCTCATCGAGGAACAGGAACGCCTCGAACAGGAACGCCGCCGCGCGCACGAGGAGCTCGAAGCGCGCAAGGCTGAGGTCTCCGCCGCTGCCACCAAACAGAAAATGCTCAAGGCGGATTTCAAACGCGCCGACGAGGAATGGAACGAAGCGCTGCGCGACCAGCTCCATACGCTCGACCGCTTCGCCCTCCCCACCCTCCCCGCCCAGATATCTCTCGCCGCCTCGATGGAGGCGCTCACCGCGCTGCGCGAGGCATACGGCAAGGTGCGCCCGGATGCCCCGTGCGATACACAGCAGCTGCGCGCGCTTCAGAACGCGTTTGTCAAGGAGCTCGATCTCCTCATCCAAGCGGTCCGTGACGCGCAGCAGCCGCTCACGATCGAGAAGAAGCAGCTCGCCGCCGAGCGCGCGCAGATCGACAGCCAGACCATCGGCGCGGGAAAGGCGGTCGCCCTTCTCCCCAGCGTCCCCGGCTACGCCCAGCTCGCCGCCGAGCTCGACAGCAAGAACATCGAGTGGTCGCCCCTCTACCGCCTCGTCGACTTCGCCTCGGGCGCCACGCCTGCGTTCATGGACGCCGTCGAGGCCTTCCTTGGCGAGGAATTCCTCAGCACCGTCTTCGTCTCGCCTGAGGATTTCGAGAAGGTGAAGGGCATCGCCCTCAGCCGCTATCCGGGCGTCCCGGTGGCCGACACCGCGCGCCTGGCAGGCGAGAAACCGAGGAAGACCGCCGCGTCTAGCATCATCGCCCATTTCGAGACTTCAGGCAACGCCCTCGTCCGCCGCTTCCTCGAAGCCAACCTCGCGTCCGTCTCCTCGGCTGACCTCGCGAAGGACGCCGGCGAGGGCGAATGGTTCTCGCTCGATGGCGTCGTCTATGCGGGCCGCGCGTACCGCAGGCTCGTCCAGCCTGCCCGGGGCTTGCTCGGCAGTGTGCGCAGGCAGCGCGCCATCGAAGCCCAGCAGGCGGAGCGCCAGCGCATCCTTGCCGGCATGGACGCGAAGCTCGAAGACCTCGACAAGAACATCGCCTGGCTTGGCGAGATCGACGACGGGCTGCGCGATGCGCGCACGGCTGTCGAGGAGCGAGTGTCGCCCTGGCAGCTCGCCCATCGCCTCCAGCAGCTCAAGACGGCCCAGCAGCAGGAGCAGGAGACGTCTGAACGCCTCGCCGTCCTCAAAAAACAAATGGCCCGCGCCGAGAAAACCGTTGAACAGCTCGATGCGCAGATTTCCGCCATCGCAGGCGACGAACGCAAGCAAACCACCGGCGATATCGAAAAACAAATGGCCACCCTCAAGCAACAGGTGGCCAACCTCGAGCGCGAACGTGAGCGCTACCAGGAAATCGTCGCCCGCCACTCCGAACGCCTCGAAATCGCGCGGCAGCAGGCGGCCGACCTCGATGCCCGCCGCGCGCAGCTCGCAAGCGATCTCGCCACGCAGCGCGACCGGCTCCGCCAGTTCGTCCCGGCCGACCAGCGCGAGAACATCGACCGCTATGTCGACGAAGTCCACGGAGGCCGCACGCTCAAGTCGCCGCAGATCATCGAGGCGTTGCGCGAGCAGGACCGCATCATCAACCGCGAGATCGGGAGCCTTGTCGGCCTCGAAAACGAATCACACAAGGGCCGCGGCGGCCTGCTCCATCACGACCTGCTCTGGACGAAATACGCCTTCGTCTACAACGAAGGCACGAACGAGCTGATCGACCAGAACGGCGAACGCGTCTCGACGCTGTATGACCGCCTCCTCTCCGAGGTCG
>JAAYZF010000318.1 GCA_012514975.1 bacterium
GGTGGTGCATGCCGATCATGATCGGGCTGAGGAAGACGCCGAGCGTATCCGCGTTGTGCACCATGAGATGCTCGAGCCCCGGGTTCTCGCGCAGCATGGCGGCGAGGGTGCCGTTGCGCAGCATGTTGGGCAGCTCGAAGAAATGGCCGGGCGGGTTGAACCGCTGGAGCGGAGTGTTCTCGTTGTAGTCCTCCCCTTCGCCGCGCTCGCGAGCCCAGCCGATAAGGGCCTCGCGCACGTCGTTCTGCACCTTCTGCGCGCGCTCATCGAGCAGTTGCTGCGAAAGCTCCTCCCAGAGGAAGCGCAGGTCGCGTTCGAGCGGATAGACCCGGTGGCTGATCGACATGCCGCGCGAGAGGTAGACGGGGCCCGCATAGCCATGGTTCTTCACGAGATCGAGCTCGGCGCGCAGCGGCTCGTGCGTGAGGTAGCTCGTGGTGAACACGTGCTGCACCGGCTGTTCGTACTTGCGCATCACCTCGTCTGATTTTGCGAGATGGACCTCGATGAAACTGCGGTGCCTGCCCTTCATCGTGACGAACGGGTTGATCGCCTTCACCACCGCCGCGCCCTCGGCCCATCGGCTTCCGAGGCCGCCGCTGAAGGTGACGACGCCGACGGCGTTCCGCTTAAGCAGCTCCTGCCCCGCGAGGCGGAAATTCATGATGCGCGGGTCGTCGGTGTTGTTCGAGACGATCTCGACGTCCTCGGGGCGGACGTCCTCGATCTTCGTCGTCTCGGGCAGGCGGTTCTTGCTCACGCCGATCCGCCCGCTCTTCAGCCATTGTTTGTTGCGGTCGTGCGCATGCTGGTCGAAGCCGTTTCCCTTCTTGATTTCCTCGACGGAACTGGATTCCGTCGAGGAAATCAAGGACAGCGACTGGTTTTGGGGAACGGATGCCGGGATGCCGAGAGCCGCATGCGCGAATGTCTTGAGCGCGTCGAGGGAAGATGCGTCTGGGCGGCGGGTTCCACGCGCGGCGGCGAGGGCATCGAGCTCCGCGGCATGCGCGCACGTCCAGCTCGTATCGCGGCTTTCGAGCGCGTTGATAACCGCGCGCGTGTAGTAGGCGTCAGGCATCACCGCCGCGTGTCCGGCGCACATGCGCGCCTCGTTGCCGCGGTAATTGAGGCGCCAGTCATAGACCACCGGGTCCATCGCAAAGGGCAGCGCGTGCTCATACCGTTTCTTCAGCGCGCGCATGATCTGCAGCACTTCGTCGCGGAAGCGGTCGTGGACCGCCGGGTTGACGATGAACGCCATGCCGCCGCCCGAGGCGCCGCCGAGCATGAGGAAACCCCAGTAGTCCTTGCCGAACGCGTTGCGGACCGTGGCGATCAAGTCTTCCGTGTAGGCATTGGACGTCCATGGGATCATCACCTTCGTGCACTGCTCCCAATCGAGCGTGGTGAGCCGTCCGAGCTTCTTCATGTCGCCCGTCTTGCACGCCTCGACGATCTGGGAGAAGTAGTCGTAGCCGAGAAGCCTTGCCTTCCACTCGTCGCGGTACCTGAGGAGGTAGCGGGTGGTGACCATTTCGAGGATCGGGCCGACATTCATCGAGAGCCCGCCGTGCACCATGACGAGCGCGCGCTCGAACCGGTCGTCGATGTCAGGGGGGAGCTGTTCGCGGGCGAGGACGGTGTGCGCGGGAAGGAGGCGGCCGCGGCTGACGCCGAACTCGGGGTCTCCCTTGACCGCCTCGACGCCCTGGATGACCTTGATGCCGGGCCAGATACCGCCCGAGTCCTGCCATCCGCCTCCCGAGCCGCCGAGCCATTCGCCGAGGATGGCGCGCGAGGCGATGAGGAGGCGTTCGGCTTCGTTGAGCCCGCCCTCCTGCCGCTCGATCTGGCCGCTGAAACGCATGAGCCGTGCGATGATCGTGGCGAGGAGCGTGGTGGAGACGGCGAGGCGCGAGCCTTTCGGGATCTCGCGCACATGGGAGACGAGCTCGAACCCGCCCCGGCGGCCAAACAGCTTCTGCAGGACGCCGGCGAGCGTTGCCCCGCTGTTCTCGAGGCACGGGGGGATGATGCCTGAGGCGATCACGCCGGCCTTGAGCAGGCCGAGATGGTCGTTGCCGAAGTTGAACAGCTCGCCGAGCGAATCGACATCCTTTTCGCACCCAAGGTCGAGCGAGACGATGCGCACGACAGGCTGCTCGATGAACCGGCAGTAGACTTCGATGGGCGGCGCCACGCCCCCGGCCCCGTGCACCGCCAGGTCCACCGACAGGTTGATCACCCTCGCCCCTTCCGGGAAATCCATGCCGAGGAAGAAGATGTCGGACCAGCCCGCGTGGCTCGGGTCCGCGCGGACGGGAGACACATCCACGCCGACGGAATAGAGCCCGGAGGCCTTGTCGGCGGCGGTGTACGCGGCCGGCGCGCGCAGCGGGTAGTTCCTGACCGTCCTGGCGGAGAACATCCATTCGTTGCCGCGGCTCGTGCGCACCGACTCGCGCACCTGGTCAACCA
>JAAYZF010000319.1 GCA_012514975.1 bacterium
AGACACCGCGTCTTAAGGCCGCGCAAGACTTCCGGCTGAAGCCGGTATTCTGGCTACGGGCGCAAAGCGCCTATCCACACCGGCAGATGTGGCTGGCCTCTCTGAGGCCGGTCAACGGGCGCGAAGCACCCATCCACACCGGCAGATGTGGCTGGCCTCTTCGAGGCCGGTCAACGGGCGCAAAGCACCTATCCACACATGGCACGAACGGCCGCCGGTTCAATACGGCTAAACCGGCGTCTGCATCTGGGCGCGGCGGGTCGAGGGACGCCCAGGCGGCATGTTACAAACTGCAATCCCGGCACAGGCGGCCCGCACGCACACGGCGCGGAAAAGTGACAATCTGCCATTCACTTGCGATGCCCGCCGTTGTACACTGTGCGCACGCAGTTTATGAATGCGCCGCGCGGCGGCGGTGTGCATGACGTGACGAGTCACGTCGTACCCCCGAGCCGGCGAGCGCGTGTCGGCATGCATGCGCAGTAGGCCGCGACTCCAGTCGTGGCCACACGCCGCGTCAACGTGTCAGCCAGACGCGCGCATTCCAGGTGTCGACGCGACTGGAGTCACGTCGTACCACGCGAGCCGGCGAACGCGTGTCAACCGCGCCAGCCCTTCTGTGGGAATCTCAGACGCAACGGGTCCGGATTTGCATATTGGGGCCGGTTATGGGATAATAAGCGAACGTCGAAAACAGTGTGTAACCTTAACATCCGAGGTGTGAGATGAAGCGTCTCATTGTGAAGGGCATTGCATGCCTGATCGTGTTGACCCTGTGCTGCGCCGCGCCGGCGTTTGCACGGCTGATCTCGTACGAGGGCTGCGACTATCCGGCAGGGCCTGACATTGGCGGGCTGAGCGGCGGGTCGGGCTGGAACGGCGCGTGGACAAAGACGAGCACAGGCACGTTCGCCATCGTGTCGCCGGGGCTTACCTACAACGATGGCGTGCAGAATCTCGCCACGCGCGGCCTCGCGTTCCGCGGCTCGACGTTTCTGGGCGACGAATGCCAGCGCGTGGTGCAGACGGTCGGGTTCGAGTACCTGCTGACCAACGGCAACAGCCTTGGACTGGGCGGCACGACGAACTGGCTCAGCTTCCTCTGCATGCTGCAAGGGGCAAGTTTCGGGCCGACCGGGTGGTTCGGCGTGAACCTCAGGCGGCCGAGCGTCCAGTTCTTCGAGCGCACCGTGCTCGGCCACCGGCCCAATGCCACCTCGCAGGGCATGTTCATGACGAACAGCTGGGTGGCCGGCGGATTTGGCGCGCCGTACACGAACGCGGGGCCGGTGGTGAACGACCAGACGGTGTTCTTCGTCACCCGCATCATCTACAGCTCGCCTTCGACCAATCTGCGTACGATCACTTTGTGGATCAATCCCTCGCTCACTTCGACCCCGCCTGATTCGGCGGGCACCACGGTCGGCAACTGGCCAATGACGTACAATTTCGGCGGCACGACCTATGGATATGAATGGGACACGGTCGCGTTGATGGCGAATGCCGGCGTGATGAATGGCAGGACCATATTCACCGTTGACGAGCTGCGCATCGGGGAGACGTACCGCGATGTCGCACCGCGCGACTTCGAGGTGTCGCCGGTCAACAAGCCGTCAAATGTGTCGCCATCGGACGGCGCGGTGGACGTGACGCTGCCTGTCACGTTGCAGGCGTCAGCGTTCTCGAGCGGCGCGGTGGGCGACATGCATCAGGCCAGCACGTTCACCCTGCGGTCGGGCAATGGCGTCGTTACGATGATCGAGACGGGAGGGCTTGCCACGGTCCAGGTACCTGTGGGCAAGCTGAAACCCGCGACGCACTACACGTGGTCGGTCCAGTACAAAGGCACGAACAGCCCCGCGTGGAGCGACCCGTCAGAGGAGACGACGTTTACCACGGTGGCAGATGGACAGCCATTGCTGATTGCCTATGACGGCTCGGCATACGCTCCGACGCCGTGGCCCGTGGACGCGCACGACAACAACGGCGGGTTCGGCTGGGTGAGCTCGTGGCTGGGCGGCTACACCGCCGCGGGCTTCATGCGCGTGGCGGTCGATTCGCCCGGATTGATGTACAAGTTCCCCGGCGCGGACGAGTATCTTGCCGTGACGAACAACCGGTTCCGCACCGACGAGCGCGGCAAGGAATGGGCGGGGGGCACCAACGAGGTAATCCTCGCCGTCTCCCGCATCAACCGCCAGGTCGGCACGGACGGTGGCATCAACCTGATCAACCCGAACAACCTTTACGGCAAGACAGGCACGACGAACTGGTTCAGCTTCCTCGCGCGGTACGAGGAAGGCGACCAGGGCGCGCGTTTTGGCATCGATCTGTACAACCATAGCGTGGCCCTGACGGGCGATGCGCCCTATTACCTGATGTTCGGCAAGCCGGGCGCGGTGGAGACGTGGGGCATGGCCGCCGCGGGCGGCGCGTTCGTGACGTCAGGCGTCAGCGCGGTTGACGGCGCGACGGCGTTCCTCGTTGCCCGCGTCATCTACGGCGATCCGACGGAGACGGCGCACCTGTGGGTCAACCCGTCGACGCGGACGCAGCCGATGGACGCGAGTGCGCTGCTGCTCAGCGGCGTGCCCAACTTCGAGTTCAACTATATCGGCGTGCATGCCGCCTCAGGCTCGACCGCGCCGCGGTGCGGCATTGACGAGCTGCGTTTCGGCACGACATGGGAGGCCGTCATGCCGCTCGGCGCGCCGCCGCCGCCGATCGTCGGCACGCCGACGAACATTGCCCCGGCGGACGCGAGCGTCGAGGTGTCGGTGACGCCCGTGATCCAGGCGTCGGTGTTCAACGGCGCCGGCGCGGGTGATACGCACGTCGCCACCGAAGCCAAGTTCCTCTCGGGCGACGGCATCGAGTCGCTGATCGTCACCTCGGGCCTCGTGACGTTCCAGGTGCCCGCGGGCGCCCTGCGGCACTCGACCAGGTACACCTGGTCCGTCCGCTACCGCGGCAGCAATGTCCCCGATTGGAGCGAATGGTCTGCGGCGACCACGTTCTCGACGCTGCAGGGCCCGCTGCAACTGCTTGCCTATGACGGTGCGGCGTACGGGCGTGCGACGAACGGCATCCAGAACTTCAACGGCGGCACGGGCTGGGCAGGCGTGTGGGAAGGGATGTGGTGGAATTTCGACGCCATCACCTACTGCCAGACTCGCGTCAACGTCGAGGTGCCCGGCCTGGCGTACACCGATGCGGGCCTGAACAGCCTTGTCAACACGAGCAACACGTTCATCACCAGCGATTTCGGCAGCTATCTCGGGACGGATTTCGACATCCCGGGCACCCGCTCGCGCAGAACGCTCGGGCATGACGGTGCGCTGCACCTGCTGAACGTGAGCAACATGTTCGGCCGCGTGGGCACGACGAACTGGTTCAGCTTCCTCGCACGGTATGAATCGGGCGAGCCGAACTCGTACTTCGGCATCGAGCTCGCCGGCGACGGCACGGCAGAGAAGCAGAGCTCGCGCTTCGTCATCGGCAAGCCGGCGACCGCGAGCGAGTGGGGCCTCCAGGCGGCCAGCGGCGCATCGGCCGCATCGACCGTGAACGCGTTGAGCAATTCCGCGTTCCTTGTCGCACGGCTCATCTTTGGCGCAACCGTTTCGGCAGACCTGTGGGTGGACCCGCTGTTCGAGGCGGACCCGCCGGCGACGCCATCGGCAAGCCTGACCGACGTGGCGCCGTTCGAGTGGTCGCGCGTGGGCATCGTCTCGCATGGCGGCGCCAAGTGCGCGCTGGTCAGCATTGATGAAGTCCGCGTCGGCGAAAGCTGGCAGAGCGTCACGCCGTTCGTGCCTGAGCCGGCGATGCTGGCAGTGTGCGGGGCGGCATTGGCGATTGCGTTCCGGCGCGCGCGGCGGTAGCGGCACCATCCGGCCGGTTGCATTTGCGCATGAAGGCCCCTTCCGTGGCGGCACGGGAGGGGCTTTTTCATGGCCGGCACGTCGTGGCCACGCGCTGCGTCAACATGTCAACCAGACGCGCGCATTCCGCGTGTCGACGTGACTGGAGTCACGTCGTACCCCGCGCGCCGGCGGACGCGTGTCGGCATGCTCGCGTGGTAGGCCGCGACTCCAGTCGTGGCCACACGCTGCGTCAACATGTCAGCCGGACGCGCGTATTCCACGTGTCGACGTGACTGGAGTCACGTCGTACCCCGCGCGCCGGTGGACGCGTGTCGGCCGCGCCAGCCCTTATATCGGAATTTCAGCAGGGGTGCGGTTGCCTTGACCGTGGCGGGCGATGATGCTATACTATGGGCGCGGTAACCCTTAGGAGCGACTCACGTGAACCACACGACTCTTGTTGCCCGCTGCCTGACGAGCGCCGCGGCCGCCTGCGCGCTTTTGTGTGCCGGGTGCGCGGGGCCACATGCGATTGCCTACTCGATAGACCCGCTCGAGGGCGCACCGGTGGTGATCAAGACGCCTGTGCTGGTGCGCACGCTTGCGGACCTTCGTCCGCCGGAGGAGCGGTTCGAGCCGAAGGACATCGCCTTGTACGATTTCTACTCGTCGGACAAGACGTTCAAGGAGCCGGTGGATGTTTCGGTGACGCGCATGCTGCAGCTCGAGCTTGCCAACGCGGGGATCGAGGTGGCCGACGAAGGCAACCACCTGCTGGGCGAGAAGCCGTACATCCGCATTGACGGCGACATCCTCGATTTCCACGTCGCGGCGAAGGAAGTGCCGATCGAGACGATCCAGAACAAGGTGAAGACGCTGTGGCGCCAGCAGCAATACGCGGTGAAAGTGGGGCTGCGCATCCAGGTCATCGACGCCAAGTCCAAGCGTGTGGTCATGAAACGCGTCTATGACAGCCACGACTCGTTCACGCTCCGCTCCGAGATGATCGACGTCAAGGCGTACCAGGAAGGCAAGGACATCGACAAGGCGCGCTGGACGGTCGCGGGCGACCAGTACTGCACGCAACTGCTCAACGACCACCTCAAGCGCGTGCTCGTCAAAGTGCGGCAGGATATCGTCGCCATGCTCACGCCGGAACAGAAGTGACCGCCGGCGGCTGAAGGGCGAGTGCCGATTGAACATCCTTCTCTGCCACAATCACTACCAGATTCGCGCGGGCGAGTGCCTCGTCGTGGAGACCGAGGCAGCGCAGCTCCGCGCGCGCGGCCACCGCGTCGTCATGTACACGCGGGACAACGCGGAAATCCGCTCCCTCTCGACCGCCGGGCGCGCGAAGGCGTTCGTTGAGGCATTCGACAACAGCCGCACCACGGCGGAAATCAACGAGCTCATCGACCGCGAGCGACCCGACGTCGCCCATGTGCACAATGTCTTCCCGCTGATCTCGCCGTCGGTGTACCGCGCGCTGAAGCGGCGGGGCGTGCCCGTGGTGCAGACGATCCACAACTTCCGGTTCATGTGCCTGAACGGCCTGCTCTTCACCCACGGCGAGCGGTGCAGGCGGTGTGTGAACCACACGTTCTGGCCCGGCATCTGGCGCCGGTGCTTCCGGGGCAGCGCCGCGTATTCCGCCTGGTACGCAGGCATCATCGGGCACAACCGGCGCGTGCTGTTCGACTGCATCGACCGCTATATCGCGCTCAACACCTTTACCCGCGACATATTCATCAACGCCGGATTCGATGCGGGCAGGATTGTCGTGAAGCCGAATGCGGCGGGCGTGGCGGGCGTCGAGACAAGCGATGCGCCTGCGCGGCAGGTTGTTTTTGCCGGGCGGCTCTCGCGCGAGAAAGGGGTGATGACGCTTCTCGATGCCGCCGCGCGCGTGCCGGGCCTGCCCGTGCGCATCATCGGTGGCGGCCCGCTCGAACCGCTGGTCCGCAGGACGATCACGGAGCGTGGCCTTGCCCACGTGTCGCTCGAAGGCACAGTGCCGCCCGACGAATGCGCGCGGCGCACGGCGGCAGCTCTTGCCCTGGTGTTCCCGTCGGAATGCTATGAGAACTGCCCGCTGGCGGTCATCAACGCCCTGGCGCTCGGCACACCGGTCGTTGCATCCAATGTGGGCGGCATGGCGGATTTCGTGCCCGAGGGGCGTGCCGGCTGGCTCGTGCCGCCCGGCGATGCCGCCGCGCTGGCACAGCGCCTTTCGTGGATTGCCGGCCATGAGGAAGATGCCGTCGCGATGCGCCCGGCAGTGCGCGCGTGGGGCGCCTCTGCATTCAGCCCTGAACGGAACACTGACGCGCTGCTCGCGGTGTACGCGGGCATTGATCCTTTGCGGAACAGATCGAACGCGGCCGGCACGTGATGCGGACAGCCCTGGTCACCAATTTCTGCCCGTTCTACCGTGTGAAGCTGTTCCGCATTTTGCGCGAGCGGCTTAACGCGACATTTCTGTTTTTCTCCGACGCGACGGAGCGGAACTGGGAATCGCTGAATCCGCGCGGCGGGAGCGAGTTTGCCGTCGTGCCGCTGCATGAAGGCGGCGCGGGGCGCTGGCGCGTGCTGTGGCGGCTTGCGAGGCACTTGTGGACGGCGGACTACGACGTCTTGATCCAGGGCGTGAGCGGCAGGCAGGCCGTGCTGGTCACCGCGTGCATCGCCCGGCTGAAGCGCACGCCGCTGATCCTCTGGACAGGGATGTGGCATCACCCGTCCACGCTGTTCCACCGGCTGACGTTCCCTTTGGTGCGCGCCTTGTACCGCAGGGCCGACGCGCTCGTGGTGTATGGCACGCATGTGCGCGACTACCTCGTCTCGCTCGGCGTGGCGCCGGAGCGCGTGTTCATCGCGTACAACACGGCTGACAACGAGCTGTACAACCGCGCGGTCGGCGAGGATGAGATCGCGCGGATGCGAAGCGAGCTCGATGCCGGCGCGCGTCGCGTCGCGCTGTTCGTCGGCAGGCTCGAGCGCGAGAAGGGCGTGGACGTCCTGCTCGAGGCGGTCGCGCTGATGGCGCCGGCCGACCGGCCGCTTCTCGTGGTCAACGGCCGCGGGCCGCGCATGGATGAGCTGAAGGCGTACTGTGCCGCGCGCGGCCTTTCAACGGTCCGGTTTCTCGCGTACGTGCCCAACGCGGAGCTGTACCGCTACTATGCGCTGGCGGACGTGGTGGTCATGCCTTCGCGCACGACGCGGGAGTTCAAGGAGCCATGGGGCCTTGTGGCGAACGAGGCGATGAACCAGGGATGCGTCGTCATCGCATCTGATGCCGTCGGCGCCGCGCGCGGCGGGCTGATCGAGGACGGGGAGAACGGCCTTGTCGTGCCCGAGGGCGATGCAGGCGCGCTCAAGCAGGCGCTCGAACGCGCCCTGCGCGATGACGCATCGCGCGCGCGCCTCTCCGCCGCCGCGCGCGCCACGATTGCCGGCTGGACGTATGAACGGATGGCCCGGGGGTTCATCGACGCGGTTGCCTTTGTGGCAACGCGGCGCGGACGCGAATGACACGCCCGGCGCAACGGCGTTCACCATGAATCACCACGCACTACAACGCTGCAGCGTGCTCGGCGTCAACCTCGCCGTCACCGACTATGCCGGCGCGCTCGCCGCGGTGGACGCCGCGGTGCGCGCCCGCGCGTGTCTGCGCGTGCATTTCACGAACGTGCACGTCACCATGGTGGCACAACGCGACGCCGCGTTGCGCGCCGCGCTCAACCATCCCGACGCGCTCACCCTGCCCGACGGCATGCCTCTGGTCTGGGCCATGCGCGCGCTCGGCTGCGCGATCCGCACGCGCGTCTACGGCCCTGATTTCTTCGACCAGTGTCTCGCGCGGTCGGAGGCAACAGGACACCGTCACTATTTCCTCGGCGGCACGGAGGAGACACTGCGCCTGCTGCAGGAGACCCTGCGCGCGCGGTTCCCGCGCCTCGATATCGCCGGCGCGTTCTCGCCGCCGTTCAGGCCCTTGCGCGCCGAAGAGACACAGGCGATTGCGGACCGCATCAATGCCGGCGGCGCGGACATCCTCTGGGTGGGCCTCGGCGCGCCGAAGCAGGAAAAATGGATCGCGGAAATGGCGGGCAGGCTGAGCGTGCCTGTATGCGCAGCCGTGGGCGCCGCGTTTGATTTCCACGCGGGCACGGTGAAACAGGCGCCCGACTGGATGCAGGACCGCGGGCTCGAATGGCTCTACCGGCTCGTCCAGGAGCCGCGGCGCCTGTGGTTCCGCTACGGCTACTACAACCCGATGTTCGTGCTCAGGTTCTCGTGGCAGTGGCTGCGCTGGCGGCTGCGGGGGAGGGCTGCGCGCACCGCCGGTTCCGCAGATAGAGCAGCAGGTCGGTGAAGACCATCGCGCCGTTGAGCGCGTAGAGGTAGATGACGTGGTCGTAGTGGTAGAACGCCTTGTGCAGCACGCCCGACACATAGCCCACAAAGACGACGAAGAGGAAGAGCACGCTCTTGCCCGCGTTCGTTCTCGAACGGTACGATTTGACGATTGAGAACGGCCATGCGGCGCCGAAACAGACGAGCATGAGGATTTCGAAGATGCTGAGATGACCCATGGCGGCAGTGGTGGGGAGTTGACCGTTGAACGCGGCCGTGCGGCCGCCGTCTTGTGTTAAAGGTAGGCGTGGTAGTCCATCTCGGCGAAGATGTTGTTCCTCGCTTCGAGTTGCGCGAGCCATTTCTCCTCGAGCCGGTTCTCCGTAAGCTGCATGTACAGCCCCTGGAAATTGTGGACATGGTCGCGCGTGCGTTTCTCGGCGTAGGGAACCATCGTGCCCGTGGTCATGATGAATGCCCAGTCGGACGACTGGGCGAGAACGAGCTCGCGGGCCGCCTGATTGAGCGCGCGGTCGATCAGCGGCCCAGTGTCCTTGAACCGGCGGACGAGGTCGACCATGCATTCCTCGGCGTGGTGCAGGTGGCGGTAAATCCAGTCATTGCCGCCATTGAGCCACACCTCGAAATATCCCTTGTCGCCCCAGGTGGACGGAGCGGGCTGGACGACCTGGTTGACGGGCTGGAGGAAGAGGTATTTCGGCGCCGTGACGGCTCTGATCTCCTGCTGGTCGCACGCCATTTTCCTGAAGAGGAAATCGATGAACCAGGGGCCCTCGAACCACCAGTGGCCATACAGCTCGGCGTCATAGGGCGAGACGATCAGCGGCGGCCGTTCGCCCATGAGGCCGTTGAGGTAGCGGACCTGGTGCTGGCGGTTGAAGAGGAAGTTGCCCGCGTGCTCCGCCGCGCGCTCGCGCGCGACGGCCGGGTCGTACAACTGCTTGTCATTGAGGGGGACGCGGCCGGTGACACGATGGTACTTGATGCCGAGATTGCGCCGCCGGCCGTCCTTGTGGAGGAACGGCCTGATGTACTCCTCGTCCGCGTCGAAGCCGACATCGCGGTAGAACTCGCGGTACCATGGATCGCCGGGATACCCTACCTCGGACGACCAGACCTGCTTGGACGACTCCATGTCGCGGGCAAAGGCGGCGACGCCGTTGCGGCAGTAGACGGGCGCGAAGTTGGCGTACCGCGGCCGGGGCTCGCCGAACACGACGCCGTGCGTGTCCATGAAGAAGTACCGGATGCCCGCGTCCTTCAGCACCTCCTCGACGCCGTCGCTGTACGCGCACTCGCCGAGCCAGATGCCGCGCGGCGCGCGGCCGAAATGCTTCTCATAGTTGCGCGCGCCGATGCGGACCTGGGCCTGGGCGGCCTCCTTCGTGACGCAGAACGGGAGGATGCAGTGCGTGGCCGTGCAGGTGATCACTTCGAGGGCGCCGAGGTCCTGGAAATGACGGAACCCGGCGACGAGGTTGTGGTGCCAGCGCTCGAACGTGGCGCGCGCCTTGCGGAGCCACTGGTCGTAGAACACCGCGCAAGGCTCGTACGGCGTGCCCTTTGTGCGCTTCAGTTCCGCGCGCGCAAGGCGCTCGAGATTGCCGAGACAACGGCTGAAGCGCCTCTGCAGCAACGGGTCGGCAAGCATCTCGCACAACGGCGGCGTCAGGCTCATCGTTGCGGCAAAGGCAATGCCGTCGCGCACAAGCCCCTCGTACACTTCGAGCAGCGGGATGTACGTCTCGAGCATTGCCTCGTAAAGCCAGTCCTCCTCGAGAAACTCCTCGTGTTCGGGGTGGCGGACGAACGGCAGGTGCGCGTGGAGCACAAGCAGCCAGTAGCCGAGAGGCGCGTGTGAGGGTGTGCGTGTCGTCATCATAGGTCCTATAGGCCCTATAGGACCTATGCTTTGCCGCGCCTGGCGCGTGCATGCGCGCCGCTGCCCACGCCTGCCGCCCGCTTGACGCCCGCGGCCTGCTTCCTGAGCATTTCGAGCTGCGCCTCGGTGACTTCGCGATAGCGTTCAGCCGAGGCGAACACGCGGCCCGGGCCGAGCAGAACGCTCTCGTCATCGACGCGCATCAGGCGCGTGAGGTCCTGCTTGAGCGCCATCCAGTCCTCGTCGCTGCTGTCGGAGATGGCGCTGCGGGGCGTGCGCACCTGGTTGGACGACAGGACGGGGACGAAACGCTGGCCGTGCGTGAAGCCGAGCTCGACGTGGTACCGTTTCCGCGGCCGCGCGCGCAGGTACCAACTGCACGCGCCGACGAACACGGGCACCATGGCGCCGAAGCCGGTTTCCGCCTCGACCAGGCGGAGATGCCAGGCCGTCTCGAGGATGTCCTTGTACGTCCCGCGCAATTCGGCGAGGCGGCGGGGCGTGAGCTCCCAGTAGGCGAAGAGCCAGTCCGGGTCGCGGGCGAGCAGGCGGAGGACATCGCGGCCGTAGGTGAGGGGGATGGCCTGGCCACGGTCGATGAACGGTGCGGCGGGCTTTGCCGGCGGGCGTTCGGCGCGGGGTTTCTCCGGCGGCCTGGTGGACGAGCCGGCCAGAGCCTGTTTCGCGGCGGCCTCGATGGCGGCCTTGGGGACATTCTTCTGCGCGGCCTCCTTTTTGACGGCGCGCACGAGCTCGTCGCGTTTCATCCGTGATCTGCCGCGGATGCCCGCAATGCGCGCCAGGTTGCGCAGGGCGCGCAGCCCGAGTTTCTTCCATGGGATTCCAGTCACCGTTCGTTTCATAAGAGCCTCGCTGTGGTCGCCGGCGTCACGCAGCAGGCGGCGCCGTTGTGCTGATGATCCGTTTGACTGTGTCCTTGAGTTCCGTCAGGTTGCCTGATTTGGTGAGCACGGCGTCGGCGAGCTGGCCGGCGCGGGACTCGCGATGAGTGGCATACGCCGAGAAGAGCACGACGGGGCAGCCCGCCGCGCCCTTCTGCTTGATTTCATCGAGCAGTTCCAGCCCGCTGCATCCCGGGAGCTGCACATCGAGGATCACCGCGGCGCACGGGCCCGCCGCGAGCGCCTCGCGTGCGGCGGCGACCGTGTGCACGCAGAGGGCGTCATAGCCCTCTTCGCCGAACTCGAGTGCATAGAGCTCGCACAGATGCGGCTCGTCCTCAACGATGAGCAGACGCGGTTTCAATGCTGGTCGGCGCAGTGCGCGGGAAGTGAAGGGTGAAGGCAGCGCCGGCGCCCGGGCTGCTTGACACGGAGATATCGCCGCCGTGCTCCTGCATGATCTGGCGCGAGATCGGCAGGCCGAGGCCCGAGCCATCGCGCTTCGTGGTGAAGAATCCCTCGAAGAGCCTGTCAATCACCTCCTGCGGCATGCCCGGCCCGGTGTCGGAGACGGTAAGCTGCACGGCGGTCTGTTCAGCGCGCGAGGAGATTGAGATGGCGCCCCCGGCGCCGTCCATCGCCTGTTTGGCATTACGGAGCAGGTTGATGAGCACCTGCTCGACGTGCTCGCGCTGGGCGGTCACGGGGGGGAGATCGCCGGCAAGATCGAGCGCGACGGAGACGCCCGCGCTCTTGAGCTCGTCGTGCAGCATGCGGGCGACGTCGCGTGCGACTTCGCCGAGGTCGGTCTCCACCCAGCGTGGCTGGGAGCGGCGTGTGTACCCGAGGAGCTCGGTAAGCAGCAGTTCGAGCCGGTCGACCTCCTCGACGATGATGTTGGCCAGGCGGCCGAGCTCCTCCTGCCGGCCGAGCTTCCGGGCGAGGTTGCGTGCGAAGCCGCCGATGGCGGTGAGCGGGTTGCGGATTTCGTGGGCGACCTGGGCGGTGACGCGGCCGATGGTTGAGAGGCGCTCGGCTTTGAGCAGCTTGTCGCGATTGAGCTTGAGCTCCTCGTTGGCGGCGCTGAGGTCGTCGATGCTGCGCTGGAGCCTGCGGTACAACTGGGCGTTCTCGATGGCCATGCTGGCCTGCCGCGCGAACACTTCGAGCTGCTCGACGGCCTCGGGCAGGATGGTGGCGCGCGTGACGTTGTTGTCGGCGATGATCACGCCGTAAAAACTGCTCGCGGACATGAGCGGCGTGACCGCGAGGCTTCGCACGCCGAACTGCTCGCACAGCCCCGCGTTCTCCGGCAGTGCGCACGCGTCATCCGGCACCACGACCGTCTGATGCTCGCGGATTGCGCGCTGCACGGGCGAATTGCCTTCACTCGCCGGGAACGCCAGCGTGGCGACCAGGCGGTTCACCCGCGCCTCGGCGAACATCTGCGAACGGTGGCACGTGGCCACCAGCTCGGAGAGCGTCGCCGCCTGGGGATTGAGCATGGGCCACAGCTCCTCCGCCTCCGTGCCGTCCGAGGGGCCCATGCCCGCCGTGCCGCGGAGCGTGTCCGTCGCCGGGTCGTGCAGGCAGATGACTGCGCGGTTGAACGCCCACATTGTCCCGAGCGTCACCGCCATGAGGACGACGTCGAGAATATCGTCGAGGTCGCGCGTGTTGAGGATGCGCGTCGTCACCTCGGTGAGCGCGGAGAGCTCGCGGATGCGGTTTTCGAGCTTGATCTGGTTCTTGATCAGCGCATTCTGCGTCGCGAGCAGGTTGCCGATGAGCGCGCGGTGGGAGGCGATGTTGCGGATGGTGAACAGGAGCACGTCCTGTGCGCCAGTCCTGATCAGCCGCCCGGTGAGATGGATGGCGACATGCGCGCTTGGAAGGGCGAGGGCGTCGAGATCGTCGCAGTCGATGTAGCTGTACTGGCGTGTCTCCTGCATGCGCAGGGACGCCATCTCGCGCTGCTCGTGCGGGAAGAGCTCGGCGAACGGGCGGCCAACGAGCACGTTCCTGCCCTGGCGGTAGAGCGCCTCGGCCGTGCGGTTCACTTCGATGACGGCGCCGGTCGGCGCGTCGACGAGCACGACCGCGTCGCTGACGTTGTCAACGACGAACTGGTAGCGCTGCGCGATGTCTGAACGTGTGTCCTGGGTCATGGCGGTTTCAGAGCACATCGCCTTCATCCCCGGCGTATTTGTAGCGGCGGACCTTTGGGATCACGGATATCCAGCTCTCCGGGCCGCTGGGCACGACGGTGTACCCGTGCTTCTCGTCCGACTCGCGGTCGCAGCCGATCATGCTGCCGGGCTCGACGCGCACGTGCTTGTCGATGATCGCATTGCGCACGAGCGCCCCCTCGCCGATGTCCACGTCCTCGAGCAGGATCGAGTTCTGCACCGTGGCGTAGCTGTGCACGCGCACTTTGGGCCCGAGCACCGAGTCTTCGACGAGCGAGCCGCTGACGATCCCGCCTTCGCTGACGACCGAGTTGATCGCCCGGCCGATGCGGGCCGTGCCGCGCGACGTGTGCGGGTCGTTGTGCACGAATTTCGGCGGCGGGAGGTACAGCTCGCGCGAGCGGATGGGCCACGCGGGGTTGTACAGGTCGAGCATCGGATGCACGCGCCGCAGGTCCATGTTCGCCTCGAAGTACGACTGGATGGCGCCGACGTCGCGCCAGTAGGTGTTGTACTCGCCGCGCATGCCGGGCACCCTGTTGGCGTGGAAGTTGTACGCGAAGAGATTCCCCCCGCTCACGAGCGCGGGCAGGACGTTGCGGCCGAAATCGTGGCTCGAACCGGCGTCCTGCGCGTCGCGGTGCAGTTCGCTTTCGAGCACGTCGCGCTTGAAGATGTAGTTTCCCATCGAGGCGAGGGCGAAGTGCTCGTTGCGCGGGATCGGGGCGGGGCTGGCGGGCTTCTCCTGGAACCCGACGATGCGCCAGTCGTCATCGATCTGGATGATGCCGTACTGGGATGCCTGGCTGACGGGCACGGGGATGGCGGCGACGGTGCAGTGGGCGTCCTTTTCCTCGTGGTACGCCGCCATCTGGCTCACGTCCATTTTGTAGATGTGGTCCCCGCCGAACACGGCGACGTCTTCCGGCTCGTAGTCCTCGAACAGGTGGAGATTCTGGTAGATGGCGTTGGCGGTGCCCTGGTACCACTCCTTGCCCATCCACATCTGCGCGGGCAGCGGGAAGATGAACTGGCGCTGGGCGAGGCTGTTGAACGACCATGTGCCCATCAAGTGCTCGGTGAGGCTCTGCGACTTGAACTGCGTGAGCACGAAGATCTGGTGAATCCCTGAATTGACGAGATTGCTGAGCACAAAGTCGATGATCCTGTACTTGCCGCCGAACGGCACGGCCGGCTTCGCCCGGTCGCGCGTGAGGGGATAGAGCCGCGTGCCTTCCCCGCCCGCCATCACCATTGCCAGGATATTCCGCATGCTGCCTCCCAGAGCAGTCGCTGCGCGTTCTGCGCGCCGTGCCGCGGCCGGAGGGGACCGCCGCGTTGCGCGTGATTGTCATGTGCCCTTGCAACAAAGCAGTATACCAATTACCCTGCCAAAAGTCACGCGAAAAGAAAACGCGGCCCCCGCGGGCCGCGTTGAGTATGGTGCCGAAGACTGGACTTGAACCAGCATGGGGTTGCCCCCACTGCGACCTGAACGCAGCGTGTCTGCCAATTCCACCACTTCGGCACGAATCCGTCCAAGGCTTCCCTATTGTACCCGAACACGCCGCGGCTGTCAAGTTGACTTGCCGGCGTTCTCATCGTACAATACTCTGTTTGTTCATGGCCGCGCACGGCCCGCCGGGCCCGCGCATCACCACGGGAGCACCGTGAAGCACATCGCCTGCCCAGTCTGCCGCGCTGACAACCGCGACGCGTTCATGCGCGGAGGAGACCTGCTGCATGGCGTCGACGGCGCGTTCACCCTCGTCCGCTGCGCCTGCGGCATGGTCTACCTCAACCCCATGCCCGACAATGCCGAGCTGGCGCGCTACTATCCCGACGACTACTGCCCGCACCGCGAGCGCAAGATGGACCCCTCGCTGAAGAAACACCGCGCGTGGAAGGTGTTCATCCTGCGCTGGTACTACGGGTGCCCGGTTGACGGCCCGGCGCCGCCCCGCTTCCTGCGCCTGCTGGCCAGGCCTGTCCTGTTCTGGCTCAGTCTCAGCACGCTCAAGAGCATGATTCCCTACCACGGCGCCGGGCGCATCGTCGACGTCGGTTGCGGCAACGGCGGGTGGTTGCTGCGCCTGAAGAACTGCGGCTGGGATGTCCACGGCGTCGAGATAGACGGCCCGGCGGCCGCGGCGGCAGGCGCGGCAGGCGTCCCATGCGTCCGCGGCACGCTGCACGACGCGCATTTCGCCGACGGGTCCTTCGACGTGGTGCGGCTGCATTACGTCTTCGAGCACCTGGTGAACCCGGGCGAGACGCTCGACGAGATCAGGCGGATTCTCAAGCCGGGCGGCCGGTGCTACATCCGCATTCCCAACATCGACAGCCTTACGTTCAGGCTCTTCGGCAGGCACTGGTTTCCGCTGGACATACCGCGGCATGTATTCCACTACACGCCGCGCACGTTCATGCGCCTGGCCGGGCAGCACGGGCTTGCCGTGACGCGCGTGCATGCGCATTCGCCGCCAAGCGGATTCTTCACCAGCCTCGACTACGCCAGGCGCGCGGGCGCCGTGCCACGCTGGCTTGCGTGGGTGCGCGAGGACTGCGCCTTCTGCCGCAACCTCTGGCGCCCGGCTGGCTGGCTGGTCGACCGGTGCGGCAAGGGCGACATCGTCGAATACACCCTCACGCCCGCGGCGACGGCATTTGACATCAGCGGGACGAAATGATATACTATGTTCTACCAGTTTTCTTGGTGCGAATGCAACCTGTAACGGTTAGTGGAGGAGTTATGCGGAAGTTTTTTGCGGTGGCTGCACTTCTGATGGCAACGGTCGCGTTGCTGTCCGGCTGCGCGAACACCGGCAAGCAAGTGAAGCAGACGATTGACAATGTGTATTACTATGCCCTGTTCGGGGACGAATATACGTACTGGTAAGATACGCTCCGTTGCTCTAAGTACGGTGTTGGGAAGCCCGTCGCGCGTGACGCGGTGGGCTTTTCATTTGCGCCCATGACGAGCTTGAGGAACATCGCGCTCTGCGCGGCCATGGCCGCTCTCGCTGCCCATGCGGCGCCCGAGGCGCCGCCGCGCGAGTGGCACCCGGTCGGCGAGGCGTTCACCTTCAAAGCCTATGCCCTCGGCTTCCTGCCCATCGGCACCGTCTGGATGGACACGGGCACCGGCGCGTTCGAGTCGACCCCCACCTACACGTTCCACGGCCGCTGCTACGGCGATTACCTGCTCTACAAGGCGGACGTCCACGTCTATTCGCACCTGTCGCAGTACACCGACCAGTCGCTGTTCCATGCCATCGAACAGTATGGCACTGAGCGCCGCGGCCGCCGGCTGACGTTCGACTGGACGAGCAACGTCGTCACCTACGTCAGGCTCGAGCGTGACAACAAGACGTACAAGCTGCGCCGTGTGGTTGCGGTGACGCCGGATGTGTGGGACGTCTTCGGCTGCGCCTTCCACGCGCGCCGCCAGTTCCCCACCAATGTCGGCGAAAGCACGGACGTGAAGCTGATCGAGACGGAGAAGGTGTTCCACCTGCGCTGCACGGTGATGGAGAAGCGGCCGTACAGGCTGCCCGGCGTCGGTGTCGTCGAGGCGATGCGCGTGCAGCTTTCCCCCGTGAACCTCAGGCCGGACGAGGTGTTCAAAGGCCTGCTCAACCTGGACCGCGACGTGGTGATCTGGATCGAAACGTCCACAAGAACCCCCGTGTACATGAGCACGACCGTCCCGTTCGGCATCATCAGGCCGAAAGTGGAGGTCGTCATGCGCGAGTGGAAACGCGTTCCCGGGTTCGAGCCGACCGTGCTTCCTGACGACACCCTTGCACCTCACTGACCGGTTCACCGCGGAGACGCCACTGGAACGGCGAACGTATGAAACGGTTGTTCTCGGCATCGTGGTGGCCCTCGCCGCCACCGCCGCCCTCGTGCGCTACCATGCCGGCCAGCGCCAGTTCCGCGCCGCCACGCGCATCGCACTCACCAACGCACCTCCTGCCGCCGGCGCCCCGCATACGCGGCTGGACATCAATACCGTGCCGCTCGAGACGATCGCTGCCGTGCCCGACCTGCCACGCGCAGTCGCCCGGGCGATTGACGACCGGCGGACCAACCGGCCCTTTGCCTCGATGGCCGAGCTTGCGCTGATCGACGGCGTCGGCGTACGGCGGCTGGAAACCTTGTGCGCGCTTTTCCATTGCGCGCCTCCCGTCCCACCAGGGAGCAACAACTATGGCATCAGACCTTCCTCCACTGCGGATTGATCTTGGCGAACGCTCGTATCCCATCGTCTTCTCGGGCTCGTTTGACCTGCTGGCCGATGCCGCGCGGCCGTGTGTCGCCGGGCGTGCATGCGCGGTCGTCACGAACGAAGCCGTCGGCGGCTTGTACGGCGATGCCGTGTGCGCCGCGCTCGAAGCGGCAGGCGGTCGGGCGCAGCGATTCCTTCTGCCTGACGGCGAGGAGCGCAAGAATCTCCGCACGCTCGAATGCCTGCTCGAGGGATTCGCCCGCGCGGGCATGAGCCGCACGGCCGTGGTCGTCGCCCTGGGGGGCGGTGTCGTGGGCGACATTGCCGGGTTTGCCGCGGCGGCATACATGCGCGGTGTCGATTGCATTCAAGTGCCGACCACGCTGCTTGCGCAGGTGGACAGCTCGGTGGGCGGCAAGACGGGCGTGAATCTTGCGGCGGGCAAGAACCTCGCGGGCGCATTCCACCAGCCGCGGCTCGTGTTCATAAACTGGAACACGCTGGCCACGCTGCCGCCGCGCGAGGCGCGTGCCGGGTACGCCGAGGTGATCAAGTACGGCATCATCGCCGATGCGCCGCTGTTCGAGCAGCTCGAGCGCGAGACGCCCGGGATCATCGCCGCGCTGTGCGCCACGCCGGCGCGCGTCCCTGCCGCGCTTGGTGCGATCATCCGCCGTTGCTGCGCCATCAAGGCGGACGTCGTCGGCAGGGACGAGCGCGAGGGTGGGCTGCGCGCGATCCTTAATTACGGGCACACCTTTGCCCACGCCGTCGAGGCGCTTACCGCGTACGGCGAGTATGTGCACGGCGAAGCGGTGGCGATCGGGATGCACGCGGCGGCGCGGCTGGCGGCGGGGCTGGGGCTGTGCGACGCGGCGCTTGTCGCGCGCCAGGCACGGCTGCTCGAGGCGGCAGGGCTGCCCACGGCATTCCCGGCGCTCGAATTCGACGCCGTGCTCGCCGCGTTCGGCCGCGACAAGAAATCGCGCGGCGCGACGCTGCGTTTCGTCCTGCCGCGGCGGATCGGGGCGGTGGAGATCATCGAGAATACCGACATGACTGCGCTGCGCGCGGCGATTGCGCCGGGCGGCGGAAGCATGCATCAAAGAGCACGAAGGTGACGCGCAGAGTCAAGTACACAACCACACCGGCGACGCGGTTCACGGATTCCTCGTTCAGGTTTGCCGCACGCCATTCGGACAACCGGATGGCGGTGATTCCCTTTCACGCGCACGAGTTCATGGAGATCGAATTCGTGCTGCGCGGCGTGGGCATCTACGTCTCCGACGATGCCGAGTACCCGATGAACGCGGGGGATGTGTTCGTCGTCAGTCCGGGCGGCAGGCACGGATACCGTGACCGCGACAAGTGCGAGGTGGCGAATGTGCAGTTCGATCCGGCGGAGTTCCTGCCGCATGACAACGACATCACGGCGGTCCCGAGCTATCACGCGCTCTTCGTGCTCGAACCGCTATATCGCGCGCTCCATCATTTCGAGTCGAGGCTGCGCCTTGGCATTCATGACATCGTCCAGGCGGACCGGCTGATAACGGGGCTCGAGAACGAGTGCCTGAGGAAGGCGCCAGGCTATGCAACGGCGGTCAAAGGGCTCTTCACTCAACTGATTGTCCTGCTCTGCCGGGCGTACCTGGCAACAACGGCGCCTGCGGCGCAGGTGCTGATCAAAGCAGGAACGGCCATCAGGCATATAGACCAGCACTGCAACGAACCTGTCGCCATCGCGACGCTCGCGCGCGTGAGCGGCCTCTCCGTCAACCAGTTGCTCCGCGTGTTCAGGCAGGCAACGGGCCAGACGCCGCACGACTACCAAATCCACCAGCGCATTCTGAAGGCGACGAAGATGCTGCGCGAGACCAGCGACGCGATAACGCCGATCGCGTACGAACTCGGTTTCGCGGACAGCAGCCATTTCTCCCGCCATTTCAAGCGCATCATGGGCCTGACGCCGCAGGCCTATCGCCGGCACGCCGCGACGGCCTAGGGCGCCCCGCGGCGCACTCCAGTCTGATCCTCCGTCGGACACTCTTTGGACCGCCGTGGCCACGAACGGCCGGGCTGGTCAGGCCGCACTGAGCCCTGCACAGACCAGGACGCACGCGTCCCTTTCCGCGCTTCTGTGGTGATTTCGTTCAACTAGCCGCGATAATGTGCTATCTCTTTGCTCCGCGCTGTGGTACCATGGTGCTATGAATATGGATAAACGAATTGTCTCGGTTGGGTGTCTGTTGGTGTTCTGCGTTTCGGCTGCGCTTACCGCCGACGATGCTGCGCTCGCGGCGCACCTTGTGGATAAGGCAGGCATACGCGCCGGCATCTGCGCGCTGCCGCGCTGCGGGGCGGGCGGGCTCGCCATGGCAATCGCGCAGACAAGCACGTTTCTCGTGCATGGCCAGGACGTGTCGGATGCCAACATTGCCGCGGCGCGTGCGGCGGCAGCCAGTGCCGGCTGGCTGAACACACGTGTCTACTTCGAACGCGCTGCCACCAATCTTGTTCCGTTTGCCGACAATTACGTCAACCTGCTTCTCGTGACTGATGCGACGGACGGGAACCTGGCGAGTCTGCCCGCGGCGGACATCGCGCGCGCTCTCTGCCCGTACGGTGTGGCGATCATCGGCGGCCCCGCCGCCGGCCTGAGCCTGCCGGCACTCAACGCGTGGCGCTCCCAGCCGCCGATCTCCAGTTTCCAATCTCAGACCACCAATGACTCCTTTGGCTTGTACGCAATTCTCACGAAACCCGCGCTTGTCGGCGCGGACGACTGGGGCTACTGGTGGCACACGCCTGACAACAACCGTATGTCGAGCGACACGGTGATCAAGTGGCCCTTTCTTACGCAATGGCTGGGCATGCCGTACCACGGCGCGGAGCCGCGCATCACCGTCATCGCCGGCGACCGCCACTTCAGCATGTGCGGCACGGCCACGAGCTTGATATACGAAGACTATGATCCGAGCTCGGAGCTGACTGCGCGCAACGCGCACAATGGCATGGTGCTGTGGCGCAAGGACGTGCCGCGCGACTACATGGTGACGCGCTCGTGCATGGTTGCCACGCGTGACGTGCTCTACATGATCGACTTGACGAACGACATGCAGGTCGCGTGCCTCAATCCCCAGACAGGCGAACGGCTGCCCACACTGAACTTCACCGCCGGCGGCGGCCACATCAAGTGGATCGCGGTCCTGAGCAACATGCTCTACGCGGTGACGGGCGAGCCCGATCCGCCGATCATCGGCAACGACCAGCCGCTGAATCTCCCACAGATCGAATTGCCATACGGTTGGGGCACGAACATCGTCGCGCACGATCTGGCGGCGAACACGACCGTGTGGACGTGGTGCTCGGGAGCGTACAAGATTGATTCGCGCACGGTCGGCATCGCTGGAGGGAAGTTCTTCGTCAATGTGCCCGGATCGTGTGTTGCAGCGTTGGATGCCATGACGGGCAGCGAACTGTGGCGCAACACGGATCCGGACACCATCGCGTTGATTGATGTCTCCTTTAACAACTACTTTGGCGGATGGGTTCACCGGCCGAATCCGGCGATGACGTGTACGACGAACACGATCACCATGTGCACCCACGGGAAGTCCAACGTGGTGACGCTCGCGACGGATGACGGGCGGTATCTCTGGCATACCTACCGTGTCAGCGGCGGGCGGACGATGCATCAACTGGCCGCCGACGGGTACATTCATCTGCATCCGGCACAGTATGCCGGGATGATCCGCACGTACGACCGGGTGACCGGCGCGTTTGTGGGCAACAACATAGGAAGGATCACCTCATGCGCCGGCGTGGTTGCGTGCCCAGACTCGGCATTCGGCGGCGGCGGGCGGTCGTACAGCTTCGTTTCCAAGAGCACGCGCGGCACCGAGGGGCTGAAAACGGAATGCGAGATCGGGTTCACACCGGCCAACGGCCTTGTGTTTGGCCAGCCCGTGCAGTGCCGGTGCAATGTCTCGGCGCGCGGTTTTGTGGTCATGGGCCCGGCGCCGGCCGGCTTCGCCTTCACCACCGCGGCAGGCGCGGACCGGCTGGAGACGACGGGCGCGGGTGTCACATCTTTCCCGACGCTCGTGCCCGCTGACTGGCCGACGTATCGCGGCAACAACAAGCGTTCAGGCGCGACCCCCTTGATGGTCGGGTTCATGACACCGACGTGCCGTTGGGTGGCTTCATCGGCGGCGCCGTTTGTGCCTGTTGCCGCGGTCGCGGCCGGCGGTGCGGTGTTCATTGCAGGGGACGATGGCGTTGTGCGCTGCATCGATGAAGCAAGCGGCGCGCTCCGCTGGCGTTACGAGACTGCCGGACGCGTTTACGCCTCACCGACCATCTGGAACGGCCGTGTCTACATCGGCTCGGCCGACGGCTATGCCTATTGCCTTGACGCGGGCAGCGGCGCCCTGCTCTGGCGATTCCGCGCCGCGCCGTTCCACCGCCGCATCATGATCTACGACCACCTGTGCAGCACCTGGCCGGTCGCGACCGGCGTTCTCGTGCAGGACGGCGTCGCGTACTTCGCCGCAGGTGGTTTCGCGATTGATGCAACCCATGTCTACGCGCTCAACGCCGAGACCGGCGCGATCGTGTGGCAGAACAACAGCTCCGCGTTCCAGGATGCCGACGACCACATGGGCCCGGGAGTGTACGGCGGCCTGACGGTCGCGGCGGGCAAGCTCTGGATGTGCGCCGGGCAGCAATACTCGCCCGCGTCATTCAACCTGGCACACGGCGCCTATGACACCATCCCGTCCGGGCAGATGCAGTACGTGCGGGATGGACAGACATTGCGCGGTTGCGAAATCGGCGCATTCAGCAATTTCATCATCTCCGGCGGTGTGATGCTTAACAGGGACGAGCGGTCGAAGTTGAGCCCGAAAGGCGCTTCCGAGTTCACCTACCTGCCGATTGATGCGGGCGGCAACCGGTTGTACCCGGACATCGTGCCGAAGCGCGCGGGTGAAAGCGGCACGCGCGGCGTCTTTCTTCCACCGGCGTGGGACGACGAGATCATAGTGCTTTCCTCCCTGGGCTTCTCCGGGCTCGAGTCCTGGCACGTCACGGGGCTGGTGACGCGCATGATGGCGAAGAACCCGGCCGACAGGGAGACGGACGACAGCGGTTCGTGGAACAATTACAAGTTTGTCTGGAAAAACGCGGGCGTACTCCCCAACCTCACCGAACGCATCTGGGGGCCGGACAACCGCACCATGCGCGCCTATGCCCTCGCGGCCAACGAGATTCTCGTTGCGCACACCAACGCCGGCGGCTGGCGCCTGAGCGCGCTGCAGCGTTCGAACGGCGCCCAGATCTGGGACATTGCCCTGCCCGGCCAGCCCGTGCGCACCGGCATCTGCATCACGCGTGACGGCCGCGTCATCGTTCCGATGATCGGCGGCAGCGTGGCGTGCATCGAGGCAATGCCCGAGCCGGCACTGCTGGCGCGCATCGCGTTCCTCATTCTCCTCGGGTGCGCCTTCGGGCGTGCCGGAGGGTGCCGCGACTGACACTGGGTGGTTCGCGTTCAGCCGGCACATGTCGCTTGCCAGACCGGGTCCATTCCCCGGCGGACCCATCGCTCGGATGGTGACCTTGTTCAATCATGCGTGATAACGTGCAATCATTTCGTCTGTGGTTCTAGTATGATGTTCATCAACCAGCGCGACTGATGCGCGGACAGTGCCTGATAACCCTGAAGCAGTAAGGAGATGCCATGAAGCCAGTCACCCTGAGTATCTCTCTGGCCGCAGTGTTTCTCTTGGCCGGAGCCGCGAGCGCAACGCTTGTCACTGATTACATGGAGTACGGCGACACGTCCGCCCTGCTCGAAACACTGACCACGGCCGACACGACAGGCTGGGCGGGCGACGGATGGACCGGCTCATCGAGCTCCGTGCGCTACAATATAAGCGAGACGACCTCCGGTGGCCTTCTGCTTGCCACAAACATCCCGTACGTTGCCACGGGCTACGTGAGCAACTTTGCCGGCGGCGTCGCTGTAGGGATGGATACGCCGCCGTCGCTTGTCAGGCGCGAGCTTTCCACGCCGTCGAGCGGAACAGTGTGGGCCAGTTTCGTGGCGAAATTCACCTACTGGACCGGGCTGAACTTCATCCAGCGCGTGCAGATTGGCGTCAACGGCTTCACGGCCACCTCCTTCGGCCTTGCCTCGGGGCTGCCAGGCGCCGCAAACACGACCCTGCGGCCGCTTGTCATTACCAACGGTGTCGTCGCCACTGCCAATGCTGCCCAGCTGCCGGCTGACAGCAACTGGCTCGTCGTGGCGAAGCTTGAGACCGACGTAAGCGGCACGACCGACGCGCTGACCATGTGGCTGTTCCGCAGGACGGCGAATCTCTCCGGCCAGAACTACGACGCCATTGTCAACCAGGCGTACTACACGTTCACCGCTGCGCAAGATGACTACTGGGGGAGCGCGATCACCAATCTCGCCCTCATCATGCACTCGGCGCGCAGCCCGGTCAGCGCCAGTGTCGATAACGACCGCCTGGCTTATGCGGACAGTCTGCGCGTCAGCCAAGGCGCGTTGACGGACGACCAGCACGCGTACGAAGTGCTGACGGGCATATCGATTCCCGAGCCTGCGCTGCTCGTGCTTGCGCCGCTGGCGCTTCTTGCCCTGCGCCGGCGCTGACGGCGCCAACGGCGTCACAGGATGAGAAGAGAGCAGTGCCGTGAGACGGGCACTGGATGACGAGCATGCCACGCAGAGTCAGATACACCGCCACATCGGCCACGCGATTCAGCGATCAGACATTCCGGTTCGGCGTGCACGCGCAGCATTCGCGCTATCGCACGGCGGTCGTTCCCTTCCACGCACACGAATTCATGGAGATCGAGTTCGTGCTGCGCGGCGCGGGCATCTATGTGTCTGAAGACGGCGAGTATCCGATGACTGCGGGTGATGTCTTTGTGATTACCGCAGGCGGCAGGCACGGCTACCGGGACCGCGACAAGTGTGAGACCGCGAACGTGCAGTTCGACCCGGCGCAGTTTCTGCCGCGCGAGAGTGACGTTGCCATGCTGCCGAGTTACAGCGCGCTGTTCGTACTCGAGCCACAGTACCGGGCGTTGCACCGCTTTGAGTCCAAGCTGCGGCTGGGCATCCACGATATTGTTCAGGCGGACCGCCTGATCGCGGCGCTGGAACGTGAGTGCCTGTTGAAGCCTCCTGGCCATACGACTGCAATCAGGGCGCTCTTCGCGCAACTGATCGTCCTGCTGTGCCGGGCATACTCGGCGTCAACGGTGCCCGCGGCTCAGGCGCTGCTCAAGGCGGGAGCGGCAATCAGGCATCTCGACCAGCACTGCAACGAACCGGTTTCCGTGGCGACGCTGGCGCAGTTAAGCGGCCTGTCCATCAACCAGTTGCTGCGCGTGTTCAAGCAGGCGACGGGATGCACTCCGCATGAGCACCAGCTCC
>JAAYZF010000320.1 GCA_012514975.1 bacterium
AGAACGGCGCCCTTGTGCGCGGGCGTTATGCGCGCGGGGTCCATTGGTTCGTCGGGCCGTTCGGCGATCATCGCGATCACGCCGTTCGTCTCGCCGCCAACGCCGAAGATGCCCTGGATGAATGCGCCGCTCGTCTCCACCGTCACGGATTCCGTGTCCACAACCTCGGCAACCACGCCGTCAATGTATGCGTGCACTTCAACGGGAACGGCGGGGCTGCGCACGGTCATCTGCCCCGTGACGGGCGAGATGGCCTCGATCGTTCCCGCCATCGGCGCCTCGATCCGCGTCTTGAACAGCCCGAGGAAGCCTTTGCTCTCGGCCAGCAGATCGCCCTTGGCGATGGAGTCGCCAACCTTCCTCACCACGTACCGCGGCAGCTCGGCCGGCATGACGCCGAGCATGCTGACAAGGTTGACCATGTCGGCCGGGCCGGGCAGCTCGGTGCGCATGACCACCTGCTCGGCACCGACGCGGTCGCCTGCGCGGACGAGCACTGCGCCCGGCAGGGGCAGGCGGCGGCAACGGCGGATCGTTGTCGCGGCGAGGACCTTCAGGCCTGGAGTGTAGGCGTAACCCATAAGTTAAGTACGAAGTAAGATGGACGAAGTACGAAGTGCCAAGTGCGAAGTACGATGGACGGTGTTAGTGTAAGTGGATCGCTTGCCTCTAGTGCGTGGGGTAGACCGCAAGCGCGTCATTCCATCTTTTCAGTGCGGCGATGCGGTCGGCATGTGTTGCCGGAAGCTGGATCGGCCGGCATCGCGTGTCGATAATCAGGCCGACGGCGCCGCCGGTCACGCGTTTTGTCACCTGTCTGCCATGGCCCGCGCCGACGTCGAACTTCCTTGAGGGGATGGCGGAGACATCGAGCGTTTCGCCCTCGGCGAGCGGGATCAGCGCCATTTCGCCTACGGGAAGGCGATGGCGTTCGACATCGCGGCCCGGGCGGACGATTTCGATCGTGACGCAGTGTCTGCCATAGGCGTCCGTGCCGACAGGGGCAATCACGGCGCCGAGCCGGATGAGGCAGTCCTTGTCGAACACTTCGATCGCCGCCTCCTCGTTGAGCTGCGCGAGGACGCCGAGCTGGGGCATCATGAAGATCGAGTCCACGGCAAGCTGGGTGAATCCTTCCGGCGCGAAGCCGTCGATCATCATCAACGCCGCCTGGCTGCGGCGCGGGGCATGGGAGAGCACGCCGCCGCTGCCGACGATCAGGTCGAGCCCCATCATATCGACCAGTGTCGCGCCGGAGCGCGCCTGGTCGAACGCCTCGGCGATGGTGCGTTGCTGCTGGACGCCCTTGAGGCTGACCGCCATGTCCTTGTGCTGGATGAAGGCGAGGCGGAGGGCTTCGCGGCAGATCGCCTGCTCGATCATGAGGCCGCCGAGCTCCATGGGAATCGTGGTCGGCCTGATCATCTTGTTGCGGATGCCGTTGCGCAGGGCCCGCTCGTCAACGTCGAACGGCACCCAGCGCATGATGCCGGGAATGGTTGCCTCGGCCACCACGTTCGAGATGCTGTAGCTCATGCCGAGGTTCGCGCTCACCGTGCGGTTGAACACCGGCTCGCCCTCGCGGCCCTCGCGGAAGACGCTGAACACGTCCGTCGTCGCCCCGCCAATGTCTACGCCGACGACCTGGATGCCTTCGCGCCGCGCGATGAGCTGCATGATGTCGCCCACGGCGCCCGGGGTCGGCATGATCGGCACGGACGTCCACGTCATCAGCTTTGCGTAGCCCGGGGCGTGCGCCATGACGTGCTCGAGAAAGAGATCATGGATCGCATCGCGCGCAGGGCGCAGGTTCTCGGATTCGAGCGTGGGCCTGATGTTATCGACGATCTGGAGCGCAGCCTTGGCGCCCAGGGCCTGTGAGACGGCGTCGCGCGCTTCGGTGTTGCCGGCGAACACCACGGGCAGTTGATAGCCGCTGCCGAACCGCGGTTTCGGGTCTGCCGCGGCGATCATCTCGGCCATCGCGGCCACGTGGCGCACCGTCCCGCCGTCCGTGCCGCCTGAAAGGAGGATCATGTCGGGCCGCAGGTTGCGAATGCGCTCGATCCGCTCGAATGCGCGGCGCTTGTCATTCGCCGCGAGGGCGTCCATGACGATTGCGCCGGCGCCGAGGGCGGCGCGCTGGGCGCTCTCGGTGGTCATAGTCTGGACGACGCCGGCAACCATCATCTGCAGGCCGCCACCCGCGCTCGACGTCGAGATGTACGCATCAGCCCCCCTGCCGTTGCGGCGCGGGACGATCAGCCGGTCATCCTCGATGAACACGCGGCCGGTGATGCCCTCGATCTCGCTGACGGCGTTGATGACGCCGCGCGTGACGTCCTCGGCGGGCGCCTCGACCGTCGTGGGCGCTTCGCCGCGGGCGGCGAGGCGGTAGTGCCCGCCCTGCCGCTCGATCAGGATCGCCTTGGTCGTGGTCGACCCGCAGTCAGTCGCGAGTATGACGTTCAATTCCGGCACGGTGCACGGATTCCACGGATTGCACGGATTTGGCGCCCGGAATTCACCGGTCACTAACGGATGAAACGGCGCACGTAGAGCTCGTCTGAACCGAAATTGACCAGAAGGCCAAGTCTCAACTGCGAGGCCTTAAGGTAGGAGAGCAACTGCGCGGCAAATGACGCCTTCATCTCCTCGACAGCCTTCAGTTCGATGACAACCTTCGATTCAACGACAATGTCCATTCTGTACCTGTCTATAACGCTACCTTTGTACCGGACCTCTGCGAACAACTCCGGTTCTGCACAAAGGCCTCTGAGCTTCAGTTCCCTCAATACCGCTCGCCTATACGTTTCCTCTCTAAATCCTGGTCCGAGCGTGTTGTAGACCTCGAACAACGCAGCCCTTATTTCAAATGTCAGCTCTCTGTACAGGAGCTCTCCGTCGTTTGTTGTGCCGTTTGCCGCATCCACCCTTTCCGTGGAATCTGTGTAATCCGTGTACTTCATAGCCGTTCATCTTCTCTCCCGCCATTCGTGTACTGCTGTTGCCGCTCCTCCGCGCGTTCGATGGCGGCGACCAGCGCGTCGATGTTCTCCGGCGTCTGGAGCAGGTCGCACACGTCGGCGATCATTTGCGGGGGGACGATGAACGACACCAGCGGCGCGGCGACGACGAGCGCCTGGCCCGCGATGCGCGCAACAGGCTTGAGCGATTCGAGCGTCACGACCGCCGGCGCCGCCATGCGCCACCGCACAATGCGCGAGGCAAGGGCTTCGATCAGCGCCGTGTGATCGCGCTCGGACACCGGCGCGGCAAACGCGTTCCCGTCAAACCCGAAGATGATCGCCATACGCTCCTTGCGTAGTAACAGCAGGATTGTACCAGAATTCCCGCCAGGAAGCAATCGCACGGCGCATCCCGGCCCCGGCATTGACGCGTGCGCGCCGGTATGATAGAATAGCACGAGTCGAGGCAGGCGCCGTGCATGAGAAGCACCGCGCGTCTAGCGCTGCAAGACATCACAGGAGTACGTCCATGAACGCAAAGATCATCGTGGCAGGTGCGCTCGTCGCGTTGGCGCTGTCATGCGCCGCGCAGAAACCGGTGGTGATGCCGAGGCCGCATGATGCGGCGGGCCGGCAGTTCGTCCTGCCCGGCGCCGCGGTCGACGGATCGCCTGGCGCGGCCCTTTCGGCCCGGCATGCCGCCAAGGTCCGCAACGGCCGCGTGGCCCTCGCCGATCGCTTCGGTCGCACGACAACCGCGCGCAAGCCGCCAAGCCCTGCCCGGGCGGCATCTTCCCTCCGCCTCGCCCCGCCTCCCAACGACATGTTCGCTGATCGCACCTCCATCGCCGGCGCAAGCGGCTCGATCACCGGCGCCACTGTCGAAGCGACCGGCGAACCCGGCGAACCGTATCTCTACTGCGGCTACGACGTCGTGTCGAACAGCATCTGGTACACATGGACCTGCCCGGCGACGGGCCGCTACGTGTTCGACACCGCCGGCAGCGACTTCGACACCATGCTCGGCATCTTCACCGGCAATGCCATCGGTTTCCTCGTCCTGATCACCTGCAACGATGACGTGGATACCCTGACAAGCATGGCCACCTTCCATGCGACGGCGGGCCAGACGTACCATGTCTATGTCTGCGGCTACGACACCCCGGACGTCGGTTCCGTCGTGCTCTGCTGGGCGCCCTACGCGGACGTGTTCCACTTCGCGGGAGGCAAGACCGACACCTACTCGATCATCTGGGGCACGATGAAAGGAAGCGCGCTCTCGTATGTCGAGGACCTCATCACCTCAGACTTCGAAGGCACGAACGTGTTGGGCGACCCGCTGATCGACGTGGACGAAGACTACCGCGACCATACCCTCGCGCTCGAAGACAAGAACAACAAGGCGCTCTTCCAGAACGTCAACCTGCCGGGCGCCATGGACGACTTCTACATCCAGGACATCGTGGATGGGCTCCTCCTTGTCTGGGACTGGAATGATGAGAAGGAGGAAAGCACGTTCATCTTGTACACAATGGGCAAGAACGGCGTCGAAACGGCCGGTTCGTACGCCGCAGGCAGGGGCGGGATGAACGCGTGGATCGGCAACGGCATCGTCTACGTGCTGTACTATGACGAGGCGGCGGGCGGGGAAACAGTGATCGCGTTCGACAAGAAGATGAAGGAGCTGTGGCGTGTGCCTGTGGAACAGGACGCATGGATTGACGCCGTGTTCTTCAACGGCGTGGTGTTCCGCGCGTACGCGGACGCCTCCAAGCTCAACTTCGACATCTTCAAGAAAGGCAAGACGTACGGCGCGAGCAGCGTCTCGTTTCCCACGACAAAGGCGTCCATCCTCAATTACCTGCACGATTACCGCGGCGGCACGCTCTTCTGGGTGTACGACGGCGCGCACGGCCCGTTCAGCGTGGTGAGCCGCAAGGGCACGCCGTACTTCGAGAACTTCACGATTCCCGAGGTCGCCGATTTCAACCGCCTCTACTACTCGGGCAAAGGCATCCTGGTCGCCAACAACGCTTCGGACAATGTCGCCGGCGCGAAATGCGGCAAGAAACCAAAGGTGGCAGGCACGGCGAACGTCCCCGGGTTTGCGGCGTTCATACTCGACATGACGAAATCGTACATCTTCGACTACGCGTTTCCGGACTTCAGCGTCGCCCAGTACCCGCTGTCGCTCAAGCAGGCCAAGTGGCGGAAAGTGACTGATGCGTACGGGATGTACTATTTCGGCAAGGGCGCCTTCGTTGCCTACAGCGACGACGGCTCGGCGATCACCGCGCTCATCTTCAAGAACGGCAAGGACATCGGCACACACACCCTCACGTACGCCAGGTAGCACGGCTGGCGCGTGCGCCCTGCGTGATCCGCCAATGGTTCGCCATACCGTCGTCATTACCCGGGGAGGAGCCCGATGAGTTACGCTGTCAACTGGTACCAGTTCGACAAGCATCCTGATTCGGATTCATGCTGGTCGCTCTCCGCGGGGCCTGACGGCAGAATCTACGCGGCGGCATGCGCCGAGGGCGTGCCGGGCGGCATTGTGAAGCTCGTGCGCTACAATGACCGCCACGACGGGCTCGACTACCTGTTCGATCTTGACGAGATGGTCAACGATCCGCGCGATTCGGGCCGGGCGACCCAGTGCAAAATCCATTACAGCTTCGCGCCGTCCGTGCACAACGGCGTTCTGTACATGGCCACGCATCTCTCCGGGCCGCCGATCGACCAGCCCGCGTATTCGCCCTGGAACTCGTGGCACGATCCCGAGCGGTGCTTCCGCGGCAGCGCGCTCCTTTCGTTTGACACGAAGACGGGCACGGTGCTCTGGTGGGATACGCTAATCCCCAAGGAGGGGTGCCGCTGCCTCGCCCACGACGAGGAACGCCATCTGCTCTATGCGCTGAGTTACCCGCGCGACCATCTCATCGTCTACGACATCCGCAGACGCGCCAGACGGGACATCGCGCGCATCGGCTCGATCAACGCCCAGGCGCTCTTCATCGACAAACGCCATCGCGTCTGGACAACCGACGACTTCGGCCATCTCGTCCGCTACGACCCCGCCGACGGCCGCGTCAGCCGTTCGCCCTTCGTCCTGCCGCACGACCCGGTGCACCAGACCGGCTGGCACAGCGTGTTCTACGACGCCGTGGCGTCTCCCGGCGGCGAGTGCGTCTACGCGGTCACTTGGAACGGCAATCCGTTCCTCATGCGCATCTGGCCGGACGAGGGCGAATGGGGCCGGGTGGAAAACCTCGGCCCTGCCACGCCGCCGCACGACAGGACGCTGCCCGAGGACTATTTCGTCGCCCACGCGGGCGGGCTCGTGTTCGGCGGCGACGGCGAGCTGTACTACGTTGCGTCGCGGTGGCACGGTGATTTCCCGTCAAACGAGGTGGCCACCCGCCTCGTCGGCAGCGGCGCGGAAAGACGCATCGAGGGCGTCGTCTGGCGTCTGCATCCCGGCAC